>NZ_LZKK01000235.1 GCF_001672815.1 Mycobacterium sp. E796 | reverse complement strand
CGGGCAGCCCGGCGCGTTGCCGCAGCGTCTCGAGCGGCATGCCCGCCGCGACGTCGTGCTCGCCCGCCCACTGCCGGCCCGCGTCGACAAGGCGGTGCGCGCGATCGAGGAATGGCTGGCCGCCGAGCCGTTTCGCGCGCCGGAGGCCGCCGAACTGGCCGACCTCAAGCTCGGCCCCCGGGAGCTGGCCGCCGCCGTGCGCGCCGGGCGGCTGGCCCGGATCGCCGACGGCGTGGTACTGGGTCCCGACGCGTTCGATCGGGCGGCCGACGTCCTGGCGAAGCTGCCGCAGCCGTTCACCGTCAGCGAGGCCCGGCGCGCCCTGGGCACCACCCGTCGCGTCGCCGTGCCACTGCTCGAGCGGCTCGACGACCGGCGTGTCACCAGGCGCGCCGGCGACGGCACCCGGACGATGGTCTGATCAACTCTGGCTAGTGATGGAAGCCTTTGTGGGAGAAGGTATTTCGGGCTGCCCGAGCGGTATCAGCTCGAGTTCGCCGAGGGTGGCCGCCACCGTGACGAATGGCTGCGCGGCCTCGACCGCGTTGGCTTCGCCGGCCGCCTCGGCTCGCAACGCCCTGGCGACTTCCCCGGCCATCGGCCGACCGTTCGTGTCGTTGGACGCTGAGAACCGCTCGGTGACGAACTCCAAGTGGGCTTCCAGCACGGCCCGGGCGGACGGGTAGGACCCGTTCGGGGGCAGCGTCCTGATGTCGGCGATCATGTCCGCCGCGAGGCGTAACCACGTGGCCCGGTTGGCCGCCCGCACCACCGGAGTGCGCAGGTCGGCCCCGCTACCCGTCTCCGAAAGATAATGCCGCACAGCGTCATCCACTCTTCGGCTGCACACGAGGGCATCGTGGCTGAGGGCGGCGAGTTCGGAGTCGCTGTCTTCCGAGTGACCCTCGGTGACCCGCAGCACGGCCGCCCGGAGGTAGCGCAAGTTGACATCGACCGCCGCCCGAATCAGGGCCGACACCGCAACCGTGGCGCCCCGGGGCCACAGCAGCAGCGACACGACCAGGCCGACGGCCGCGCCCATCGCGATGTCTTCGATGCGCAGCAGGCCGACGCGCCAGCCGGCGGGCGCGGTGAGATTGAGGATGACCAGCAGGCTCAACGCCCCCACGGCCTGGGCGACGGTGAACGAAACGAACCGCGGCAGGTAGGTCGACCCGAAAATGGTGATCGGGACCAGCAACCACAGCGCCACGGGCTCCGAACCGACGGCCCCGACGAGCAGCCCTCCGACGATGATCCCCAGCGTCGTACCGACAACCGCCTGAACGACTTTGGTCCTGGTGGTCAACGCGCTGCTGCTGAGCACCAGCATCGTTCCGACCACGACCCAGAAGCCATGCTCTACCAGATGCAGATGAGTGACGGCGACCGCCAGGGCCAACCCGACCCCCATGCGCAGGCCGTTGTGTGCCGCGACGGAACGGGTGGCCAGGAACGCCGCCGCGGCCGCCGTGCCGGCGGCGGTCTCCGACGCCAGCCGGTCGGCGAATCCGGTGGGCGGCAGCTGCAGGCCGAGGGCCCGTGCCCACACCGGCCGCGCGTCGGCCGCGGCGGCCGCCGCGATGACCCTGCCGATCAATGCGATGGTCGTCGTGATGCTTCGGCAACCCAGCAGCTGTCGCCCCGTCGCACTGGCAGACTCGTCGTCCGGTGCGTCGAGAATCAGCACCACGTCGTCGCGGTAATTGCGCCGTGCCAGCGACCGCAATTGGGCCAGCACCTCGTCCAGGGTGGCGCGATTTGTGGCGCGCTGGGCAAGTTGCTCTGCGTCGAGCAATCGCGAGCAGCATCGCAGGATTTCGACGGCGGGCGGGTTCAGCGTGCCCAGCGTCCTCCCGGTGTCGTCGTCGACGAGGTCGGCGACCAGCTCGAGAAGGTCGACGACGCGTACCAGCGCCCGGCTGCCGGCGCTGAGGCCGACCGGGCGGCAGCTGGCGGCCAGGAAATTCGCCCGCAACGCGTCCATGGCCGTGGTCACGTCCTCGGCCGAACCGGTGCCCTCGATCCGGTCGGCCAGCGCGGTGCACACCTGTCGGACATGCCGGCGCAGGGCACCATAGTGCCGCGGCGGAAGGAAGAACAACGCCGCCGGCACGCACAGCAGGACGGCGATCAGCCAACCAAGCAACCGCTCGCCGATGGGCCCGGTCGGCGTGCAGACCGGCCAGACGTAACACAACAGGGTCGCGCGCTGACCGGCGGAGACCGTCGTGCTGAGCAAGCTGGCCAGGGTGGCCGCGATCGCGAGGAGAAACATCAACGCCACGGCCAGCCAGGCGTTTGGGGCGACCAAGGTGCCGACGGCGATCAGGACGATCCCGTTGACGGTTAAGCCGAGGTAACCCACCGCGCGCTGCTGCCGGTTGCCGGGAAATTCGGTGACCACCAGCAGCCAGAAAGCGCCGAGCAGCGCATACAGCGGTGTCACGGTGCCGCCCACCAGAGCGAAGGCGACTCCGGCCGTAATCGGCACCATGATCGCCGCCCGGACGGCCCGTTTCAGCGCGTCGCGCTCCGGATCCTCGGTGCGCAACTGCTCCAACGTTTGCCGGATCGAGGGGACCCGGATCAGCATGACTGGATGATAGAGCCGTTTGGGGCGTGGAGTCGTTGCGGCGGCCGCGGATTCCGGCTCACCGCAGAGTAATTGGCCCTACAGGCGTTCCTTCACCGCGGCCGACAGCCGCGCGCCGTCGGCCTTTCCCGCCGCGATCGCGGTGGCCGCCTTCATGACCATGCCCATCTGCTTCATGCCCGGTCGCTCGCCGATCTCCTCGGCGACCTGTGCGATCGCCGTGTCGGCGACGTCGGCCAGCTCCGCCTCCGTGAGCGGCGTGGGCAGGTACTCGTCGATGACCCGGGCTTCGGCGTGCTCGTTGGCGGCGAGCTCACCACGACCGTTCTGGGTGTAGATTTCGGCCGCCTCGGCGCGCTTGCGCGATTCCTTGGCCAACACCTTGATGACGTCGTCGTCGGTGAGCTCGCGGGCCTGCTTGCCGGAGACCTCCTCGGTCTGGATTGCGGCCAGCAGCATGCGCAGGGTCGCGGTTCGCAGCTTGTCCTGGGATTTCATCGCCTGCGTCAGGTCGTCACGCAGCCGGGATTTCAATTCCGCCATGGCTGAGACGCTACGCGCCGCGGCGCCGGTCAAGATTGAGAAATGCCCGGACCGCCGACAGGATGGAGCCCATGACGAACGACGGGCCGCGCCGCGAAGGCCGTAACACCCGGTGAACGCGCTGCCGCCGCCCGGTTATCCGGCGCTCCCCCCACCCGGCCAGTACGCACCGCTCGGCTACCCGCCGGCCGGGTACGGACCCCCGCCGGGCTACGGTCCCCCGCCGGGCTACGGTCCCCCGCCGGGCTATGGTTCGCCACCGGGCTATGGCCCGCCGCAATTGGTTCCCGGGGCACTCAAGCCCGGGATCATCCCGCTGCGGCCGCTGACGCTCAGCGACATCTTCAACGGCGCGGTCGGCTTCGTCCGGGCCAACCCCCGGGCGACGCTGGGGCTGACCGCGATGGTGGTCGTCGTCATGCAGCTCGTCTCCATGCTCGCGGCGTTCGGGCCATTGGCCGCCTACGGCAGGATCACCGTCGCACGCTCCAGCGAGCTGAGCGGCGGCATCGTCGGCGCGTGGCTGGGCTCGATGGCCGCGGGGATGATCGTCACCTGGCTCGGCGGCATGCTGCTGTCCGGCATGCTCACCGTCATCGTCGGGCGGGCGGTGTTCGGATCGCAGATCACCATCGGCGAAACCTGGGTCAAGATTCGGGGGCGGCTGCTCTCATTGCTCGGGTTGGCGCTGCTGGAAGGCGTCGCCGTGGCGGCCATTTTCGGGCTGGTGGCGGTGATCATCGCGCTGCTGGCCGTCACCGGCGCCCCGGCGCTGGCGGTCATTTTCGGACTCCCCCTGGTGCTCGCGGCGATCGTCGCGCTGGTCTACCTCTACACCATGGTTTTGTTCGCGCCGGTGCTGATCGTGCTGGAGCGGCTGCCCGTCATGGAGGCCATCACTCGATCGTTCAGGCTGGTCCGTGGCGGCTTCTGGCGGGTGTTGGGCATCCGGACGCTGACGTTCGTGGTTTCGTCCTTCATCGGCAACGCCGTCGCGCTACCGTTCAGCATCGTCGGCCAGGTGCTGCTGGTCAGCGGCGGAGCCCCGTCCACCGGGGGGTTGCTGCTGAGCAGCGCGATCGCGTCCGTCGGGTCGGCCATCGGCCAGATCATCATTGCGCCGTTCAACGCCGGGGTCATCACGCTGCTCTACACCGACCGCCGGATGCGGGCCGAGGCGTTCGACCTGGTGCTGCAAACCGGCGCCGCCGGCGGCCCCTACGCGGGCGCGTCCACCGACAACCTCTGGCTGACCCGGCCGGTGTAGGACCAACTGACCGTGCCCTCCATCGACATCGACCGCGATGCCGCCCATCAGGCCGCCCAGATAGAGCTGGGCAAGCCGATCTATTCGAAAGGCTCGGCTGCCCAACAATTCGCCGAGTGGGTCAACGAACTGATCTATCGGCTGCTGGACAAGACCGCCTCGATACCCGGCGGATGGTTCACCACCAGCGTGCTGCTCATCCTGCTGGCAATCGCGGTCGTGGTCGCCATCCGCATCGCACGACGCACCATGCGCACCAACCGCGGCGGCGACTACCAGTTGTTCGAGGCCTCCCAACTCACCGCGGCACAGCACCGCGCCACCGCCGAAAGCTATGCCGCCCAAGGCGACTGGTCGGCGGCGATCCGGCATCGGCTGCGCGCCGTCGCGCGCCAACTCGAGGAGACCGGCGTGCTGGAACCGGCACCCGGCCGCACCGCCAACGAGCTGGCCCGGGACGCCGGCGCTGCGCTGCCGCACCTGGGAAGCGAATTATCTGATGCCGCAACGGCATTCAACGATGTGACTTACGGCGAGCGGCCCGGAACCGAGGCCGGCTACCGAATGATCGCCGCCCTCGATGACCATCTGCGCTCGCGCTCGCCCGCTGCGGCGCCGGCGGCCGGCCGGCCCGAGGCCACCGACTCCTGGGCGCAGGTCCGATGACGGCGACGCGTCCGGCGGCGCCAATGTCGGTGCGGCGCTGGCGAACGTGGGCCTGGGTGGTCGTCACCATCGTCGCGCTCGCCGTCATCGCCGGCGTCGGCGCCTACCTGACCGCACCGCGCCCCGGCGCCCGGATGGATCCGAAATCGACCGAGCCGGACGGGGCGCGCGCGCTGGTGACGCTGCTGCGCGACGGCGGCGTCGAGGTGGTGGTGGCCGACACCGTCGCCGACGTCGAACGCGCGGCGCGGCCGGGCACGCAGATCCTGGTGGCGCAGACCCAATACCTCACCGACAGCGCGCTGCTGGACCGGCTCGGCAACGCCCCGGGCGATCTGCTGCTGGTGGAACCGACGGTGCGCACCCGGGAGGCGCTGATGCCCGGGTTGCGCATGTCGGCCGGCAGCATGGCATTCGACAAGAGCCCGAATTGCTCACTGCGAGAGGCGAACCGCGCCGGAACGGTGCGATTCGGACCGAGCGACACCTATCGGGCCACCGACAACCGGGCTATGACGAGCTGCTACGACGGGATACTCATCCGGTACCGCGACGACGGGCGAATCGTCACGGTGGTCGGCAGCACCGACTTCATGACCAACGGGAGCCTGCTGCAGGCGGGTAACGCCGCCCTGGCCATGAACCTGGCCGGCGCACGCCCGCGGCTCATCTGGTACGCGCCCCACCGGGTCGAGGGCGAAACATCTTCCCCGTCAAGTGTTTCCGATTTGATCCCGGAAAACGTGACCTGGATCGTGTGGCAGCTGTGCGTCGTCGTACTGCTGGTCGCCCTGTGGAAGGGCCGCCGGCCGGGCCCGCTGGTGGCCGAGGAATTACCCGTCGTCGTGCGCGCGTCGGAGACCGTCGAGGGCCGCGGCCGGCTCTACCGGTCCCGACGCGCCCGCGACCGCGCAGCCGCGGCGTTGCGCGCCGCCACGATTCAGCGGCTGCTGCCCCGGCTGGGCCTTGGCCCGGGCGCGCCGGCTCCCGCGGTGGTGGCGACCGTGGCCCGGCGCAGCGGTGCCGACCCGGGATTCGTTTCCTACCACCTGTTCGGGCCACCGCCGGCCACCGACCACGACCTGCTACAACTTGCCCGTGCGCTCGACGACATCGAAAGGCAGGTCACACGAACGTGACGCAATCACAAACCACGACCGCTGAGGCGGCACGCGAGGCGCTGCTGGCGTTGCGGTCGGAGCTGGCCAAGGCCGTCGTCGGGCAGGAGGGGGTCGTCAGCGGCCTGGTGATCGCGCTGCTGTGCCGGGGGCACGTGCTGCTGGAAGGTGTTCCGGGAGTGGCGAAGACGCTGTTGGTGCGAGCGATGTCGGCCGCCCTGCAGCTGGAGTTCAAGCGGGTGCAGTTCACTCCCGACCTGATGCCCGGCGACGTCACCGGCTCGCTGGTGTACGACGCGCGCACCGCCGCGTTCGTGTTCCGGCCCGGGCCGGTGTTCACCAACCTGCTGCTGGCCGACGAGATCAACCGCACCCCACCCAAAACGCAGGCCGCGCTGCTCGAGGCGATGGAAGAGCGTCAGGTCAGCGTCGAGGGCGAGGCCAAGCCGCTACCCGACCCGTTCATCGTCGCCGCGACCCAGAACCCGATCGAATACGAGGGCACCTACCAACTGCCCGAGGCCCAGCTCGACCGGTTCCTGCTCAAACTCAACGTCACGCTGCCGTCGCGCGACGCCGAGATCGCCATCCTCGGCCGGCACGCGCACGGCTTCGATCCCCGCGACCTGTCGGAGATCAACCCGGTGGCCGGGCCGGACGAGCTCGCGGCCGGGCGCAAGGCGGTGCAACAGGTCCTGGTCGCCGACGAGGTGCTGGGCTACATCGTCGACATCGTCGGCGCCACCCGGTCGTCGCCCGCCCTGCAGCTGGGTGTGTCGCCGCGCGGGGCGACGGCGCTGCTGGGCACCGCGCGGTCGTGGGCCTGGCTGTCGGGCCGCAACTATGTCACCCCCGACGACGTGAAGGCCATGGCCCGCCCCACCCTGCGGCACCGGGTGATGCTGCGCCCCGAGGCCGAGCTCGAAGGGGCGACGCCCGACGGCGTGCTCGACGGAATCCTGGCGTCGGTGCCGGTGCCCCGCTAGTGATTCTGACTGGGCGCACCGGGCTGCTGGCGCTGATCTGCGTCCTGCCTATCGCGGTATCGCGTTGGCCCACAAGGGCTTTCATGGTACTGCTGGTGTTGCTGGTGACATTGGTGGTCGTCGATGCCACGCTGGCGGCCAGCACCCGTGCGCTGCGCTATACCCGTTCGGCGGACTGTTCGGCCCGGCTCGCGCAACCGGTGCAGGTCGGCTTGCAGGTGCACAACGACGGCCGCCGGCGATTCCGCGGCCAGATCCGCGACGCCTGGCCGCCCAGCGCGTGCGCCGAGCCGCGCATGCACGCCGTCGACATCGCCGCCGGGCAGGCGCAGCCGCTGGAGACCCGACTGCGGCCGGTGCGTCGCGGCGATCAGCGCGCGGCCGCGGTCACGGCGCGTTCGATCGGGCCGCTGGGGCTGGCCGGGCGGCAGGGTTCGCGGTCGGTGCCGGGTCAGCTCCGGGTGTTGCCGCCGTTCCTGTCGCGCAAGCATTTGCCGTCACGGCTCGCCAAGCTCCGCGAGATCGACGGCCTCTTGCCGACGCTGATACGCGGGCAGGGAACCGAATTCGACTCGCTGCGCGAGTATGTCGTTGGCGACGACGTGCGCTCGATCGACTGGCGCGCGTCCGCCCGGCGCGCCGACGTGGTGGTCCGCACCTGGCGACCCGAACGCGACCGGCGCGTGGTGATCGCGCTTGACACCGGGCGCACGGCGGCGGGTCGCGTCGGCGTCGACCCCACCGCCTCCGACCCGGCGGGCTGGCCCCGGCTGGACTGGGCGATGGACGCGGCGCTGCTGCTGGCCGCCCTCGCGTCGCGGGCCGGCGACCACGTCGACTTCCTCGCCCACGACAGGATTAGCCGGGCCGGCGTGTTCGGCGCGTCGCGCACCGAGCTGCTCGCCCAGCTGGTCGATGCGATGGCCCCGGTCCAGCCGGCGCTCGTCGAATCGGATTGGCGTGCAATGGTTGCCACCATCCTGCGGCGCACCCGGCGGCGGTCGCTGGTGGTGCTGCTGACCGACCTCAACGCGACCGCCTTGGACGAGGGCCTGCTGCCGGTGCTGCCGCAGCTGTCGGCCAAGCACCACGTGATGATCGCCGCCGTCGGCGACCCGCGCGTCGACCAGATGGCCGCCGGGCGCTCGGACGCGGCCGCGGTCTACGACGCCGCGGCCGCAGAACGCTCCCGCAACGACCGCGGCGCGATCGCGACGCGGCTGCGACGCGGCGGCGTCGAGGTCGTCGACGCCCCGCCCACCGAGATCGCGCCCGCCCTCGCCGACCGGTATCTGGCGATGAAAGCCACCGGGCGACTGTAAGTTTCGGTCGGGCTCAGCCGGTCGGCACCACGTCGGGCGCGTCTTCGACGTCGCCGGTCTCGCCGGCCTTCGCCGCGCGGCGCCCGAAATACACGATGTACGACAGGAACGCGGCCTCGGCGATGACACCGATGCCCACCCGGACAAACGTCGGCAACGGTGACGGCGTCACCAGCGCCTCGATCAGCCCCGAGACCAGCAACACACCGACCAGCCCGACGGCGACCGAGACGACGCCACGGCCCTGCTCGGCGAGAACCTGCCCACGGGGGCGATCGCCCGGCGAAATCACCGACCAACCCAGCCGCATCCCCGTTGCGCCGGCAAGGAATACCGCCGTCAGCTCCAGCAACCCATGGGGGATCAGCAGGCCCAGCAGGATGCCGCCCTTGCCGGCCTGAAACATCAGCCCGCCGATCAGCCCGAGGTTGGCGGCGTTGTTGAACAAGATGATCGGGATCGGCAACCCCAATACCACCGACATGGCGATGCACTGCGCGGCCACCCAGGAATTGTTGATCCAGACCTGCAGGGCAAACGCGGCGGCGGGGTGTTCGCTGTAATACGACGCGACATCGTGGTTGACCAATTCGTCGATGTCGCTTGGTGTTCCGAGGGCCGACTGCACCTCGGGATTGCCGGCCACCCACATGGCGATGATCACCACGACGGCGAAAAACGCCACCGCCGTTCCCAACCACCACCGCCAGGTGCGGTAGGCAACCACCGGGAACGACACCGTCCAGAAGCGGACGAACGTGCGGCTCAGCGGCGCATGCGCGCCCGTCACCACGGAGCGGGCCCGCGCGACCAGGCTCGACAACCGACCGATGAGCAGCGAATCCGACGACGCCGACCGCAGCATCGACAGATGGGTGGAGACTCGCTGGTAAAGCTCGACGAGTTCGTCGACCTCCGCGCCCGTCAACGACCGGCGCCTCTTGACCAACTGGTCGAGCCGGTCCCACGTACCGCGATGGGTCAGCACGAATGCGTCGACGTCCACCCTGCGCAGCCTAATCGGCCTGTACCGTTCGGTGTTATGTCGGAGGTGGTGACCGGGGACGCCGTGGTGCTCGACGTGCAGATCGCCCAGTTGCCGGTGCGGGCGGCCAGCGCGCTGATCGACATCACGGTGATCTTCATCTGCTACGTGCTCGGTCTGATGTTGTGGGCGGCCACCCTGACCCAGTTCGACTCCGCGCTGAGCACCGCCGTCCTGCTCATCTTCACGGTGTTGGTGGTCGTCGGCTATCCGTTGGCGTTCGAAACCGCCACGCGGGGAAGGTCGGTGGGCAAGATGGCGCTGGGCCTGCGGGTGGTGTCCGAGGACGGCGGCCCAGAACGCTTCCGGCAGGCGCTGTTTCGGGCGCTGGCGTCGGTGGTGGAGATCTGGATGCTCGCCGGGAGTCCGGCGGTGATCTGCAGCATCTTCTCCCCGAAGGGCAAGCGCATCGGCGACGTCTTCGCCGGCACGGTCGTGGTGAGCGAGCGCGGCCCTCGGTTGAGCCCGCCGCCGATGATGCCGCCGTCGCTGGCGTGGTGGGCGTCCTCGCTGCAGCTGTCGGGGCTGGGCGCCGGCCAGGCCGAAGTGGCACGCCAGTTCCTTTCCCGCGCACCGCAACTCGACGCTCCCCTGCGGCTGCAGATGGCCTACCGGATCGCCGGCGACGTCGTGTCGCGCATCGCCCCGCCACCACCGCCCGGGACCCCGCCGGAGTTGGTGCTCGCCGCGGTGCTCGCCGAGCGGCATCGCCGCGAACTGGCCCGGCTACGTCCCCAACTTCCCCCGATGCCGCCCGGGGGCCCCTGGCCGCCGCCGGCCCCACCGGCCGCGCCCTGGCCGCAACCGCCCCCGCAACAGCCGTGGCCGCAGACCGACCCCGGCGGCTTCGCGCCGCCGGGTTAGCCGGAGACGGCGTCTACGCCCCTTGAGTGTGAATCGTGGGTTTTGTGTGTGAGCCCTGGGCGGAAGATTCGGCGATTTTCAACCCTGACGCACCACGCAAAGCCGTCAGTGCACACTCAAGCCTGAAACCCTAGCCGGAGACCGCCGCCGCCATCAGCAGGACGTCGGCGATCAGCAGCGCCCAACCCACCAGCGGAACCGCGATGCCGCCGCGGCGCTTTGCGGTGAAGAACGAGATCAGCAGGACGACGAACGCCACCACCGGCGCGCCATAAAACGCGACGCCGAAATCGATGCCGCCCCGCCCCAGGTCGGGACAGCTCCGGTCCGCACACCCCGCGGTGCTCATCACCGCACCGAGCGCGAAGAGCATCACGATGGCCGCGGCGGGCACCGTCGCCAGCGCCAACCCCCAGTTCACCCAGGGCCACGCGTTGCGACCCCGGGCGTCGCCGCCCCCGGTGGGATCGGTCGCGCTTCGCGTCCCGCCGCCCACCGTCAGGTTGTTCTCAGCGTTCATCCCTCAGGTGCTACCCGCGGCCCGGGGGATGCAAACCGCGCGGCGAGATCGGAACAAAATTCGCTTTTCGCAGGTCAACGCGCTGCCAGTCGCTGCCGGACCGCTGTTTTCGGAATATCTCGTTGCATCGCGTTAGTTTCCGATATATCGTGATATGACGTAGCGCGCGTCCCGCGCGAAACCCACAAACCATCGAGAGGAACTACCAACCATGAGCAACCCATTCACTCCCCCCGAGGGCCCCTTCGCGGGCCGGCCCGGCTTCGGATTCGGCTTCGGCCCCGGCCCGGTGGACCGCCGCGCCCTGCACGACGCCCGGCGTCAGGCCCGGCGGGAATTCCGCGAACACCTGCGCGACCACGCCGGTGACCACTTCGGCCCCGGTTTCGGGCCGGGATTCGGCCCCGGGTTCGGCCCGGGCTTCGGCTTCGGCCCCGGCGGCCGGCGCGGCGGACGACGTCGTGGCGGCTCCGGCCGCGGACGCCGCGGCGACGTGCGCGCGGCCATCCTGGCCCTGCTGGCCGAGCGGCCGATGCACGGCTACGAGATGATCCAGCAGATCGCCGAGCGCAGCAACGGAATCTGGCGGCCCAGCCCCGGGTCGGTGTACCCGACGCTGCAACTGCTCGACGACGAGGGCCTGATCAGCGCGAGCGAAACCGACGGCAGCAAAAAGCTTTTCGAGCTGACCGACGAGGGACGCGCGGCGGCCGAGAAGATCGAGACCAAGCCGTGGGACGAGATCGCCGAAGGCGCCGACCCGGGTGCGGTCAACCTGCGCGCGGCCATGGGCCAGTTGTTCGGCGCGGTCGCGCAATCCGCGCATACCGCCACCGCCGAGCAGCAGCAGCGCATCGTCGAGATCATCAACAACGCCCGCCGCGAGGTCTACGGCATCCTCGGCGAGGACTGAGGCCCTGCAGCAGCGGGCTCCGGACTAGGACACATCAACCCAGTCCAGGGTCCGCTGCACGGCCTTGCGCCAACCCGCGTATCCGGCATCGCGCTGCTCGTCGTCCCAGTTGGGCGTCCAGCGCTTGTCCTCCTGCCAATTCGACCGCAGGTCCGACGGATCGGCCCAGAACCCGACGGCCAAGCCCGCCGCATAGGCGGCGCCAAGCGCGGTCGTCTCGGCGACCACCGGCCGCACCACGTCCACGCCCAGCACGTCGGCCTGGATCTGCATGCACAGGTCGTTGCCGGTGACGCCGCCGTCGACCTTCAACACCTCAAGGCGCACACCGGAATCCGCCTTCATCGCGTCCATCACGTCGCGGCTCTGGTAGCAGATCGCCTCCAGCGTCGCCCGCGCCAGGTGCGCGTTGGAGTTGAACCGCGACAGCCCCACGATCGCGCCGCGGGCGTCGGATCGCCAGTAGGGGGCGAACAACCCGGAGAACGCCGGGACGAAATACACCCCGCCGTTGTCGGGGACCTGACGGGCCAGCGACTCGCTCTGGGCGGCGCCGCTGATGATGCCGAGCTGATCACGCAACCACTGCACCGCCGAGCCCGTGACCGCGATCGAACCCTCAAGTGCGTACACGGGTTTGGCGTCGCCGAACTGGTAGCAGACCGTGGTCAGCAGGCCGTTGTCCGAGCGCACGATCGTCTCGCCGGTGTTGAGCAGCAGGAAATTGCCGGTGCCATACGTGTTTTTCGCCTCGCCCTCGGCCAGGCACACCTGACCGACCATCGCCGCGTGCTGGTCGCCCAGGACCCCCGTAATCGGCACCTCGCCACCGAGCGGCCCGGTATCCAACGTCACCCCGTAGGGCTCGACGGGAGAGGACGCCGCGATCGCCGGCAGCATCGCGCGCGGGATGGCGAAGAACGACAACAGCTCGTCGTCCCAGTCCAGCGTTTCCAGGTTCATCAGCATGGTCCGGCTCGCATTGGTCACGTCGGTGACGTGCACGCCGCCCCGGGGGCCCCCGGTGAGATTCCACAACACCCAGGTGTCGGCGGTGCCGAAAACGGCGTCGCCGCTTTCGGCGGCCTCGCGGACCCCGTCGACGTTTTCCAAGATCCATTGCAGCTTGCCGCCGGCGAAATACGTCGCCGGCGGCAGGCCGGCCTTGCGGCGAATCACGTCCCCGCGGCCATCGCGGTCCAGCGCGGACGCGATCCGGTCGGTGCGGGTATCCTGCCAGACGATCGCGTTGTAGTACGGCCGCCCGGTCCGCTTGTTCCATACCAGCGTTGTTTCGCGTTGGTTTGTAATCCCCAGGGCTGCAAGGTTTTCCGTCGACAGGTTGGTCCGGTTCAACACCGACATCAGCACCGACGAGGTGCGTTCCCAGATCTCCACCGGGTCGTGCTCCACCCAGCCCGCGCGGGGCAGGATCTGCTCGTGCTCGAGCTGATGGCGGGCAACTTCGGCACCGTCGTGATCGAAAATCATGCAGCGGGTGCTGGTGGTGCCCTGATCGATTGCGGCTACGAATTCAGCGGACTCGGCCAACTAGCTCTCCTCCACCCGTGATTGACACCTCTAGGTCCATCATGGTCTACCCACCCGACCGGCGTCAGCACTGGTCAGCCTGTCGCCCTTGCGCTGCCGCCGGTAAACCTGTTGCATCGGCGTTGTGGGCGAAGAGGTCAAGCGCACCACGTATGACCGCGCGCAACGCTCGGAATACCGGCGCAAGGTGCGGTTGTGCCTGAACGTCTTCGAGACGATGCTGGCCCAGTCACGCTTCGATTCCGACCGGCCGCTCACCGGCATGGAGATCGAGTGCAACCTCGTCGACGCCGACTACCAGCCGGCCATGTCGAACCGGTCCGTGCTGGAGGCCATCGCCGACCCGGCTTTCCAGACCGAATTGGGCGCCTACAACATCGAATTCAACGTGCCGCCCCGGCCGCTGCCCGGGCACACGGGGCTGGACCTCGAGGCCGAGGTGCGGGCCAGCCTCAATGACGCCGAGGCCAAGGCCAACTCGGGCGGCGCCCACATCGTGATGATCGGCATCCTGCCCACGCTGATGCCCGAGCACCTCGCCGACGGCTGGATGAGCGAGTCAAAGCGGTATGCCGCCCTCAACGACTCGATCTTCTCCGCCCGCGGCGAGGACATCCCGATCGACATCTCCGGTCCGGAGCCGCTGAGCTGGAACGCCGCCACCATTGCGCCCGAATCCGCTTGCACCAGCATGCAATTGCACCTACAGCTCGCTCCCGCGGAGTTCGCCGCCAACTGGAACGCGGCCCAGATCGTCGCGGGGCCGCAGCTGGCCCTGGGCGCCAACTCCCCCTACTTCTTCGGCCACCAGCTGTGGTCGGAGACCCGGATCGAGGTGTTCGCCCAGTCCACGGACACGCGGCCCGAGGAACTCAAGGCCCAAGGCGTGCGGCCGCGGGTCTGGTTCGGCGAACGGTGGATCACCTCCGTCCTGGACCTCTTCCAGGAGAACATCCAGTACTTCCCGTCCCTGCTGCCCGAGGTGTCCGACGAAGACCCCGTCGCGGAGCTGGCCGCCGGCCGCACCCCCCAGCTGCCCGAACTGCGCCTGCACAACGGCACCGTGTACCGATGGAACCGGCCCGTGTACGACGTGGTCGATGGGCGAGCGCATCTGCGCCTGGAGAACCGGGTGTTGCCGGCCGGACCGACCGTCATCGACATGCTGGGCAATTCCGCCTTCTATTACGGCGTGCTCCGCGGCCTGTGCGAAGACGAGGATCCGCTCTGGAACCGGATGGGTTTCCTTGTGGCGCGGGAGAATTTCCTCGAGGCGGCGCGCCACGGGATCGACGCCCGGCTGCTCTGGCCCGGTCGGGGCAAGGTGACGGCGCGCGAGTTGGTGCTCGACACCTTGCTGCCGATCGCCGACGACGGACTGCGCCGCTGGGGCGTCGACGCCGAGGTGCGCGACCGGTTCCTCGGCGTCATCGAGGGTCGCGCCCGAGCCGGCCGCAACGGCGCCAGCTGGCAGGTGTCCACCGTGCGTACGCTGGAAGCCGGCGGCTTGAGCCGGACCGCCGCGCTCGCCGAAATGCTGCGACGGTACTGCGAACACATGCATAGCAACGAGCCGGTGCACACCTGGGATCAATAGGGGAACCATGTCATCCGACATCATGGACTGGGACGGTGCGTACCGCGAGGAGGGCGAATTCCAGGGGCCACCACCGTGGAACATCGGTGAGCCGCAGCCGGAGTTGGCGACGCTGATCACGGCCGGAAAGTTCCGCAGCGACGTGCTGGACGCCGGCTGCGGGTACGCCGAGCTGTCGCTGGCGCTGGCCGCGCAGGGCTACACCGTGGTCGGCATCGACCTCACGCCGACCGCCGTCGCCGCCGCCACCAAGGCGGCCCACGAGCGGGGCCTGACCACCGCGAGCTTCGTGCAGGCCGACATCACGTCCTTCACCGGCTACCCACCCGGTTCGGAAGGACGCTTCTCGACGATCGTGGACTCGACCTTGTTCCACTCGCTTCCGGTCGAGGGCCGCGACGGTTACCTGCGCTCGATCCACCGCGCCGCGGCACCTGGCGCCGGCTATTTCGTGCTGGTGTTCGCCAAGGGCGCCTTTCCCGCCGAGATGGAGCCCAAGCCCAACGAGGTCGACGAGGACGAGTTGCGTGCGGCGGTGAGCAAGTACTGGGAGATCGACGAGATCCGGCCCGCCTTCATCCACGCGAACATCCCGCCGCTCGCCGACGCGCCGTTCGAATTCCCGCCGCACGAGCGCGACGAGAAGGGCCGGATGAAATTGCCCGCCTTCCTACTGACGGCGCACAAGCCGGGCTGAGACCTCGTCAGGGGCCCACGCCGCTCACAGGGGCGGAATGTCGAACTGGAAAAGCGGAACGGATTCGATGGTGACGCTGGGGACGAAGATGTTGGGCAGGCTGAAGCCACCGACGCCGATGGACGAGATCGTCAACGGCGGCAGCGCGAAGCCGGGCTCGCTGATCGGCGGCAGCGTGAAACCACCGACGCCGATGGGCGGAATGGTGATGGACGGGATGGTGAAGCCGGACAGGCCGATGGACGGAATGGTGAAGCCCGAAAGGCCAATGGGCGGTACGGTAAACGACCCCAAGAGAATCGGGGGGATGGTGAATCCCGCGATGAATCCCGGGTTGTGCAACCCAATAGAGGCATTGATGTCGAAGTTCTGCAGGTTGACGCTTATGGTGCCGAGCAGCGCAGAGTTGATCGTTACCAGTGTTTGATTGTTCCCCAACACCTCGAAGTCCGGGAATTGGATCTGGGGGAAGTTGATCTGCGGAACAGTTACCTGGGGCAACGTGATGCCGGGAAATTGGATTTGCGGAAGGCTGAAGCCCGGCACGCTTATCGCCGGCAGATTTATCGGCGGCACCGATATGGCGGAAGTGGTTATCTGCGGCAGGCTGAACGCACTCACACTTATGGGAGGCGTCGTGAAGGGCGGAATGTTTATGGACGGGATGGATATCGGCGGCAGGCCGAAAGCGGAGAGGTTTATCTGAGGAATGTTCACCGGCGGCACGGCGATCCTCGGGGTGCCGATCGTGACCAAGGTGCCGCCCGATCCGGTCTTAATGTCAAGGATGCCGTCGAGCAGGTTGAAGTCCTGGACGGGTGCCGCCGCGACGGCCGCCTCTGCGGCGCCGGACACCTGCGCCACGTTGGAGGCCTCCGCGGCCGCGTAGGCACCCGCGCCGGCGTTCAGCAAGGAGACAAACTGCTGATGGAACGCCTGGGCCTGCGCACTGAGCGCCTGGAATTCCTGGCCGAAGTTGCCGAACATCGAAGCGATCGCGACCGAAACCTCATCCTGAGCCGCAGCCGCTATCCCCGTCGTGGGACCCGCCGCGGTCACCGCCGCAGCCAACGACGAACGCACACCCGCCAAATCCGCGGCCGCACTTTGAACCAGATCCGGCGTTGCACTCATGAACGACATCTCTCATCCCTTTCTCACAGCTCGTTATCGAGCGGAGGCCGGTGAATGTTGTCGAGCCCTGGACCAGCGGCCGCAGCTACCGACCGGATATGAGTGAGTACAGCCGATTTCCATACCTTCGGTCAAGGAAAACAGCTATTTTCAGGATTGATATTCGTTGGCCGGACAAAAGCGGCGGAATAGTCCAGAAAGCGCCGGGCAGCGGGGTACCTATATCCGCGCGACGGGACTGCGGCCGGCGTGGCTCGTCGGCCGGCGCCTGCGGCGCTCGGCGGCCGGTTAGGGACCTGTGCCCAGCAGGCTGGCCGCCACGTCGTTGACGATCGAAAGGAAGGTGTTCGCTTCGATGGTCAGCCCGTTCAACCAGGTGGGGATTGGCGGGATCGTGAACTGGTCTTCCTGAACGGGCGCCACGGTGATGTTGGGGATGTCGACACCGGGCAGGTTGAAGCCGCCGACGCCGACGGGCGGGATGGTCAGCGGCGCCGTGGCAAAACCCGGCCAGCTGACCTGCGGCAGCGTGAAACCGCCGACACCGATCGGTGGGATCGTCAGCGGCGCCGTGGCGAAACCCGGCCAGCTGACCTGCGGCAGCGTGAAACCGCCGACGGCGATGGGCGGAACGGTGACCGACGGGATGGTGAAGCCGGAAAGGCCGATGGACGGGAACACATAATTGCCGCCGTTCGGGTTGCTAACGCTCAGGATCGGCAGGGTTAGAGCCCCGATTTGAATACTGGGGATACCGAATGGGGTGATAAAGCCAGGCGTGGTGAAGCCGAGTGATGGCGCGTTGATATCGAACGTTTCCAGCCTGATGGTCGAGCCCAGAACTAGGTTGTCGGTTATTTTGACAATTGGTTGGTCCCCACCTGGAATAAAGATGTCGGGGAACTGTATCTGCGGAAGGTCGATTCGGGGAACGGTTATCGACGGGAGGCTCCAATTCGAAACCTGGATCAGGGGCGTCTGGAACGGCGGTATCGTCACCGCGGGCAGGTTGATCGGCGGCACAGTGATGGCGGGCGTCGTTATCTGCGGCAGGTTGAATGCGCCCACGGTGATGTTGGCGGGCGTCGTCCCGGCCGGAATATTGATCGACGGTATCGACAGTTGCGGCAGGTTGAACGGACTCACCGTGAGATTCGCGAGCGTGGCGCCGGCCGGAATGTTTACGGGCGGAATGGTGAGCTGGGGCAGGTTGAAGGGGGCGACGCTGATCGGGGGTACGTGCACCGCCGGCAGCGTGAACCCGGGTGTGCTGATCGTGAATTGAATGCCACCGGTCCCGATATTGATGTCAAGGAGGCCGTTGAAAAGGTTGAAGGTTCGGTAGGTCGCGGCGGGTACGGCCGCGGCGGCCGCCGGAGCACCGGCCAACACCTGTCCTGCGTTAGCGGCCTCGGCGCTGACATATGCCGCCGCTCCGGCACCCAATAGGCTCTCGAACTCCGCATGAAATGCCTGCGCTTGGGCGTTGAGGGCTTGAAATTGCTCACCGGCGCTGCCGAAGACCAAAGCGATTGCGCTCGACACCTCGTCTTCAGCAGCGGTCGCAATCGCGGTGGTGGGGCCCCCGATCGCAGCGGCCTGGGTCAGCGAGGCACGAATACCCGCCAGGTCTTGGGCTGCGCCCTGCACCGCTTCCGGCACCGTGACCACATACGACATCGCCATCTCCTTTCACGCACGCCGCAAGCGGGTGAGCCAATTGAAGGGGGCTGCGGCCGAAGCCGATTCACCCATCAGGCGATCCCGACCTGCGCGAATGATCCGGGTCGAGTTGATCTCCGGGGGCGATGCCAAGAAGCTCATCCCGCACCTCTCTCACCAGCTCGTCGTCGAGCGGCGTGCCGTGCAGGCCGACCCATAACCCCGGGCGCGCGCTATGAAAAAAGCTACCTCACGCATGCGTAGTGAGAACAGCCCTTTTCATACCATCGGTCAAATTCAAAAGCGAAATTGACGGATTCGGTATTTTCGGTCGGGGCGAGCGGCGGCGAAACTAGGTGCCGGTCACCGCGGTGGCCGCGATCAGCGCCTCGGCGAACGTCTCGAGATCGTCGGCCGTGGTGTCGACGTGCGGCGAAATCCGCAGCACCGGCCCGGAGAGTTCTCGCGGCGCGCGCGCCACCCCGGCGTAGGTCGTCACGATGCGTCGCTCGGCGAGCAGCCAAGCCCGCACCGCCTCGGGGTCGGCGCCGTCGACGGGGGCCAGCGTGGTGATGGCGCTGGGTTCGTCCGCCTCTTCGACCACCAGCCAGCCGTCGACATCGGTCAGCAGGCTGCGGGCGATCTCACCCAATTCGGCCAGCCGGGCACGGACCGATTCCGGTCCGTATGCCAGATGCTCCCCGACAGCGACCGAAAACCCCACGCGTGCAGCGACATTCGCTTCCCCGAACCCCAGTTGCTGGGTCACTGATAGTTGCCCCGCCCACCGCGGCGCCGGCAGCCGCGGCGTCAGTCGATCCGTCAGCTCGGGCCGCAGGGCCAGGACACCGACGCCCCGCGGTCCGGCGATCCACTTGCGCGACGACGAATACACGGCGTCGGCACCCACCGCGCAGTCGATGTGTCCCAACGCCTGTGCGGCGTCCACGACCAGCGGCAGGCCCAGCTGGCGGCAGAGCTTGGCCACCATGGCGAGCGGCTGCACCACGCCCCGGTGGCTGGCCAGCGGGGTGAGATGAACCAAATCCGGAGGGTCGCTATCCAGATCGAACGCCGCCTCGTCGAGCGCCAGCCGCCCGTCGTCAAGGGTCGGCAGGGTCCGCACCTCGAACCCGTGGGCGGCCATCACCGCCAGGTTGGGTCCGTACTCGCCGGGCAGGCAGGCCAGCGTCCGCCGCTCGGCCGGCCAACTGCCCAGCAGCAGATCCAGCGCATGCAGGGAGCCGGTGGTGAAAACCACCTCGGCCTCGGGCGCGCCGCACAAGGTCGCGACCGCCGCCCGGCCCGCCTCGAGCACCGGGGCGGCCGCCTCGGCCGCGACATACCCGCCTACCTCCGACTCGTGCAGTGCATGCTTGGCGGCGGCGTCCATGGCGGCGACGCTCTGGCGCGAGCAGGCGGCGCTGTCCAGGTGTAACCCGGCCACGGGCGGGCGGGCCGCCCGCCATCGCTCGGCCAGCGAACCGCCGAGGCTCACTTAACGGCCAACGACAGCCCGAAGTCGCCCGCTTCGTCGGTCCACCATCGAACGCGGCGCAGTCCGGCGTCGGCCAACTCGGCGCTCACCCCGTCCGGGCGGAACTTGCACGACACCTCGGTCAGCATGTCCTCGCCGTCCGCGAAATCGACGGTCAAGTCGAGCGCGCCGACGCGCACCCGCTGGCTCCGGCCGGACCGCAGCCACATCTCGATGCGCTCCTCGGCGGTGTTCCACCGCGCGACGTGCTGGTAGGCATCGACGTCGAAGTCGGCGTCGAGTTGGCGGTTGATCACCGCGAGCACGTTGCGGTTGAACCGGGCCGTCACACCGGCGGCGTCGTCGTAGGCGCGCACCAGCCGGTCGGCGTCCTTGACCAGGTCGGTGCCCAGCAGCAGGCTGTCCCCAGGCCGCATCACCCCGGCCAACGTCGCGAGGAACTGTGCGCGCGGCTCGGGTGTGAGATTGCCGATCGTCGATCCCAGGAACACGAACAGCCGTCGGCCGCCGCCGGGGATCTCGGTCAGGTGCTCCTCGAAATCCCCGCAGACGGCGCTGATTTCGACGCCCGGGTACTCACACTGGATGGCCGTCGCGGTCGCCGACAGCATGCCGGCGTCGACGTCGAACGGCACGAATCCGCGCAGTGAGCCTCGGTCCCGCAACGCGTCCAGCAGCCGGCGGGTCTTCTCCGATGTGCCGGCACCCAGTTCGACCAACGTGTCGGCCTCGCTGGCGGCCGCGATCTCGGCCGACCGGGCGCGCAGGATCTCCGCCTCCGCCCGGGTCGGGTAGTACTCGGGCAACCGGGTGATCTGGTCGAACAGGTCGCTGCCTACCGAATCATAAAACCACTTGGGCGGCAACGACTTCGGTGTCTGCTGCAGGCCATCGAGCACGTCACGACACAATGCGTGATACGCCGAGTCGGCGGCCAGGTGGTTGGACAGCGTCAGCGTCATCGAGATCCTTTCGAGTTGAGCGGGGTCAACTGAATCCCCGCCGAGGTGACCTCCACCAGGTGACGGTCCGGCACGTCTTCCCAGTCGGGTGCGTCGTCGTACGGTTCGCTGGCCAGCACCACCCCGTCGTCGCGACGCAGGATGAACAGGGTGTCGCCCCACGCGGTCGCCACCAGCCGAGACCCGTTGGCGGCCAGGATGTTCAGCCGCGCCAACGGATCGGCCGCGCCGACTTCGGCGATGGTGTCGGCCAGCGCGTCCAGCCCGCGCTCGAAGATGGTGGCCGCGAGTATGGCACTGTCGCAGATGGATTCGGCCGACGAGGAAAGCGGAAGCATCCCGCGGTCGACGATGCCGTTGTGCGACAACAACCAGCGGCCGTCAGTGAACGGCGCCGTCGCGCTGGCCTCGATAGGCATGCCGACGGTCGCCGAACGCACCGCGGCGACGACGCAGTGGCTGTGCAGCGCCGGCGCGACCGAGTCGAACGACGCGTCGCCCCACAGCGGCGCCGGGCTGCGCCAGCGCCGCGGCGTGTCACCGTCGAAAAACCCGACGCCCCAACCGTCGGCGTTCATCAGGCCGTGCTTCTGGCGGCGCGGGGCATACGACTGCACCCGCAGCCCGCACGGCGGATCCAGCACCAGCGACGAGACGCTCACGTCGGCGCCGAGCCAGCCCAGGTGACGGCACATCAGTCGGCCATGTCCCACGCCAGGCGGACACCGGAGAAGATCTGACGCCGGATCGGGTGATCCCAGTTGCGGAAGCTGGGCCGCACGATCCCCGGCTCGACGGCCCACGACCCCCCGCGCAGCACTCGGTAGTCACCGTCGAAGAAGGGCTGCGAGTAGCGCTCGTAGATCATCGGGACGAACCCCGGCCACGGCCGCAGCGGCGAGGCGGTCCACTCCCAGACGTCGCCCAGCATCTGCTCGACCCCGTACGCCGACGCGCCCGCGGGGTATGCGCCGACGGGCGCGGGCCGCAGCGCGCGGCCGCCCAGGTTGGCCAGAGCGTCCGACGGTTCCTGCTCCCCCCACGGGTAGCGGCGCCGGGCACCCGTCGCCGGATCCCACGCGCAGGCCTTCTCCCACTCGATCTCGGTCGGCAGCCGGGCGCCGGCCCAGGCTGCATAGGCCTCGGCCTCGAAATACGTGACGTGCTGCACCGGTTCGTCGGCGGGGATGTCCTCGATGTAGCCGAACCGCGCGCGGGTCCGGCCATCGGGACCCCAGAACTGTGGCGCGGTCAGGCCCGCGGCCTGTCGGTGCTGCCAGCCCCGCTCGGACCACCACTGCGGCTGGTCGTAGCCGCCGTCGTCGATGAACTGTCGCCACTCGCCGTTGGTGACGGGAACCCGGCCGATCCGGAAAGCCGGCACGTCGACGACGTGAGCGGGGCGCTCGTTGTCGAGCGAGTACGGTTCGCGCGCGGCGTCCACCCCCAGCAGGAACGGGCCGCCTGGTACCAGCACCGACGTTCCCGCCAGACCCGGACGGCCCGCGGGCAGCGCCGATTCGTCGCGCAGCAGCGGCGCCCCGGTGCGCAGGTTGAGCGCCTGCAACATGGTTTCGTCGTGCTGGTTTTCATGGCTGACCACCATCCCGAAGGCGAACGCCGCTTCGTCTCCCCCGGGGTCGTCGGGCAGGGCGTCCAGGGCGTCCAGCGCGGCGGACCGCACGGTCCGGCAATAGGACCGCGCGCGCTCGGGGGACAGCAGCGGCAACTCGACGCGGCTGGCCCGGGAGTGTTCGAAGGCGTCGTACAGGCCCTCGACGGCCGGCGGCAGGATACCCGGGCGGGACGGATCGCCGCCGCGCAGCAACCAGAACTCCTCTTGTTGACCGATGTGCGCGAGGTCCCACACCAGCGGGCTCATCAATGGGTCGAACTGCCGCCACAGCTCGGCGTCGTCGAACTCGACCAGCCGCAGCGTCCGCGCCCGCGCCCGCGCCATATCGTCGGCGAGCTTTTCCCGGGAAGTCACGCGCCCCCTTGCGGCCAGCGCGCAGCCCTCGAGACCGAGGCCTCGATGCCGTGCTCGATCACCTCGTCGGAAAAGTCGTCGCCGGGACATCGGCCCCGCTCGACTCCGCCGACCAACAGCTGCATCGCCTCGGTCAGCTCCGCCGGCACCCGCTCGGCGGCGACGGCCACGCACTTGTTGGCCGCCTCGTAGAGCCGCCGGTCGCGCAGGCCGACCCGGGCGGCGGTGTCCCAGGCGGTGGCGACAGGTTCGACCGCCTCGGCCGCGATGTCGGCGGCTGCTGGGTCGTCGAGCAGCGTCACCAAGGTGAACACCACGGCGGGCCAGAGGGCGTCCGGCACACTGTCGAGGTAGCGGATCTCCAGCCACTGCCTAGGCCGGACCGGCGGGAACAGCGTGGTCAGGTGGTATTCGAGGTCGGCAACCGTCGGGCGCCGGTCACCGAGCAACGCCCGGCCGTCCACCCAGTCGGCGAAGGGCACCCACTGCGTGACGGCCGTGGCCTCGGGGTTGTGCACCAGCATCACCGGGGCCTTGAGCGCATAGCGCGCCCAGTCGGTGCCCGGGTCGTCACCGCTGGCCCCAAGGATGGGCCCGCACCGCGCCGAGTCCATGTCCCCCCAC
Source organism: Mycobacterium sp. E796 (assembly GCF_001672815.1). Lineage (GTDB taxonomy): Bacteria > Actinomycetota > Actinomycetes > Mycobacteriales > Mycobacteriaceae > Mycobacterium. Next base: position 64,388 of record NZ_LZKK01000235.1, on the reverse strand, counting down.
ACCCGCTGCCGGGTGGAGACCCAGCCGGTGAACTCGCCGCCCAGCATCGGGGAGTTGGCGGCGATGGCGATCATCGTGGGGCCCAGGGCGTGCGCCAGCCGGACCCGCGCCGCCCAGCCGTCCCGCGGCCCGGCGTCCACGTTGACCTGAACCGACGCGGTGGACGTCATCATCGCCGCGCCGGCCTCGCCGGAGCGGCTGGAGTGGAAGAACTGCTCCATCGCCTGGTAACGCGCGCCGGGGTTGATGCGCCTCGGGGGCCGCAGCGGATCCGCCCCGAGGAAAACCAGTCCCAGCCCGGCGTCGGCGAAAGCCGACCGCAGCACGGCCTGGTCCCGGCTCATCGCATCGATGGAGGCCAGCACCCCGTCGGCGGGCGGCCCGGACAGTTCGACGGCGCCGCCGGGTTCCACCGTGACGGCGCTGCCGCCCGGCAGGTTGGGCAGGTGCTCGAGCACGTCGGCGATTTCGTCCCAGCCGGGCCTGCGATGCGGGTCGGCCGGGTCGTGGCAATGCCCTTCGAGCTCGAGGCCGACGGACCGCAGCGGTGCGTCGGACAGGCAGGTCTCGGCGATGTACGTCGCGGCGGCGGAGGAGTCGACCATCTCGGCTTGGGCGGTGCTGACGGCCGCGGGCGTCATATCACTATCCCTTCGAGGGCCCGGCCGACCCGGCATGGCCTGCGGACCGCTGGTTGCGCAGCTGACAGAGAAATAATCGCCACTACTTCATCTTGCAGATCACACCGACATATTCCCGTCCTGCCGGACTTTTACGTTGACGGACCACCCGAGTGTCCGGAACCACGCTACTGACCCAGCGCGTTCTGCATGGCCCCGGCCAGCACGTTGACCGCGGGTCCCGCGTTGCCAGACTGGCAGACCTTGGCCTGCAACAACACGTTTTCACGCAGCCTGGTTTGATCGAAGCACCGACGGTCGGTGCCCGCTTCCTGCTTCGTCCAGTTCGCGTCGCTTCCCGTCGCCGGGCCGCCGTCGAACGACCACACCTGTGTGATTCCGTTGTCCAGATGCATCGCAGTGGTCTGGCCCGAGCAGCCGACGGTCCGGTCCACCACGCGATGGAAGGCCCGGTCCGCGGCGTCGTTGGTGGCGAACACCCCGACGGCCTGCTTCACGAAGTGGGTCTGGTCGTTGGCCGACGTCTGGGTTGTTGCCCCATTGAACGACGCGAGATCGGGATCGTCGAAGACCTCGGGCAGGCCGATGTCGGCCCAGTTGTTGCACACCGGCAGGTCGACCGAATAGCCCTGGAACGGCTGCGTGAACATCGACTCCCAGCCCATCGGTCCGCCGACGATGTTGCCGACCGATCCCTTCGGCAGGACCGCGTAGTTCACCACCCCGGGCTCCGAGGGGTGAGCGACCGCCGCGGGAACCGCCAACGCTCCCCCGACCGCCACACCGATGGTCATCACCGCCGCGCGGATGCGCATGGTCATGGGTTTCGATCATGCCAGGGCGACTGCCGGGTGGCGAACATCGATTATCGGGCCCGGACCCCCTTCGATGCCTTCGCGTAACCGCAACCGGCCCAACAACTTTCGGTGCGGCGGAACAAACCGGACCTGCGGGCCGCGTTTCTGTAATGGTTCAAAAAAGGCGGGTATGCCTACGGACGCGGATTGCCCGGGGTGTTCGGCGCCGGCGCCGGCGCGCTGGATGTCGGTGTCTGGCTGGGACCACCCGGACCGGCGCCCGGCTGCGGACCCCACGAGCCCATGCCCGGACCCCACTGCCCGCCGTACTGCCACGGTCCACCGGAGCCACCAGGTCCGCCGGGGCCGTACATCATGCCGTGATGATGCTTGTAGTGATGCCAGTGATGGCTGATTCCCATGACCATGGCCCCGGCGAAGAAGACGGTCGAGAGGATGAAGACGATCCCGGCTACGATCACCACCCACGCGGCGGCCACATAGACCTTCGGAGGCTTGACCGGCGCGTACGCGGGCGGGGCCGCGGCGACCGGCGTCGGTTGCGTTGACGGTTCGGGTGTTTGGGTCATGCCTTGAATACTGCCCCTGTCGCCGACGGCGATAACAGGTCCGAGACGCAATTGTTGCTGAGAATCGAGCGGCCCGGCGCTCGTGCGAGCGCCGGGCCATCGGATATGGGTTTGCCGACCCGCCGGGACTACGGCGTCCGGGACGGGGCGACGGACGACGGAATCTGGCTGGGTCCCGGGGCGCCTGGGGTCGCCGAAGCGGGCCCACCGCCTTGGACCGCCGCGGGACCACCGCCGGGGCCGCCCGGACCGCCCGGACCGCCGGGGCCGAAGCGGTGCGGATGCATAAACGCCGCGTGGTGCTTGTGGTGGTGACCGCCGTGGCCCTGATGCCCGAGCGCCATGCCGGTGAAGAAGATCACCGAGATGATGAACACGACTCCGGCGACGATGGCAACCCATGCCGCGGCAAGGAAGACCCGAGGGGTCCGGTAGAGCGCCGGCGCTGCCGCCGGCGCGGGTTCGGTTGCGGTAGCTGTCCGCACAGTTGGGGTTTCAGATGTTTCACTCATGAGACAAATGATGCGTGCGTCAAGAGTAGTTATGGCTATGCATTAGTTAAGTAGCAGCTATGAGCTAAAACCCGCTCTACCTGGCCAAATCCCGGGGCCGCTGCCTATAGTGATCCGGCACCGCCCAGGGCTGCGCTGGCACCGGCCGCACCAGCGGGCTGCTCGGCCTGCCTGGGATGAACGGAACATAGCCGCGGCGGATTCGGGTCTGTCCGTTGAACGCCGATACCGAGTCTGGCAACATCGGCTGCTACCAACGCCGCAATACCCGCCGGAGGAACCGTGACCGCGGGCAACATCATGATGGTCGCGCTGCTCACGTGGGCCGTCCTGGCCCCGCCGGCCTTCTTGTGGCTGGGCGTCCTGCTCGAACAACGCCGTCGGCGCTGACGGACCCGAAAACGCCTTCGACTAGGGCTTGAACGGGTTGACCGCGAACTGGATAACGCGGTACGGCGCGCGTGCCCGGGCGCGGGTGTCCCATTGGCTGACAAAGATGCGCAGCTCGTCCAGGGTGGACCCGGGCGAGATGTACCCGCCATAGGGCTGCGCGAGCCGGTTGTCGTAGGGGGGTGGCAGGGCTTCGGCCGGATCCGGCCATTCGTCGTGCTGCACCACCGTCGTCACGGGTGCGGTGCCCAGCGAGGTCGGGTCGTCGGCCACCCGGACCTCCATGTTGCCGGTGGTGGCGTTGAAATAGGACAGCACCGCCTTGCCGTCGATCTGCCTGATCGACATCTCGCCCACCTGGTCCGGCCACAAAGGCGTCGGCGGCCTGCCCCATCCGCCGTCGGGCCCCGACGCCCAGCCTTGCCACCGGGACCGGTCGATGAACGTCTGCGGCGTGGCCCGGTAGAGCAGCACGGGATCTCGCCGCGTGAAGCTGTTGGCCACGATGTACACCCAGCCGCCCGGCGAGTCGGCGGTGGGGATCGGGTCGTAGTAGCCGCTGATCTGCGACTGCCGGCCACCCTGATAGGAACCCTCGCGACGGGACCCGGCGACGGTCTGCCAGCCGCCGCGCGCCGGTTCGGCCATCACCAGCCGGGAGGTTTGCGGCTCAAGGTTTTTCGTCGTCGTGACCATCAGGTAGTTGCGCCGGTTGACCTGCACCACCCCGGCCGGCAGCTGAGAGTCGCCCGGCGGCGTGGGGTCGGCGAGCAGCGGCTTGCCGACTCCGGTGACGCCGGTGTAGCGCACCCCGGCGGGGTCGTCGACAGACGCGGTGTCGACGTGCAGTGCGATCGGCGAGTACCAGCCGCCGAACCCGACGCCCTGGCCGGCGAAGCTGTCGCCGCAGACCTGTAACAGCTCGGTGGGAAACTCGACGAACTCGCACAGGTCCGTCGCGCCGATGCCGTAGTCGCCCGTCGGGGTTCCGGTGCCGGCCGTCGGCCCGATCCGCACCACTTGACCCGGCGCCAGTGGCTGCAGGACGGGCTCCGGCGCCGGCGCCGGTGGATCGGCGCGCGCTTGCCAAACAGGTTGGGGCGCAACCAAACACAAGACGCTTAGCAGGGCGACCCGGGCCGAGCTCACCCGGGAACTATAGTTCGGCGGCCAGCAGCTCGGCGATCTGGATGGTGTTCAGCGCGGCCCCCTTGCGCAGGTTGTCCCCCGACACGAACAGCGCCAGGCCCCGCCCGTCCGGGACGCCCGGGTCGTGCCGGATCCGGCCGACCAGCGATTCGTCGACACCGGCGGCGGCCAGCGGCGTCGGCACGTCGACGAGCTTTACGCCCGGGGCGCCGTCGAGCAGCTCGCGGGCCCGCTCGGGCGACAGCGGCCGGGCGAATTCGGCGTTGATCGACAGCGAGTGGCCGGTGAACACCGGCACCCGCACGCAGGTGCCGCTAACCAACAGGTCCGGGATGCCGAGGATCTTGCGGCTCTCGAAGCGCAGCTTCGCGTCCTCGTCCGTCTCCCCAGAACCGTCGTCCAACAGCGAGCCGGCGAGCGGCAGGACGTTGAACGCGATCGGCGCCACATAGGTGTTCGGCGCCGGGAAGTCGAGTGCGCCGCCGTCGTACACCAGCTCCTCGGCGCCGTCGATGACGGCGCGCGCCTGGGTCGCCAACTCCTCGACACCGGCCAGGCCGCTACCCGATACCGCCTGATACGTCGAGGTCACCATCCGCACCAGTTGCGCCTCGTCGTGCAGCACCTTGAGCACCGGCATGGCGGCCATCGTGGTGCAGTTCGGGTTGGCGATGATGCCCTTGGGTCGCCGATGCGCGTCGCGCGCGAAGTTCACCTCCGACACCACCAACGGCACGTCGGGGTCCTTGCGCCAGGCCGAGGAGTTGTCGATCACCGTGACTCCGGCCGCGGCGAACCGCGGCGCCTGCACCAGCGACATCGTCTTGCCGGCCGAGAAGACGGCGATGTCGAGCCCCGACGGGTCCGCCGTCGCGGCGTCCTCGACCTCGATCTCCTGGCCGCGGAACTCCAGCTTGCGGCCCTGCGAGCGGGCGGACGCGAAGAACCGCACGGTGGTCGCCGGAAAGTCGCGCTCATCGAGCAGCCTGCGCATCACCTGGCCCACCTGGCCGGTGGCCCCCACTACGCCGATCGACACCCCATTGGCACCCATATCTACCGACCCGTCCCCGCATATACCGTCGCCGACTCTTCGCCGCCGAGACCGAACGCCTCGTGTAACGCCACGACGGCCTTGTCTAGTTCGGTGTCGCGGCACAGCACCGAGATCCGGATCTCGGAGGTGGAGATCAGCTCGATGTTGACGCCGACGGCGGCCAGCGCCTCGCAGAAGGTCGCGGTGACGCCGGGATGGCTGCGCATGCCCGCCCCGATCAGCGACACCTTGCCGATGTGGTCGTCGTAGAGCAGCTGGGTGAACCCGATCTCGTCACGCAGCGCGTCCAGCTTCTCCACCGCGGTGGGGCCGCTGTCGCGCGAACAGGTGAAGGTGATGTCGGTCTTGCCGTCCTCGACCTTGGACACGTTCTGCAGCACCATGTCGATGTTCACGTCGGCGTCGGCGACGGCCCGGAAGACCCGCGCGGCATAGCCGGGGATGTCGGGCAGGCCGACGATGGTCACCTTGGCCTCGCTGCGGTCGTGCGCGACGCCGGTCAGGATGGGGTCTTCCATACCTATGTCCTTGATCGATCCCTTAACGATGGTGCCGGGCTTGTCCGAATACGACGAGCGGACGTGCACCGGAATGTCGTAGCGGCGAGCGTATTCCACGCAGCGCAGCATCAGCACCTTGGCGCCGCACGCCGCCATCTCGAGCATCTCCTCGAACGTCACCGTGTCCAGCCTGCGGGCGTTGTGCACGATCCTCGGGTCCGCGCTGAAGATGCCGTCCACGTCGGTGTAGATCTCGCAGACGTCGGCGCCGAGCGCGGCGGCCAGGGCGACTGCTGTGGTGTCCGAACCCCCGCGGCCGAGCGTCGTGACGTCGCGCGTGTCCTGGCTGACCCCCTGGAAGCCGGCGACCAACACGATGCGGCCTTCGTCGAGCGCGGTGCGCAGCCGTCCCGGCGTCACCTCGATGATCTTCGCGTTGCCGTGGGTGCCGGTGGTGATCACACCGGCCTGCGAACCGGTGAACGAGCGGGCCTGCGCGCCGAGCGATTCGATCGCCATCGCCACCAGCGCGTTGGAGATGCGCTCACCGGCGGTCAGCAACATGTCGAGCTCCCGCGGCGGCGGGGCCGGGCAGACCTGCTGGGCCAGGTCCAACAGGTCGTCGGTGGTGTCGCCCATCGCCGAGACGACGACAACCACGTCGTTCCCCTGCCTCTTGGTCGCGACGATGCGCTCCGCGACACGGCGGATCCGGTCGGCGTCGGCCACCGAGGATCCGCCGTATTTCTGCACGACGAGCGCCACTGTTGTTCTTTCGGTCCGTGTATAGGTCCACAACAGAATACGTGTGACGGCGAATCGTTTTTGCCGCCGCCGACCCGTTTGGCGCTGATGAAGGGGCGCCCGCCCGTCCGCCGAGCGGACAGGGCGGGCGCCTTCGCGGGCACCTGGCGCGGTCAGGTGCTACGACGAGACCGCCTGGACCGCCCAGAAGTCGCTCGCCAGGTGCGCCCCGTTGATCGGCGAGCTGTCCGAGGCGTTCTTGGACCCGGTCAGATACTGGTAAGGCATGTAGAAGTAGCCATGGTCGCCCCACCCGGGCCCCCACGAGTTGCGAATAATCAAGTGGCCCTTGGGATCCGAGTAGCCGACCGCGAGAACGGCGTGGCCGCCGACGGTGGCCTCGCCCGGTTTAGGCATCGGCATCACGCCCGTTTGCGCGACGGACTGCGACTCGAAACTCTCATACACGGTAAACCCGAACACGACCGCCAGGTTCGAGGCGATGGCGTCCTTGAGCTGCCCCAACGTCTGGATCGCCTCGTACTGCACCGCCTTGTCTTTCTCCGCGGCGACGTAGCAGCGCTTCGGCGGCTTCACGGTGAACACGCCGATGTCGTAGGGCCACAGCGTCTCCGGGCATACGCCCTCGCGGTTGACCACCTTGATGCCGTCCCTGATCTGTGCGCCCGAGTCACTGGAAACGGTGCCTTCGAGCGCGCGTTCGTTGTAGTAGATGAACAACCGCGAAGGGACGAAGTCGGGCAAGCCCTGTCGATCCCGCTCGTACTCCATCGCGGCGGCGATGGCATTCCCGGTGCACGACCCAAGCTGGCCCTGGTCGTAGACCGCCGGCATCGACGGACGCAGGTCGTACTCGGGCGGCGCCAGCCCGTTGAGCCTGGCCGTGTATTGCTTGTCGCGGGCGTCCGGGAGCTGCGGGCGCCAGCCGAATCCGCGGACGTGGCTCCAGTCCTGCGGTGTCTCATGGCTTTTGACACGGCTGGCCTCTTGCAAAGTTGTCATCGAATCCTCCTGATCTGGGTGGTAGGTCGACCGTAGGGACGGGGATCCCAGGTTGGGATGCGTAGTGGGCTACCTCATTTGTCGAGCGGGGGATCGCAGCCGGGAACACAAGTAGTGCACTACGCGTGCCGCCGGACCGCTGACGTGATCTGCTCGGATCGAACTCGACCTACAGCGGAGGAGCGATGCGGAAGGCTGATGCCGCTTTGCGCAACCAGGCACTGCGCAGGGTGCACTCCGGACAGAAGGTCGCCACGGTTGCGGCCGACAGCGGCGTCAGCCGCTCGACGGTGTATCGGTGGAAACGCGAAAGTGATTGTGCGGCAACACTATCCGCGCCCACCCGGCGAGCGCCGAACAACGCGACCGCCTCGCCCGTCGAGGGGTATGTGGGAGACATCACCGGCCCCGGCATCACCGACAAATGGGGGGTGACCTGCACCGACCTGGGCGTTTGCGCAGTCGCTCCGAACGGCAAGCTGGTGTCTGTGTTCGGAGACACCTTCTCCGGCCTGGCCGTCGGGCAGGGCGACTGGCGCGCCCCCGTCGCCCTGATCGGCAGCGGGGACACGAACGACCAGATCCGCTACGAGAGCGCGGGCGGCGTGGACCCGGACTACGCCCAGCAATTGTGGCATTACATCCACGACGGGCCACCCTGGAAACAGGGCGGGATCAGCACCGTGATCCCGTCGGACGTGCTGGTCATAGGGCAGATGATGTACCTGCATGCCATCGTCAACCGGGGCTTCGGAAACGTGACCCGCACCGGGATCTGGGCTTCCACCGACAACGGCGTCACCTGGCGAGCGATGGGCGCCAAGGCCACCTTTTCCGCGTCGTTGTGCGATGGCTTTGCACAGCTGTGGTCGTGGGACTACGACCCCGACGACGGTTGGGTGTACATCGTCTCCACCGGCTTTCAGCGCGACAAGGGCATCATCCTGCGCCGCGTGCGCCCGGGCGATATCGGCAACAAGACCAAGTACTCCGGCTGGGGCTGGGCCGATAACCAATGGGCGTGGGGCAACCCGCCCACGCCGATCACACCCCCGGGCGAGACGTGGGGCGAGCTGACCTTACGCAGGCTCGACACCGGCATGTGGATCCTCGGCGGCTTCCTTTCCTCGGAGTACGCGCTGGGATACCGCACCATCGACGACCCCACCGCCAACCTCTACGAGGCGGAGATCCAAACGCCCGTCGTCGGGACGACCTGGGACGCGCAAGACCTGCCGAACAACCGGGTCGCCCAGCTGTACGGCGGATACGTTCTTCCCGGCTCGCGCCTGGACGTCCCGGGTGGCGTCGGGCTGGTGGTCTCCCAGTGGGACACGGAAACAGGCTGGCCCTACCGCGCGATGCAGTTCAGGGTGACGCTCAAGGACACGACAAAAGCGACGACGGCCCGCCGGGGACGAGCGGGCAGGTCCGGGCGGACCCCGCGACGGTGACGCCTCAATCACGGACCGCAGCGAGTTTTGGCGCCCGGCCCGCGCGCGGTAGAGTGCACAACGTGCAGCGGGTGCTCCTCCTCGGACGCCGCGACGGGGTCTGATCAAGACCGGCCTCCCGTCGCGGGAGTTCGCGATGCGCCGGTCTGAGTTTCCTTCTCATCCCCCGGAGCAACTACCGTGACCAATCCAGATTCGCCCGACGCCTATAAGTCGGCCCGCACCATCGTCAAACCCGCCGGCCCACCCGGACCCGAACAACCCGCCTGGAATCCGCAGCGCGGCTCGTCCATGCCGATCGGCCGGTATCGGCCCTTCGCCGAGGAAGTCGAGCCCATCCGAGTGGCCGACCGCACCTGGCCGGACCGGGTCACCACCCGCGCCCCGCTCTGGTGCGCAGTGGATCTGCGCGACGGCAACCAGGCGCTGATCGACCCGATGAGCCCGGCCCGAAAGCGCCGCATGTTCGACCTGCTGGTGCGGATGGGCTACAAGGAGATCGAGGTCGGGTTCCCGTCGGCCAGCCAGACCGACTTCGACTTCGTCCGCGAGATCATCAGCGACGGCGCCATTCCCGACGACGTCACGATCCAAGTGCTGACCCAGTGCCGGCCGGAGCTGATCGAGCGCACCTTCGTCGCGTGCGAGGGCGCGCCGCGGGCCATCGTGCACTTCTACAACTCGACGTCGATCCTGCAGCGCCGCGTGGTGTTTCGCGCCGACCGGGCCGCCGTGCAGGCCATCGCGACCGACGGCGCGCGCAAGTGCGTCGAGGAGGCCGCCAAGTACCCGGGCACACAGTGGCGTTTCGAGTACTCACCCGAGTCCTACACGGGCACGGAACTGGAGTACGCCAAGCAGGTGTGCGACGCCGTTGGCGAGATCATCGCGCCGACACCCGAGAACCCGATCATCTTCAACCTGCCCGCCACGGTGGAGATGGCCACGCCCAACGTGTACGCCGATTCGATCGAGTGGATGAGCCGCAACCTGGCCAACCGGGAGTCGGTCATCCTCAGCCTGCACCCGCACAACGACCGCGGAACCGCCGTCGCCGCAGCCGAATTGGGCTACCAGGCGGGTGCCGACCGAATCGAGGGCTGCCTGTTCGGCAACGGGGAGCGCACCGGCAACGTGTGCCTGGTGACCCTGGGGCTCAACCTGTTTTCCCGCGGCGTGGACCCGCAGATCGACTTCTCCAACATCGATGAGATCCGCCGCACCGTGGAGTACTGCAACCAGCTGCCGGTGCACGAGCGTCACCCCTACGGCGGCGACCTGGTCTACACCGCGTTTTCCGGCAGCCACCAGGACGCCATCAACAAGGGCCTCGACCAGATGAAGGTGGATGCGGATGCCGCCGACACCGACGTCGAGGACATGCTGTGGCAGGTTCCGTATCTGCCGATCGACCCCAAGGACGTCGGACGCACCTATGAGGCGGTGATCCGGGTCAATTCGCAGTCCGGCAAGGGAGGCGTGGCCTACATCATGAAGGCCGACCACGGTCTGGCGCTGCCGAGGCGGCTGCAGATCGAGTTCTCGCAGGTGATCCAGAAGATCGCCGAGGGCACGGGCGGCGAGGGTGGCGAGGTGTCACCCAAGGAGATGTGGGAGGCGTTCTCCGAGGAGTACCTGGCCCCGATCTGGCCGTTGGAGCGCATCAAGCAGCGGGTCGACGCCTCCGAGGAGGACGGCGGCACGACCACCATCACCACGACCGTCAAGGTCAACGGGGTGGAGACCGAGATCGTCGGCGTCGGCAACGGCCCGCTCGCGGCGTTCGTGCACGCACTGGGCACCGTCGGGTTCGACGTCGCCGTGCTGGACTACTCCGAGCACGCGATGAGTTCGGGGGACGACGCGCAGGCGGCGGCGTATGTGGAGGCTTCGGTGGCCGTGCCGATCGCGAGCGCGGCGAAGCCGGGCGAAGCGGGTCGGCACGCGTCCGGCGAGCGCAGGACCGTGTGGGGCGTCGGGATCGCGCCGTCGATCACTACCGCGTCGCTGCGGGCCGTGGTGTCGGCGGTCAACCGCGCGTCGCGGAATTAGGGCTCACGGTCAGCTCGCGCGGCCGTTGCGCCGAGCCGATACCCAGCGGCGAACGGCGGTTCGCGGCGGCCTCGGGAAATAGGGCACCAGGTGCCGGGTCCGTTCCGTGTCTTCGTTGAGATCGTGGAGCCGGGCGGTGAGCAAATCCGTCATCAGCAGATGGCCCTGGTCGGTGCCCTCCGGTGACAACACCCGCAGCGGCCTGCCGTCGGATTCGGCGAAAACGTTTGCGGCGTGCCGCAATGTGGCCTGGGCGCTTATCGTGCCGCCCGCCGGTGCGGCAGGCGGCCCCGAACGCGCCACCTCGGCGACCAGAAATGCCTCCAGCGGGTCGGTGGTGTAGTCGCGGGTCAGGTGCATGCCGCTGCGGGCGATCTTTTCGGTGAGCACCGAACGCGCCAGCAACAGAACGGAGATCACGTACGCGGTGACGGTAGCGATGATCACCGGAAGCATCGCGGGCCAAGCGCGGGTGAGCTCCAGGGTGAACATGATGGCCGTCAGCGGCGCCCGCATGATGCCGCACACCACGGCGGCCAGACCCAACATTGCCCAAAAGCCAGGGAACACGTGCGGCAGCCAGTGCCCGACAAAGGCCCCGAGTGCGCTACCGATCATGAACACGGGGGCGAACACCCCACCCGAAGTCCCCGAGCCGAGTGACAGGGCCCAAATTGCGGTCTTCACAACGAGAATGCCGACGATCAGCGACAGTCCGGCGTGCCCGGAGAGAAGTGAACCGATCACGTTGTAGCCCACTCCGAGGGCGCGCGGTTCGATCAACCCGCCGATGCCAATGATGAGACCACCAAGCGCCGGCCACCACATCCAATGGATAGGCACACGCGGAAAGACGCCCTCGGCCCAATAGACCAAGTGCGTCGCACCAAGAGCGACCGCGGCGCCGGCGATCCCAACCACGACCGCCAAAGCATCAATAGGCCAATGTATTTCGGCGTTCCAGGTAGTGACCGGAAATATCGGCGCGTGACCCAGGATCAACAGGCGCACCACTGTGGCCACGGCTACCGAGCCGGCGACGGGTACCAGACTGCGCGGCCGGAATTCGAACAGCAGCAACTCGACCGCCAGCAAGATGGATGCCAGCGGAGCGTTGAAGGTGGCCGCGATGCCCCCGGCGGCGCCGGAGGCGAGCAGAATCTTTCGCTCGTCCGCGGTCAGATGCAAGAACTGGGCGACTACCGAGCCCGTCGCGCCGCCCGTCATGACGATCGGGCCCTCAGCACCGAACGGGCCGCCGGTACCGATGCTGATGGCCGCCGAGATTGGTTTCAGGATGGCCACTTTGGGCTCGACACGGCTGCTACCGGTGAGGATCACCTCGATCGTCTCGGGCATGCCGTGGCCGCGAACCTGATCAGACCCGTACCGAGCCATCAGACCGATCACCAAACCACCTGCGATGGGGGCACCCAGGATCAGCCACCACGGATGCTGATTAGCGACGGGCGACACTAGGGCATCCGAGACTCGTTGATAAAAGACAAGATTGGTGACGAGCCCGATCAGCTGGAGCAGACACCACGCCACTCCCGCCGATAGTGCGCCGACGAACAGCGCGATGCCGGTGATCAGCAACACCCGCCGGTCGACGGCGAAATCGGCCAACGGTCCACTCACTGAAAGCTTTGTCCTCACTGCTGGCGTGGACGACGCCGCCATGCGGTCATCGCCCTTAGATCGGTCCCCGGACACCAAGCACAGGAGGCGTTTGCGGCCCCGCACCGGCCCGCTAATGCTAACCATTAGCCTCAGAGCAACACCTGGAGAGTTACCGGGTTCCAGCTGAGAGATTGCTGGAATTGACCCACGATCGAGCAGGCACCCGCGTGGCTAGACCGGGAAGTATGCGCGCAGCAGCCGGTCCACCAACTCGGCGGGGTCGCGGGCGCCGGGAAGCGTGAGACTGCTGAACGCGTAGCCGTTGAGCAGTCGGCTCAGCTCGTCCATCTGGTCCGGTGTCGGAGTGAAGCCCGCGGCCTCGAGGATCAGCGTTGCGGACTTCACCGCCGCGGCCTGCAGGTCCTTGAGGAAGGGCTGCAGCTCCGGTCGGCGCGTGCCCTCCATGAACAGCTCGAACCGCGCCAGCGTGTAGCGGCGGGCCTGCTCGTCGGGGTCGGACAGCATCCGCGTCAGCAGTGCCGTGATGCCGTCGCGGGTGAGCGACCCGATCGCGGCCTGCAAGGCCTCGACGCGCTGCCAATGCAGGTCGACGGTGCGCGCCGCCGTGGCTTCGAGCAGCGCCTGGCGCGTGCGGAAGTAGTTCGACGTCGTGCCCGCGGGCAGGCCCGCCCGCTCGTCGACCTGACGATGAGTTAGCCCCCCGACGCCGGTGTCGGCGAGGATGCCGATCGCGGCGTCGAGGAGCTGAGCGCGGCGCTCGGGATTGGGAGGCATCAGTCTTTGTAGCGCAGCCGCCAGAACATCGTCAGGAAGGCGGGATAGACCACGATCAACAGCAGGTAGCTGAACCACGGCCGAAACCACATGTACAGCGACAGGTCCTTGGTGACGTACGAGCACCAGATGTGCAGCGGGACGCTGCCGGCGATGTACACCAGCGACGCCGTGAAGAACGCCCGATGCGGCTTGTTGGCGAACCGCACCCGCCGCCACACCAGGACGCCGGTGAGGGCCGCATACGTCATCGGGACCAGCAGGATCCTGTCGGTCGTCAGGGTCATCGCGTATTTCAGCGTGAGGTCGTCGCCGAAGATGACCCGGTACAGGTGGATCAGCACACCGAGGGAGATGGTCAGCATCGCCGCTTGGCGAAAGAAATAACCGTGCCGACGGTAGAAGGCCCACCACGACTCGCGCTGTACTACATCTGTAGTGGTTGTCATGCCGCAACGGTACTACTACGGATGTAGTGATGCAACGGGTCGCTCAGAACAACGCGAGCTGCGGGTTCGTCGTGTTGATGTCGGTGAACTCCTCCATGCTGGTGCCCCGGGCGACGACGCCGACACAGTCCATGAACTGCGCGTCGGACACCACCGGCACCCCCAGCTGTCGGGCGTGATAGCCCTTACCCTGCTCGGGAGCGGCGTCGTTGCAGACCACCAGCGAGGTCTCCCCGTCCACGACGTCGCTGTAGGCCAGCCCGGCGTGCAGGATCCGCTCGACCAGCTCCTCGTGGGTGCGCGCCACCTCGGCGGCCAGCGCCACCCGCATGCCCTGGACCAGCGGCCGGCCAAGGACATACGGGCCCGGGTTGAGATACGGGCACGGCATCCGCGAGGCCAGCACCTTCAGCGGGCGCAGCTCGTCGTGGGTCACCCGCCCGTTGGGCCATTGGCGCCGGGTCACCGGACGCACCGGCAGCCAGACGTCGCGCTCGCGGGCCCGCTCGAGCGCCGACTCCAACACCCCGGTCAGCACCATCGCGTCGTCGAAGGCGTCGTGCGGCCGCTCCTGGACCACGCCCCAATGCGCCGCGAGCGTTTCCAGCCGCAGGTTGTCGACACCGAGGTCCAGCCGGCGCGCCAGCTCGACCGTGCACATGACGTTGTCGACGGGCAGTTCGGCCTCGGCGAGCTCCGCCTCGGCGGCCAGGAATGAGTAGTCGAAAGCGACGTTGTGCGCCACCAGCGTGCGGCCGCGCAGCACCTCGACGAGGTCGCCGACGATGTCGCCGAACTGCGGCTGGTCCTCCAGCATCGCGGGTGTGAGGCCGTGCACGTGGGTGGGCCCGGGGTCCACCCCGGGATTGAGCAGGCTGACCACGGACTGCTCGACCCGGCCGTTAGCGTCCAGACCCAGCGCGGCGATGCTGATGATCCGCGCCTGGCCCGGCCGAAACCCCGAGGTTTCGACGTCGATAACGGCCCAACCCCCGCCCGGCTCGCTGGCCGGCCGCCCCCAGGACACCCGGTTCATGAAGTGAGGATGGCACGCCGGACCGACATCACCTGGTCGTTCGGCCCTCGTGTCGCGATCGCCTACAGAAATCGATGCGGGTGGCCCGCAGCGCCCGGCGCACAGCGCCGCGCTTGCGATCGCCCTAAACCGATGAGGGCGACCCGCAGCGCCCGGCGCACAGCGCCGCGCTTGCGATCGCCCTAATAAACTGCGCGGGTGATCACCAGCCGTGCACGCCTGGCTCTCGCCGCGGGGGCGAGCGCGCGTTGGGCGTCGCGGGTCACCGGTCGCGGGGCCGGCGCGATGATCGGTGGGCTGGTCGCGATGACCCTGGACCGCTCGGTGCTGCGCCAGCTGGGCGCCGGGCGGCGCACCGTCGTCGTCACCGGCACCAACGGCAAGTCGACCACCACGCGGATGACGGCGGCCGCGCTCGGGACGCTGGGCCCGGTGGCCACCAACGCCGAGGGCGCCAACATGGATGCCGGCCTGGTGGCCGCGCTGGCCGCAGATCGGCGCGCCGGGCTTGCCGCCCTGGAAGTCGACGAAATGCACGTGCCGCACGTCTCCGATGCGGTGAAACCCAGCGTCATCGTGCTGCTCAACCTATCGCGTGACCAGCTGGACCGGGTGGGCGAGATCAACGTGATCGAACGCACGCTGCGGGCCGGCCTGGCCCGGCATCCGGACGCCGTCGTCGTCGCCAACTGCGACGACGTGCTGATGACCTCCGCGGCCTACGACAGCCCCAACGTGGTGTGGGTGGCCGCGGGCGGTGCATGGGCGAACGACTCGGTCAGCTGCCCGCGCAGCGGCGAGGTCATTGTCCGGGACAAAGGGCACTGGTACTCCACCGGCGCCGATTTCAAGCGGCCCAGCCCGCAGTGGTGGTTCGATGACGACACGCTGTACGGGCCCGACGGCCTGGCCCTGCCGATGCGGTTGGCGCTGCCGGGCACGGTGAACCGGGGCAACGCCGCGCAGGCCGTGGCCGCCGCCGTCGCCCTGGGCGCCGACCCGGTGCAAGCGGTGGCGGCGGTTTCCCAAGTCGACGAGGTCGCCGGGCGCTACCGCAGCGTCCGCGTGGGCGAGCACGAAGCGCGCATTCTCTTGGCCAAGAACCCAGCCGGCTGGCAGGAGGCGCTGTCGATGGTGGACAAGCACGCGGCCGGGGTCGTGATCGCGGTCAACGGCCAGGTGCCCGACGGCGAGGACCTCTCGTGGCTGTGGGACGTGCGGTTCGAGCATTTCGACGAGACGGCGGTCGTCGCCGCCGGCGAACGCGGCACCGACCTGGCGGTGCGCCTCGGGTACGCGGGCGTCGAGCACACGCTGGTCCACGACACCGTGGCGGCGATCGCGTCGTGCCCGCCCGGGCGCGTCGAGGTCGTCGCCAACTACACCGCCTTCCTGCAGCTGCAGCGAGCATTGGCGCGCCATGGCTGACTCGACTGTCCGGATCGGGCTGGTGCTGCCCGACGTGATGGGCACCTACGGCGACGGTGGCAACGCCCTGGTGCTGCGGCAACGCCTGCGGATGCGGGGGGTGGCCGCCGAGATCGTCGAGATCACGCTGGCCGACCCGGTGCCGGAGTCGCTGGACCTGTACACGCTGGGCGGCGCCGAGGACTACGCGCAGCGGCTGGCCACCAAGCACCTGATCAAGCACCCTGGCCTGCAGCGCGCGGCGGAGCGGGGCGCCCCTGTGCTGGCAATCTGCGCGGCCATCCAGGTGCTCGGGCACTGGTACGAGACGTCGGCCGGGGAACGAGTCGACGGTGTCGGCATGCTGGACCTGACCACCTCGCCGCAGGACCGGCGCACCATCGGCGAACTGGTGAGCGAGCCGCTGCCGGCCGGGTTGACGCAACCACTGACTGGGTTCGAAAACCATAGGGGCGGAACGGTTTTGGGGCCAGCCGCGTCGCCGCTGGGCGCGGTGGTCAAGGGCGCGGGCAACCGGGCCGGCGACAGCTTCGACGGCGCGGTGCAGGGCAGCGTCGTCGCGACCTACATGCACGGGCCGTGCCTGGCCCGCAACCCGGAGCTGGCCGACCTGCTGCTCGGCAAGGTAGTGGGCGAGCTGGCGCCGCTACAGCTGCCCGAGGTCGACCTGCTGCGCCGGGAGCGGCTGGCGGCCCGCTAGCCCTCCGACCTGCGCTCCAAGAATCCTTCAAGGATCCCCCTAGGGCCGCCGCCCAGCCTTTTCTCGAGTCCCCCACCGAGAAAGGGAACCCATGAGCAACACGAGAACCCGGCTCACCGATGCGGCGCGCATTGTCGGTCTCGCGGCCGTGCTGAGCGCGGCCGCCGGCTCGATGGTCGCGTTCGCGGGGACGGCCGATGCGGCCCCCGCCCCCACCCTTGAGGGCATGCACGGCGACCCGGCCGCCGCCGCGCCCTACTGGCGCTACCAGCAGCAAAACCTCGATTGCGGCGAGATGGCCGTCGCCGACGTGGTCGGCCAGATCACCGGCCGCGAACCCTCCGAGGACGAGATCACCGGCGTGGCCGCAAACACCCCGAGCGTGAGCCACCCCGGACCCATCTACAAGCCCGGCGCCAAGACCAAGAACTCGGACCTGCCGGTGCTGCTGGCGCACTACGGCATCGCGTCCGACGCCGTGCACACCAACATCGGCGTCCTTGAGCAGGACCTTGACCAGGGACGCAAGGTGATCGTCGGGCTCAACGACCGGATCATCTGGAACTCGGGCGGCGACCGCTCCCAGGAAAACCACTTCGTCGTCGTCACCGGCATCGACACCAAGACCAACCTGGTGCACCTCAACGACAGCGGCGCCGCGGCGGGCCGCGACGAACAGGTTTCCATCGCCACCTTCGAGGCGGCGTGGAACACCAGCGACAACTTCGCCGTCGTGACCAGGTAATCGGCGGATTTGATACCGAATGCGATATCAAATTCGGCGGTCGCCTATCCCCCGGAAAGCTCCGGCCGCAAGGGCCGTACGTGTCAGACCATCGCCCGGCGGCCGGTGAGCGCGCGGCCCAGCGTCAGCTCGTCGGCGAACTCCAGGTCGCCGCCCATCGGCAGTCCCGACGCGATCCGCGTTACCGTCAGGCCGGGGATGTCGCGCAGCATCCGAACCAGGTAGGTGGCGGTCGCCTCCCCCTCGGTGTTGGGGTCGGTGGCGATGATCACCTCGGTGATGTCGACGTCGTCGACGCGCTCACCGATGCGGCTCAGCAGCTCGCGGATGCGCAGCTGGTCGGGGCCCACCCCGGACAACGGATCAAGCGCGCCGCCGAGCACGTGGTAGCGGCCGCGGAATTCGCGGGTGCGCTCGACGGCCTGAATGTCCTTGGGCTCCTCGACGACGCACACCAGTGAGCCGTCCCGGCGGGGATCGGAACAAATTCTGCACCGCTCGTCGTCGGAGACGTTGCCGCACACCGCGCAGAACCGCACACCGTCGCGGACCTTCGCCAGCACCGCGGTCAGCCGGTCGATGTCGTGCGGCTCGACCGACAACAGGTGAAACGCGATGCGCTGCGCGCTCTTCGGCCCGATGCCCGGCAGCTTGCCCAGCTCGTCGATCAGGTCCTGGACGGGTCCCTCAAACATGTCGGGATAACGTCACAGCCCCGGCAGTTGGGTGGGAGGCGCCGGGGGTTTGGCCGGCGGGGCGCCCATGGCCCCGGCCAGCGCGCCCAACCGCTCCTGCGCCATCTTGGTGACCTGCGCCGACGCGTCGCCCATGGCGCCGACGATCAAATCCTGCAGGGTCTCGACATCCGCGGGATCGACGACCTTGGGGTCGATCTGCACGCCGACCACCTCGCCGCTGCCTTTGACGGTCACCTTGACCAAACCCCCGCCGGCCTCACCGTGCACCTCGGAGTTGGCGAGCTGTTGCTGGGCTTCCAATAGCTTTTGCTGCATCTGCTGCGCCTGGGCGAGCAGTTGCGACATGTCGCCTCCGGGTTGCATGACAATCCCCTCGCATCTTGGTCTCGAGTTGGTTTCGCCTGTGGGTGTCGGGCGATTCGGAACACCCAGCGTAGACCGCGCGACGTTACCTTTGCGCGGTGGACCTACGACTGAGCAGGCGTGTCGGAATCAAACTGGTGGTCGGCGCGCTGGTTGCCGCGTCGACGGTGATCATGCCGACGGCGACGGCAGTCCCGTCCAACATCGCCGGGATGGTCGTTTTCATCGACCCCGGCCACAACGGCTCGAACGACGCGTCGATCGGGCGGCAGGTGCCCACCGGGCGCGGCGGCACGAAGGACTGCCAGACCAGCGGGACGTCGACCAATAGCGGCTATATGGAGCACACGTTCACCTGGGACACCGCGCTGCGCGTCCGCGCCGAGTTGAACGCCCTGGGCGTGCGGACCGCCATGTCGCGCGGCGACGACACCGGGCTGGGGCCGTGCGTCGACGCGCGCGCCGCGGCGGCCAACGCATTGCACCCCAACGCGATCCTGAGCATCCACGCCGACGGCGGTCCGCCGTCCGGGCGCGGCTTTCACGTCAACTACTCGGCCCCGCCGCTGAACCAGGCGCAGGCCGGTCCGTCGGTGCAGTACGCCCGAATCATGCGCGACCAGTTGCAGGCCTCGGGCATTCCGCCCGCCAACTACATCGGCCAGGACGGCTTGTACGGGCGTTCGGACCTCGCCGGCCTGAACCTGGCGCAGTACCCATCGATCCTCGTCGAGTGCGGCAACATGAAGAATCCGGTGGATTCGGCGCTGATGGAGTCCGCCGACGGCCGCCAAAAATACGCCGATGCGCTGGTTCGCGGCGTCGCGGGCTTCCTCGCCACCCAGGGCCAGGCGCGCTAGCTTTCCAGTTCGTTCTTCAGGTTCGTCAACACCTCGGACTGAATCCTCTTCAGCCCCAACGGCGCAAAGGTTTTCTCGAAGAAGCCCTTGACGCCGCCCGCACCGGTCCAGGTGGTCTTCACCGTGACGCTGGATCCCGGTCCGGCCGGTGCGACCGTCCAGTTGATGATCATGGACGAGTTCGCATCCTTCTCGATGACGGTGTGGCCGGCCACGTCGACGTCCACCTGCACGTCGCGCACTCGCGACTTGGTGGCCTGCAGCTTCCACTTGGCGACGGTGCCCGCACCCTGGCCGCCCTGTAGCACCTGGTACTCGCTGTACTGCGGGGACAGGATTTTCGGACGCACCTTCTGGTAGTCCGCCACCGCGGCAAGTGTGGCCTCGGGCCCGACGTTGATCAAGATCGTGCTGGCTGCGCTCACCTGGCCCATCAGGCCCGACTCCTCTTGCTAATCGCGCCCGCGTCTGGTGCACGGGCTGTTTTCGAAGACTAGGGTATATGTGGTGCCAGTCCCTGGATCTGCACTGTCGGCTCACGCAGCGGGCGTCGATCGGTTGATGGCGAGTTATCGATCCATCCCGACGACCTCCGCCGTCCGGCTCGCCAAGCCCACCTCAAACCTGTTCCGCGCCCGCACCAAACGCGATTCACGCGGCCTGGACACCTCCGGTTTGACCGGCGTTCTCTCTGTAGATTCCGAATCCCGCACTGCCGATGTCGCCGGCATGTGCACATACGAGGATCTGGTGGCCGCGACCCTGCCGTATGGCCTTTCGCCACTGGTGGTTCCGCAATTGAAGACCATCACCCTCGGCGGCGCGGTCAGCGGCCTGGGCATCGAGTCGGCGTCGTTTCGCAACGGCCTGCCGCACGAGTCGGTGCTCGAGATGGACATCCTCACCGGCGCCGGTGAGTTGCTCACCACGTCGCGCACCCAGCATCACGACCTGTTCCGCGCCTTCCCGAATTCCTATGGGACGCTGGGCTATTCGACAAGGATTCGGATCGAGCTGGAACCCGTCGCGCCGTTCGTGGCGCTGCGGCACGTCCGATTCCGCTCGCTGCCCGAGCTGGTCGCGGCGATGGAACGCATCATCGACACCGGTGGTCAGGGCGGCACGCCGGTGGACTACTTGGACGGCGTGGTGTTCAGCGCCGACGAAAGCTACCTGTGCGTGGGCCGGCGGACCGGCACGCCGGGCCCGGTCAGCGACTACACCGGGAAAAACATTTACTACCAATCGATTCGGCACGATTCGCCCGGGGTGGAAGCCACCAAGGACGATCGGCTGACGATCCACGACTACCTGTGGCGCTGGGACACGGACTGGTTTTGGTGCTCACGAGCGTTCGGCGTGCAGAACCCGCGGGTGCGCCGCTGGTGGCCGCGCCGTTACCGGCGCAGCAGCGTGTACTCGAAACTCATCGCCCTGGACCAGCGTTTCGGCATCGCCGACCGGATCGAGAAGCGCCACGGACGTCCGCCGCGCGAACGCGTGGTCCAGGACGTCGAGGTGCCGGTTGAACGCACATGCGAGTTCTTGGAGTGGTTCCTGGACAACGTGCCCATCACCCCGATCTGGTTGTGCCCCCTGCGACTGCGCGATCACGAGGGTTGGCCGCTGTATCCGATGCGACCGGATCACACATACGTCAATATTGGGTTCTGGTCCTCGGTACCGGCGGCCGGGGGAAGCGCAGCGGGGGTGACGAATCGTGCCATCGAGGCCAAGGTCAGCGAGCTCGATGGCCACAAGTCGCTGTACTCCGACTCGTTCTACACCCGCGAGGAGTTTGACGAACTCTATGGCGGGGAGACATACAAAACCGTGAAAAAGACCTACGACCCCGACTCGCGTCTTTTGGACCTGTACGCAAAGGCGGTGCAACGGCGATGACGACAACCAAAGAGCCCCGCCACACCACTACGGGCAAGCTCAGCATGGCCGAGATTCTGGAGATCTTCGCCGCGACCGGGCGCCACCCACTGAAGTTCACCGCGTACGACGGCAGCACCGCCGGCAGCGAGGATGCCGAGCTGGGCCTGGACCTCTGTTCGCCTCGCGGCGCCACCTACCTGGCCACGGCCCCCGGTGAACTCGGCCTCGCCCGCGCCTACGTCTCGGGTGACCTGCAGACGTACGGCGTGCATCCCGGCGATCCGTACCCGCTACTCAAGGCGCTGACCGACCGGGTCGACTTCAAGCGGCCGTCGGCGCGGGTGCTCGCCAACGTCGTCCGGTCCATGGGCCTCGAGCACTTGCTGCCCGTCGCCCCACCGCCGGAGGAGGCGCCGCCGCGGTGGCGGCGCGTGGCCGCCGGTGTCATGCACAGCAAGACCCGTGACGCCGAGGCCATCCATCACCACTACGACGTCTCGAACACCTTCTACGAATGGGTGCTCGGCCCGTCGATGACCTACACCTGCGCGGTCTATCCGCACGCCGACGCGACGCTGGAAGAGGCCCAGGACAACAAGTACCGGCTGATCTTCGAGAAGCTGCGGCTGCAGCCGGGCGACCGGCTGCTCGACGTCGGCTGCGGCTGGGGTGGCATGGTGCGCTACGCGGCGCGACGCGGCGTCCGCACGATCGGCGCCACCTTGTCGGCCGAGCAGGCCAAGTGGGCGTGCCAGGCGATTGAGGACGCGGGCCTGGCGGACCTCGCCGAGGTGCGCCATTCCGACTACCGCGACGTCGACGAGGCGGGATTCGACGCCGTCTCCTCCATCGGCCTGACCGAGCACATCGGCGTCAAGAACTACCCCGCGTACTTCGGCTTCCTGAAGTCCAAGCTGCGCACCGGCGGGCTGCTGCTCAATCACTGCATCACCCGGCACGACAACAAGTCGACCTCGTTCGCCGGCGGGTTCACCGACCGCTACGTGTTCCCGGACGGCGAGCTGACCGGCTCGGGCCGCATCGTCACCGAGATCCAGGACGCCGGTTTCGAGGTGTTGCACGAGGAGAACTTCCGGCATCACTACGCGATGACGCTGCGCGACTGGTGCCGCAACCTCGTCGAACACTGGGACGAAGGAGTCGCCGAGGTCGGGTTGGCGACGGCGAAGGTGTGGGGCTTGTACATGGCGGCCTCACGAGTTGCCTTCGAGCAGAACAACCTTCAGCTGCACCACGTGCTGGCGGCCAACGTCGACGCCCGCGGCGACGACGACCTGCCGCTGCGGCCGTGGTGGACGCCTTAGCTTCGGCCTAGCCGAGGGTGGCGACCCGTTGCGCCCGGTCCCCCGCAAGCGGGAGGTGCCCCCAACGCGCGCTTACGGTCCCACTAGCCGCCGTCTATCCGGCGCGCGCCCAGCTCGTTCTGCAGCAGCTCGAGTGCGACCTCTTCCGGATCGCGCCGCGGCGCCGCCTCGGCGCGACCGGCCTCGGCGAGCATGTGTTCCTCTTCGTCTCGCTGAGACGAAGCCGCGTCGGCGGGCTCATCCGGCGGCGCTTCCCGCACGACCGGCGGTGGGGCGGCCGGCGCGGGCACCGGGTCACCGACCTCGCAGCGCACCCGCCAGCTCACCCCCAACGCGTCCTTGAGCGCCTCGGCGATGACGTCGGCGTTGCGCTGTTCGGACAGCCGCTTGGCTAGCGGCGCCGACGCGTGGGTCAGCACCAACGTGTTGTCCTCCACCGCGCGGACCGTGGCACCCGCCAGCATCACTTCGGTGGTGCGGGAACGCTGGCGCACCTTGTCACGCACCGTCGGCCACATGGTCCGCACCGCCGACGCGTTGAGTTCGCCCGGGGCGGAGGCGGATTCGGGTTCGGGCGCGGACGCGGGTACTGGTGCCGCCGCCGGAGCCGGTTCGGGGGCCGGCTCGGGCGTGGGCTCAGGTTTCGGCTGGGGCCGGGAAACGGTCACCCGCCGCGGCGGTGGGCTGGGCTCGGCGGCGGCCTCCGACGCCGGGATCGAGACGCCCAACCGGGTCTCGATCCGCTCGATGCGCTGCAGCAGCGCCGATTCGGCGTCGCTGGCCGACGGCAGCAGCAGCCGCGCGCAGATCACTTCGAGCAAGAGGCGCGGCGCCGTCGCACCACGCATCTCGCCCAGCCCGGCCTGCACCACCTCGGCGTAGCGGGTCAGCGTCGCCGGGCCGATGCGCGCCGCCTGCTCGCGCATCCGGTCCAGCACGTCCTCGGGCGCATCCACCACGCCGCGGCTCACGGCATCCGGAACCGCTTGCAGCACAATGAGATCGCGGAAGCGCTCCAACAGGTCGGTGGCGAAACGCCGTGGGTCGTGCCCGGCGTCGATCACCGATTCGACCGCGCCGAACAACGCGGCGGCATCCGCGGCGGCCAGCGCGTCGACGGCGTCGTCGATAAGTGCGACGTCGGTGGCGCCCAGCAGGCCCAGCGCGCGCTGATACGTCACGTGATTGCCCTCGGCCCCGGCCAGCAACTGATCGAGCACCGAAAGCGTGTCGCGCGGCGAGCCACCGCCGGCGCGGATCACCAGCGGATACACCGCGTCGTCGACGACGACGCCCTCCTGCTCGCAGATCCGCCCGACCAGCGCCCGCATGGTCTTCGGCGGCAGCAGCCGGAACGGGTAGTGGTGGGTGCGCGACCGGATCGTCGGCAGCACCTTCTCCGGCTCGGTGGTGGCGAAGATGAAGATGAGGTGCTCGGGCGGCTCCTCGACGATCTTGAGCAGCGCGTTGAACCCGGCGGTGGTCACCATGTGCGCCTCGTCGACGATGAACACCCGGTAGCGCGACTGCGCCGGGGCATAGAACGCGCGGTCGCGCAGCTCGCGCGTGTCGTCCACGCCGCCGTGGCTGGCGGCGTCGAGCTCCACCACGTCGATGCTGCCCGGCGCGTTGGGCGCCAGCGCGACGCAGGATTCGCAGACCCCGCACGGGGTGGCCGTCGGGCCCTGCGCACAGTTCAACGACCGGGCCAGGATGCGCGCCGACGATGTCTTTCCGCAGCCGCGCGGCCCGGAAAACAAGTACGCGTGGTTGATTCGGCCGGCCTCCAGGGCGATGGACAGCGGCTCGGTGACGTGCTCCTGCCCTACTACTTCGGCGAAGGTTGCCGGTCGGTATTTGCGGTAGAGGGCCACGGTCAGCAGGCTACCGTCGCGGGCTGACTATGCAGACCCGGCAGGGTGTGCTGAGGAGGCGGGCAATCAGTTCGAGCGGGCCGACTAAAGCCCGGGCCGCGTCGAGTGTGCATCAGTGGCTTTTCGGTGTGAAGCTGCGGTCAACTCGCTCGGCGTGTCGGCGCCGTCAGCTCACACTCGACGGGGAGGACGCCAGCAGGGACTCGGAGGCCGCCAGCAGCGCGCACGTCGCCAGGCCGTCGACCGCGTCGCGCAGGTCCGGCAGCGACGGGAAGGTCGGCGCGATCCGGATGTTCTTGTCGTCGGGATCCTTGCGGTACGGGAACGACGCGCCCGCCTCGGTCACCGCGATGCCCGCGTCCTTGGCCAGGGCCACGGTCCGCCGCGCAGTGCCGGGCAGCACGTCGAGGCTGACGAAGTAGCCGCCCTTGGGGTCGGTCCACGAGGCGATCTTCGAGTCGCTGAGCCGCTGATCCAGGATCTCGAGCGTCAGCGCGAACTTTGGCGCCAGGATCTGCTGGTGGCGCAGCATCTGCAGGCGCACGCCGTCGGCGTCGCCGAAGAAGCGCAGGTGCCGCAGCTGGTTCACCTTGTCCGGGCCGATCGATTTCTTGCCCGCGTACTGCAGGTACCAGGCGATGTTGCCCAGCGACCCACCCAGGAAGCTGACCCCGGCACCGGCGAAGGTGATCTTCGAGGTGGACGCGAAGACGTAGGGCCGGTTCGGGTTGCCGGCCGTGCCCGCCAGGCCCAGCACGTCGACCTGGCGGATGAAGTCGTGCGTCAGGGTGTGCACCGCGTACGCGTTGTCCCAGAACAGCCGGAAGTCGGGCGCCGCCGTGCGCATCTGCACCAGCCGGCGAACGGTCTCCCAGGAATAGGTGATCCCGGTGGGGTTGCCGAACACCGGTACCGCCCACATCCCCTTGATCGCGGGGTCGACGGCGACCAGCTCCTCGATGAGGTCGACGTCCGGCCCGTCGTGCAGCATCGGGACCGGGATCATCTCGATGCCCATGGTCTCGGTGATGGCGAAGTGGCGGTCGTAGCCGGGCACGGGGCACAGGAATTTGACGGCCGGCTCGTCCTTCCAGGGCCGCGGCGAGTCGACCCCGCCATACAGCATCGAGAAGGCGACGAGGTCGTGCATCAGCTCCAGGCTGGAGTTGTTGCCGGCGATCAGGTTTTGCACCGGGATGCTGAGCAGCTCGCCGAAGATGGCCCGCAGTTCGGGCAGGCCGTGCAGGCCGCCGTAGTTGCGGGTGTCGGTGCCCTCGGCGTCGCGGTAGTCGTCGCCGGGCAGGCTCAGCAGCTGGTTGGACAGGTCGAGCTGCTCCGGCGAGGGTTTGCCGCGCGTCAAGTCCAGGGCCAGCTTCTTGGCCTGCAGCTCCGCGTAATCCTGCTGGTTGCGAGCGTGCACCGCGGCCAGCTCGTCAGGACTGAGGGAGTCGAACGCCACCAGGGGACCTTTCGTTGTTGAACGCTGGATTCGAGGTCCGCCACACATCGGACATAGGGGACCCCGCGCACCCGACAGAGCCCATTGACCCTTGCTGCCTTCCGGCCCTGGGGGAGTTCACAGGATAGACGCCGCGCGGGGTCCTCCGGCGAGTCTAATACCCAAGCCCACAACAACCGGCGGCGACCGCGCGCCGCTCGGTTAACATGGCCCACGGAGGATTCGCCTAGTGGCCTATGGCGCTCGCCTGGAACGCGGGTTGGGTTAACAGCCCTCGCGGGTTCAAATCCCGCATCCTCCGCCACCGGTCGCCCTCGGTTTGAGGCGCGACCACGCACGGGGGTTGTTTGGAATCGCTCTGAACGGCCTTTAGGCTGGCGTACCGGGCCGACATGGCCCCGGTACCAGCATGAGGAGGCGTATGGGGCGCAAGGTCGCCATACCGTGGCACGCATCGTTTTCGATCGCTGCCGGCGTCCTCTACTTCTTTTTCGTGCTGCCCCGCTGGCCCGAGTTGATGGGTGACACCACGCATTCGTTGGGGACGACGCTTCGGATCGTGACGGGTGCCCTGGTGGCCCTGGCCGCCCTTCCGGTGGTGTTCACCCAGTTGCGGACTCGAAAGCCGGAATTGGGGACGCCCCAGCTCGCCCTGTCCATCCGGCTCTGGTCGATCGTGGCCCACGTGCTTTCCGGCGTGCTCATCATCGGCACCGCGATCAGCGAGATCTGGCTCAGCCTGGACCACGCCGGGCGGTGGTTGTTCGCCGTCTATGGCGCCGCCGCCGCAATCGGCGTGATCGGCATCTTCGCGTTCTACCTCTCGTTTATCGCCGAATTGCCGCCGCCACCGCCGAAGCCGATCAAGCCGAAGAAGGCCAAGCAGCCCAAGAAGCGGGGCCTTCGCCGCAAGAAGGCGGACGAGGCCGAAGACACCGAGGCCGAAGTCACGGCCGAAGAGCCCGACGAGACCGCAGAAGCCGAAGAAACCGAAGAAACCGAAGAAACGGAAGAAACGGAAAAGGCCGAAGAGCCCGTCGCGGCCAGCGCCGAGGCCGAGACGGAAGCCGAACCGGCCGCCGAGGAAGCCGAAGCCGCCGACGAGCCGCGGGGCGGATTGCAGAACCGCCGGCCGACCGGCAAGGGCTCACACCGGATGCGCCGCAGGCGTACTCGCGGCGGTGTCGCGCTCGACGAATAACTCAGCGGCGCCGCAGGCTCTCGACGTAGGCGGCGATGCGCCGCTGCGTCTCGTCCGAGCCCCACAGTTGGCGCACCTCGCTGTCGACAAGGGCACCCTCGCGCATCCGGGCCAGGGTCGGGGCCCGCAGCTGCGCTTTCGTGTGCCGGTAGGCCTCCATCGGGATGCCGCCCAGGTCGGAGGCCTCCGCCACCGCCGCCCCGAGGAGATCGTCGGCGACGACGCGGTGGGCCAGCCTGTTGGCGATGGCTTCCTCGCCCCGGTAGACACCGCCGCCGAGCACCACCTCTTCCGCGCGGTCCCCGCACGCGTAGCGCATCACCTCGAGCGCGGCGACCGGAAACGCCACTCCTACCCGGACCTCGGTCGCCCCGATCTGTGCTTCCGGGCCGATCAGCCGGCGGTCGCAGGCAGCGGCCAGCACGCAGCCGCCGGCAATGGCGGCTCCGTTCACCGCGGCCACCGTCGGGCCCGGGTAGCAGAACAGCGCCTCGAACGCCTCGGACAGCGCCGGGATCAGCCGGTCGGTGTAGGCCGAACCGCCGTCCACCACGCGGTTGAGGTCGACCCCCGCGCTGAATGCGCGACCGGCGCCGGTGACGACGAGCGCGGGGGCACCCGAGTGCTGCAGCTCGCCCAGGGCGTCGGTCAGCTCCCTGAGCAGCTCGACGTCGAGGGCGTTGACGCGCCCGGAGGAAATGGTCAGGACCCGGACCGCGCCGGCGGCTTCGATCTCGATCACGATGACACGATGACGACGGGGATATCGGTGTTCTCGTCGGTGTGATAGCTCGCGCACACCCGGTGGTAACCGTCGGCGATCTGCAGCGGGACACCCGCCGTGAAGTCGCCGCGCACCAGCAGAATCGGCGACAACGCCTGCCCCTTCTTGATCTTGGACAGATCCGCGGCGACGTGCGGGTTGTCTTCGGGAAGCAGGCTCAATTGCGCCGCCCGCAGGATGTCCTTGGCCTTCTTGTGGCTGACGACTCCGGACTTCAGCTTTTCGGCCAACTCGTTGGCGGTGCCCGGCTCCGCGAGCAGGGCGAGGTAGTCGGCCGCCGCCGGGAAGTCATGCGCCTCAGGCTGTTCCAGCCATTTCACGCTCGCCATTGCGCGTCTCCCTTCGTCGGGCCGTGTCGAGGCAGCCTACCGGGTGACCGTCGAAATTGGGATCGGTAGCGACGCGGCCGGTCTGTACTTGCGCCCATGACGACGCCACTGGGGCGGCGCATGAAGGAAGGAACTGCAGTGAAACGTCTTCTCGTGGGAGCGATTGGAACCCTCGGCGTCGCCACGGCGCTGGTGGGCTGCTCGAGCGGGGGCCACTCAGCCAGCCCGGCGTCGAGCACGGCGCCCAGTGCCTCCACCGGCACCGGCACCAACGCGCAGGTCAAGGTCGGCGGCACCGACCTGCCCGGCCTGAACCCGTCCGCCGTGACGTGTGTCAGGACCGGCGGCAAGATCGATATCGGCAGCGGCACCACCAGCGGGCCCCAGCAGGCGCTGGCCGTGGTGATGACCGACGCGAACCCCCCGGCGGTCGAGTCGCTCGCGCTCTTCGTCGACGGCAACGCCTTGTCGGTCAGCAACGGCATGGGTGCGAAGGTCGGCTCGGCAAACGTGTCGGTGGACGGCAAGACGTACACCATCACGGGACAGGCTCAGGGCGCCGACATGAAGAACCCGATGGCCGGGATGATCACCAAGGACTTCAGCATCAAGGTGACCTGCGGTTGATCGATCGAACGCCGAAGCGGCGGGCGTGCCCTCACTCAAACGCCCGCCGCTTCGGTTCCTCGCCACGTTCACGGCGGCGGACTTATGATGCAGCCGTGTCGATCCCCGGCGAATTGGAGAACGCCCGCCGGTTGGCGTTCGCCGCCGACGAGACCCGGGCGCGAGATCTGCTGCTGTCCCTGATGCCGCGCATCGAGCGGGAAGACCGGGACGACCTGATGCTGGAAGCCCTGGCACAACTCGGTGAGATCTATCTGGCGCGCGGGGCGAATGACGGAGTGCGCGAGTCGATCCGGCGCATCCGCGACTGCCTGGCCGTCTATTCGGGCATTGCCGCCGGCACCATGCCGGAGGCGGCCGAACAGGTGCGGATGTCCGACGCCGAGGTGGCGCACCTGATGGTGCGGTACTCGCGGCGGGCGCAGTTTTTGGAAACGGGCCTGGCCGCGGCCCTCGGCGATCACGAGGGCGCTGCAGCGGCGCTGGCGGCGTTGTCGGACACGGCCCCCGGGGGTGATTTTGCCGACCTCGCCGACGAGCACGGCTACCTGGTCACCCACGCGCAGCTGCTCTGTGCCAGCGCGCTCTGCGACGACGACCTTCACGTGCAGTCGGTTCCGTTATGGGAGCAGGTGCTGGCCGCGCTGGAGGATCCGGATCGCCTGCGCAGCGACAGCCCGTTCGGCGACTATGTGCGGGTGGCGGCGGCCACGGAGTACGGCAGGTTCTGCGTCGAGACCGGGCGACTGGCCGAGGCCGAACCCTGGCTGCGCCGGGCGGGCGCCCGCGCACAAGCGAACGGCTGGGAACTGGCAACGGCCAGAACGCAATTGGAACGCGCGGCGGCCTGCTGGGCATCCGCCGACCACGCCGGCACCGAGCAACTGGTCTCGGAGGCCTACCCCGTCATCGCGCGCTACGACCGTGCGCACGACATCGCTCGGTGCTGGCTCTACATGGGATTCACCCGGCTGGGGTCCGGGGCCCTCCAGGCGGCCGACGAGTGCTGGGAGCACGCCGAGCGGCACTGGCGCGAACTCGGAAAGCCGCTGTACCTACACCGTATTCTGTTGCAACGCAGCTGGATCGCGATCTTTTGGAGTAAATTCGCCGACGCGGTCGAGCTGATCGCCCAGGCACGGGAACTGCTCGACTCGTCACCGCGCAGCAGTTGGCTGCAATACGCCCAGCTCGACAACCACCTCGGCACGGTGTGGCGCGCGGATGCGTTGGCGGACCTCGGCTTCGACAGCTCGGGCGATCCCGACGAGACGCTGGAGGAAACCGAGGCGCGGCAGGCCGAGGGCCTGGGCATCCTCAAGGGCGAGATCGGCACCCCGGAATACTGGCGCGGCATGAGCAAGCTCGAACAGGCCGCGGAGCTCAAGGTCCCGGCCGCGCTCGCGGTCGACTCGGTCCGGTATTCGATCGCCGACGCCGACGCGCGATCACGTTGGGCGACCAGCGTTTCGGCGCCCATCCTGGCCGGCGCCTTCGCCGTCGCGTGGGAGTGGGAGAACACCGAGCTGATCAGCGAGCTGGTCGAATATCACAGCGCCCGAGGGACTTTCGACATGGAGCCGGAGCGCGCCAAGATCGGCGAGTGGGCGTCCACGGCCACCCCACCGGTGCTCATCGAGGACGGCGAAGCGCTGGCCGCAGCCGGCCCGCCGGCGCTGGGGGGCCGGTCGCTCACGCGGCTGGGCCCGCTGCCGCCGCTGCAGATGCATCCGGATGCCGCGCCGATCCTTAGCCACTACCGCGAACTGGCGCTGCAGCGCTATGGCCGCGAGGTCACCGCCGGCGAACCCGCCTGGTCCACCTGGCCATGAGTGACACGGACCGGTCGACTCTCGTCCTGCGCTTCGCCGACGTCGGGATCGTCACGTACGGGAGCTTGCGGATCGTCGGGCAGCCGTCCAAAACGGTCAACTGGGTGATCGAGGACCCGATCCTGCTCGCGGCCCTGCAGGAACTGGCCGGCGCCCTACCCGAACCCAACGGCACGGAAAGCCGTCGCGACGCCATCGAGCGGGCGCTGACGACTGGCCCATTCGCCGCGCCGGACACCGAGTTGACGATGGCCTACATCCTAGGGGTGCTGCTCATCGGCGCCCCCGGCTGGCAGCTGCTGACGGAATGCGTGTCCACCCCGCGCGCGGTGTTATTCGTCTCGCCCAGCGCTCGGCTGGCCCGCGTGCCGTGGGGCCTGCTGGCCGTGCCGAAATCGGGGCCGAGCAAGGAAGAGCTCGTGCGCGCGCGCCAGGATGCCATCACCTCCAGCGGGCGGGGGGCCGCCCAGATCCCCTGGCAGCTCGACGATATCGGCGCCCGCACCGATGGGCATCGGCTGATGGAACTGGTCGACGTGCTGATGGCGGTGCCGCCCAACATCGTGCACTCGCCACGGGCGCCGGCCGGCTGGGACGCCCGGCGGGACGGGCCCCCGGTGCTGGTCCTCGACCCCCGGGTGCCCGGGCAGCGCCCGGACTCCGAGCTCGGCTCGGTGCTCGGAAGACCCTCGGCGGCAACGCAATTGGCGCAACACTTCGCCGGGCTGATGCGCCGACGACCGGTGCTGCCGGAAGTCGACGACGCCGTCGAGCTGTTCCGCCGCCAGGATGCCGACCGCGTCTGGCTGGCCAAGCAGCTGGGGCAATCCCCGAGCCGGCTCATGTACGTCGGCCACGCCAGTTCGGCGCACGGCCAGGCCGACCGCGCGGCGCTGCACCTGGCCTGCACGGCGGATGTTCCCGGGGATGCCGAGCCCATCGGCGATCATCGCCCGCTGACCGCGTCGGACCTGATGTCCTTGCAACTGCCCATCCCGCCGCGGGTCGCCCTGCTGGCCTGCGGGTCGGGCGGCGACTATCAATTCGACGAGGCGACCGGCCTGGTGGCGGCGATGGTCCTGGGCGGCGCCGAGCTGGTGAGCGCCACCTTGTGGTCACTGCCCACGTCCGCGGCCTATCGACGGTTCGCCGCCGCCGACACAGCCGACCCGATGGCCGATGTCGTTGTCGCCGTGGACGACGCGCACGACGGCGCCGACGCGGGGTGCGCGGTGAACCGTTGGCAGCGCGCGCAGATGCGCCGCTGGCGTGACGGCATCCTCACCGCCAGCCCGCTCTATTGGGCCGCCATGGTCAGTTTCGCGGTGGACGGGGCGCGATAGCGCACTCAGATCGACGCCAGCCAGGACGCGTTGACGGCCACCACATCGTCGGGCAGCGAAAGCTCCTCGCGGGCAGCGGGATCGAACGCCACCAGGACGACCAGGCCGGGGCGCAGCATCGACACGTCGGCATCGCCGTCACAGCGGGCAAGTTTCCCGATGAAGGTCTCGCCGGACACGGCCACCACTTCGATGAAAACCTGGCGCCCGTCGCCGACGGTGCGCACGGTGCCGACTCCGACGGTGGGCGCCGCGGTGTTGCGGCGCGGCGCGAACGGGATCCGGACGACGCCCGACAGCAGCATGATCAGCTTCCTCATGCCACCAGGTTGGAACGCCCAAACGGCTACCGAACCCAACTTTTCGGCTACGGATATTTTCGGAGAGCCCCTATCCTGTCGGAATGAGCGCGGATTCGCAGGTTGCGACGGTCGTCGCCGCGGGCCACCCACGCCGCTCGGTGATCGAGGCCGCGTGGCGCGCGATCGGCCCCGGCGTCGAGGTGCTCAGCAGCGACGACGGCGGCCCCTTGAGCCGGACCGTCAAGCGCATCATCGACCCTCTGGTGCTCCGGCTGCGCTCCAACCCGCAGTATTCGGCCCCCGTCGTCGCACCGGAAACCGCAGCGGCCATGCACGAGCTCATCGTCGGCAGCGCGCGCGAATTACGTTCCGCCGCAGCGTGGTTCGATACTCTGAAGCTCGAGCGCCGCAGGCAGCGCATCCGCACCGGCAACGCCCAGGAATTGTACTTCCCGGTGTGCTTCGAGCTCGCCGTGACGAAAGGCCCACCGGCGCCGCAGGATAGCGAGACGGCAGCCGCCGTGCTCAACGACATTCACCAGGGCCGCGACCGCACCGCGATCGAGGTGTTGCACCAATACGTGGCGGCCCCGGATGTGGTGGCCGGGCTGGCCGCTCAACTCGACCGCAGCTGGCGCGACGTGCGGGCCCTGGAAGCGGCGACGGCCGCCGCTCCGTTTTTTGCCGAGCTGGGCACGGTGCTGGGGCCGGCCGACAGCCACCGCGCGGCGGCGGCCCGGCAGCGGGTCTGGTCGGCCGTGATCGCCGACGCCACACCGTACAACCTGGGGGCCCTGGCCCGGGTCGAGGCGGCCGAGCTGCCGTGGTCGATCGTCGGGCTGGGCTTGAGTTCGGTTCAGCCACAACGGCAACCACCGATCGCGGGCGGCTCCGACAGCGATCGCCCGCTGGACCGCACCGTGGTGGACCGGGTGCGCGCGACGCTGCGGCGAGCGCTGGACCGCGACGCGCTGCCCGACATCCCGCTGCTGTGCGAGGAGGAGGTCGACCGGGCCGCGGCGCCCTGGGGGCTGCTGTCCGAGGACAAGCAGGCGACCCTGGTGGCCGGCATCGAGATCGCCGTCGAGCTCGCGCCGCTGGACCCCTCGGTCTCCAGCCGCTACGCGCTGGCGGCCCAGATCCAGGCCCGGCTGCGCAAGGAGGCCTACGTGCTACACGCCCGGCGCTACCTCGCCGAGGGCGGCCCGATCCATCCGCGCCAACGGCAGGTGGTCGACGACCTCGCCGCCTACGCCCAGCCCTACCTGAGCCGACTGTGGGCGCGGCTGCACGGGCGCGACGTCTGGCAGGAGCCGTGCGACGACGTCGACGAGGTGCGGTCACTGCTGGAGGGCGTCGCGCGGTCGGTGAGCCTGGACCACCGGCAACGCATCAAGGCGATGCTGGAATTGCAGGTCGCCGGATGAGACTGGTCGCCGACTCCGGGCTGTGGAGCACCGGCCCCGCCACCGCGGATTCGCCGCTGGCCGCGGTGCTGGAGGTCAGCGGTGGTGTGCTGTCGTGGACGATCGACGACCCACCCGACGACGAGTCGGCCCGGATCACCTTCACCGATTTGGCACGCGCCGACTGGCTTTGGCGCATCCTGGGCGAAGCTGGGCACGTCGCGACCGTGTCCGCGCTCGCTCACGCGTCCGACGAGCCGCACACCATCGAGCTCGCCGGGGTCGACATCGTGCCCGGCTCGGTCGATCCGCTGCGGCGGCTCGCGATCGGGCATTGGCTGCGGCGGTGGTGGCCGGCCAGCCGCGTCGACGGCATCGCCGGCCTCGATCGCGCGCTGCTCGACGTCGAGGTCGCGCTGCTGACCTCAGGGGCGCAGGGCTTCTTCACGGACGACACCCTGGATTCCGACGTGGTGGGGCTGCTGGCACCGCACGCCGCCGCCCTGACCGCGCACCTGCGCGGCGGCGATCCGCGGATAGGCGATTTGGTGCGCGCCGGCGCCGGGCTCGCCGAAGAGGTCGGCGTGGACGACGACGGCTGGCCGGAACTGTATGAGGCGCTCGACGATCCGGGCGTGAAGCTCGACGCGGCGAGCGGGCACCGCGACGACTATGCGCTGGCCGCCGGCGCGGACGCGGCTCCGCGCGGCGCCGTCCCGATCGCGCGGGGTGTCGCGTCCATCGGCTGGGGCGCGGTTCCGACCGGCATCTTCGACGCGGGCGAGGACACGGTCGACTGGACCGTCCAGATGGCCGACGCTGCGGTGGTCGCCGTCGTGCGGACGGCCGTCATCGGGCCCGACCCGGCCACCGGCGTCGCGGTGCAACTGCGATCCGGGGACGTCAGCGGCAGCGGCGCGCTGGATGCCCACGGCGGCGCGATCCTTCCACTGGTCGACGGCCGGCAACTCCCGGTGACGGAAGCGGCGGCCTGGGACCACGATTGGTCGGCGACGGCGGTGATCGTCGGCGCCGAGCCGCCGGAGGCCCGCGAAACCCGGGAGCGGGTTCGCCGGTGGGCGAGGGCGCGGCTGGACCGGCCGCCGCACGACGCCTTCCTGGCGGAGATCCTGGCCGGCGAATCCGACTACTGACCTTCTCGGCGGCCACCCGACTCCCTATGCTGAGCGAGTGCCAAACAACTATCGGGTCGTTCAGTGGAACACCGGAAACGTCGGCAAGAGCTCGCTGCAGTCGATCGCCGACAATCCCAACCTCGAACTGGTGGGTTGCTACGCCTGGTCACCGGACAAGGTCGGCCGCGACGCCGGCGAACTCGTCGGCATCGCACCGCTGGGCGTCGCCGCCACCGACGACGTCGATGCGCTGCTTGCCCTGAAGCCCGACTGCGTCGTCTACAACCCCATGTGGATCAGCGTCGACGAGCTGGTCCACATCCTGTCGGCGGGCGTCAACGTGGTGACGACGGCGTCGTTCATCACCGGGGCGAACCTCGGCGAGGGTCGCGACCGGATCATCGACGCCTGTCAGAAGGGCGGCTCGACGATGTTCGGCTCCGGGGTCAGCCCGGGCTTCGCCGAGCTGCTGGCCATCGTCTCGGCGATGGTGTGCAACCGGATCGACAAGGTGTCCGTCATCGAGGCGGCCGACACCACGTTCTACGACTCGCCGGACACCGAGAGGCCGGTGGGCTTCGGTCAGCCGATCGACCACCCCGAGCTGGCGGACATGGCCCGCAAGGGTACGGCGATCTTCGGCGAGGCCGTGCGCCTGGTGGCCGATGCGCTCGGCGTCGAGCTCGACGAGGTGCGTTGCGTGGCCGAATTCGCCCAGACCACAGCCGATCTCGAGATGGCGTCGTGGACGATCCCAGCGGGATGCGTCGCGGGCGTCTACATCAGTTGGCAGGGCGTCGTCGGCGACAAGACGTTGATCGACCTCAACGTGAGGTGGCGCAAGGGACAGACGCTCGAGCCCGACTGGAAGATCGACCAGGACGGCTGGGTCATCCAAATCGATGGGCAGCCAACGGTGACAACCAAAGTCGGCTTCCTGCCGCCCCCGTACTTCCAGGCCGAGACCATCGCCGACTTCATGGCGCTCGGTCACATCATGACGGCACTGCCCGCCATCAACGCGATTCCGGCGGTCGTCGCCGCCCCGCCGGGCATCGTCACATACACGGATCTGCCGCTCACGCTTCCCAGAGGCTTCGCCAAGGTGTGACTGGGCGAACAGCCGGCTAACCGCCGGACGCCACCGCCGCCCGACGACGGTCGGACTTGTAGGCCGCGCCGAGCCGCGGCACCTCGAGCGGGCCCTGATGGCGCGCGGCCTCGACGGCGTTGCGCAGCGGACTGGCCAGTCCCGCAAAGGAACCCATGTCGAAGAGCAACGGCGTGAGCAGCCGGTTGTGCACGAACGCGAAGGCGCTGCCGGATTCGGGGTCGGCCCAGCCGAGGGTCCCGCCCAGACCGACGTGACCGAAACCCTTGAGCAGCCCGGGCACCGGCGACTCGTGGTAGCCCAGGTGAAATGGCATGGGCACCACCATGTTTGCGTCGGGCCACTTGCGTTGCGGCTGCCCCGCCAGGCCACGCGCCAACTCCTCGGACAGATATTTCTTGCCGTCGATCCGGCCGTCGTTGGCCAGCGCGGCGTACATCTTGGCCAGACCGCGGCCGGTCACCACGCCGTTGGCCGCCGGCACCTCGCCGTCCAGGAACGCGGTGTCCCCCTTGATGAGGGAAATGACGCCGGGAAAATACATCGCCCCCAGCGCACCGGAGAACGGCAGGCCCGCCAGTTTCGGCGCGATGAAATTGAACACCGGGGCGCGCAGCCGCCCCTGCGGAATCAGGATCTGGGCCGGCTTCGTCGGCGCGCCCTCGGGCGGGCGGCCGAGGTGCAGGCCGTCGGTGTTGAGCGGGCGCGCGATCTCCTGGCGGATCAGCTCCCGCATGCCCTTTCCCGTCACCGCCCGCGCCAGCCCGGAGAGCAGCCACCCGTAGGTCAGGGCGTGGTACGCCTGCACGCCGCGCAGATGATCCACCGGCGCGGCGGCCAGGCGCTCCTCCATGAGCGCGTGGTCCATCAGCTCGGTCTTGGTGACGCCCCGCAGGTGCGACAACCCGGACCGATGTCGCAGCACGTCGCGGACCGTGATGTCGGCCTTGCCGTTGGCCGCGAATTCGGGCCAGTACTCGGCGACCGGGTCGTCATAGGACAACAGGCCGCGGTCGGCCAGCCGGTGGATCACGGTCGACGCGACGCCCTTGGTCGCCGAGAACACCATCGCGCCCGTGTCGGCGGTCCAGTGTTCGGTGCCCGCCCGGTCCGACCACCCCGTCCAGACGTCGACGACGGGCACACCGTCGATGTAGACGGCCAGCGCCCCGCCGCCGAAACGGCGACCGAAGAACAGCCGGGCGAAGATCCCGATGACATTGGCGAAATGGGGGTCGGCGGCGCCGGACACACCGCGCGGCAACCCGTCGTCGGTCACCAGCAGGGTCGATCCCCTGCGCGATGCCATCACGGCATCAAGCTATCAGCCGGCAAACGCGCTGAACACAGCTCATTCCGGGGGTCGGGGGGCCTGGTCGCCGGGCGGTTGGTCGGGGGGCGGGGCGTTCAACCACTTCCTGAGCCGAAACAGCTGGTTGACCACCATGCCGATG
Source organism: Mycobacterium sp. E796 (assembly GCF_001672815.1). Lineage (GTDB taxonomy): Bacteria > Actinomycetota > Actinomycetes > Mycobacteriales > Mycobacteriaceae > Mycobacterium. The sequence goes on along the minus strand of NZ_LZKK01000235.1, from coordinate 26,715 downwards.
CCCAACAACATCAGCACGGCCACGATCGCCACCACCACCGCGGTGCCCACGATGTCCATCATGACAGGCGCGGCGACCTGCGGTTTCAATATCGCCCACCGCTGGGTAGTCACCAGCACATGAGTGGAACAGACAAGGCGAAGAACAAGATCGAAGATCTCGGCGGCCGGGCCAAGGAAGCCATCGGCAAGGCCACCGGAGATCACGACACCAAAAACGAAGGCCGGGCCGATCAGGCGAAGTCCAGCCTGAAGGACGCCGGCGAGAAGGTGAAGGACGCCTTCAAGAAGTAGTTCGTCCTTCGACCCAGCGGGTCTGCCGACGGGATGGGCGGCCCGCTGGGTTAATTCGCGCCGGGTGGCAATCCAGAGCGAAGCTGGCGTCGAATAAGAGGCAAGAGACACCGACAATGCGAAGGTCTACGAACATGCGCCGATTGACGACATCCATGGGAGTCGCGGCCGCGTCGGCCGCCTTCGCACTGTTGGGCGCTCCCGCGCCCGGCGCGTCCGCCGACCCGTGTCCCGACGTCGAGGTGGTTTTCGCCCGCGGTTCCGGCGAACCGCCCGGCGTCGGCGGCGTCGGCGGGTCATTCGTCGACGCGTTGCGCGGGCAGATCGGCGGCCGGACGCTCGGGGTGTATCCGGTGAACTACCCCGCCAGCACTGATTTCGGGAACAGCGACTTTCCGCTGACCGTCATCGACGGCATCCGTGACGCGGGTTCGCATATTGAGTCGATGGCGGCGAACTGCCCGAAGACCCGCGAGGTCCTCGGCGGCTACTCCCAGGGCGCCGCGGTGGCCGGTTTCGTCACGTCGGCGGCCGTACCGCCGGGCGTACCGGCGTCGGCGGTGCCCAAGCCCATGCCGCCGGAGGTCGCCAACCATGTCGCCGCCGTCACGCTGTTCGGGACACCGTCGGGTCCGTGGCTGCAAAAGTACGGCGCGCCGGTGATCGCTATCGGCCCGCTGTATCAGCCCAAGACCCTGGAGCTGTGCGCGCCGGGCGACGGGATCTGCGGCGACGGCAACGACGCCTTCGCGCATGTGTCGTATTCGGTGAACGGGATGACGGGCCAAGCGGCCACCTACGCCGCGAGTCACCTGTAGCCCCGTGCAGAATCGCAGCATGCATGTTCTGGTCACGGGCGGCACGGGTTTCGTCGGCGGTTGGACCGCCAAGGCCATCGCGGACGCCGGGCACACTATCCGTTTCCTGGTGCGAAATCCCGACCGGCTGAAGACGTCCGTCGCCAAGTTGGGCGTCGACGTGTCGGACTACGCCGTCGGGGACATCACCGATCGCGTCTCGGTGCGGGAAGCGCTGCGCGGGTGCGACGCCGTCGTGCACAGCGCCGCCCTGGTCGCCACCGACCCGCGCCAGACCCAAGAGATGCTGACGACGAACATGCAGGGCGCGCAGAACGTCCTGGGCCAGTCCGTCGAGCTGGGGTTGGACCCGATCGTTCACGTGTCGAGCTTCACGGCGCTGTTTCATCCAGGCCTACAGACACTCACGGCGGACCTGCCGGTCGTCGGTGGAGCGGACGGGTACGGAACGTCCAAGGCGCAGGTGGAGATCTACGCGCGCGGCCTGCAGGACGCGGGCGCGCCGGTCAACATCACTTATCCCGGGATGGTCCTCGGCCCCCCGGCCGGAAATCAGTTCGGGGAGGCCGGCGAGGGCGTCAAGGCCGCGGTGCAGATGCACGCGATCCCGGGACGCAGCGCGGCGTGGTTGGTTGTCGACGTCCGCGATCTGGCCGCGCTGCACGCCGCACTCTTGGAGCCGGGGCGCGGGCCGCGCCGCTACACCGCGGGCGGACATCGGGTGCCGGTGGCCGAGCTCGCGGCCATGCTCGGCCAGATCGCCGGGACCCCCATGGTCGCGGTTCCCATCCCGGACGCCGCGCTGCGGGTGGCCGGGGCGGTCATGGACCGCGCCGGCCGGTTTCTGCCCTTCGAGACACCCATCACGTCGGCGGGGATGCAGTACTACACGCAGATGCCGGCGTCGGACGACTCGCCCAGCGAGCGAGAACTCGGCATCACTTATCGGGACCCGCACGACACAATGGCCGACACGTTCGAGGCCCTGCGTAACGCGGGCAATTAGCCCGGGGTTGCGGGCGCACGCCCGTGACCAACGGCGCCGATCACGGGCCCTAATGCCCTGGTAGCCCGTGGTACGGGGAGGGAACATCGCCGTAACGTTCGGACTCCTGTGCGCCCGGCCGAGTGCCAGGTTTTCCGGTAGGAGGTAGGGCATGACCAAACCGATTCCGCCCCTTGACCTTTCATGGCTGTTGATCGAGTCACCGGCCGGGACCACGCATGTCGGGGCGATGCTTCTCTTCAAGAAGCCGGCCGGCCGTGCGCGCCTCGTGCGCGAAATCGTGGATACCTACCGAGGCTGCACGCCGGTGCCCCCGTTCAACTACGTCCCGGAACTGCTCGGTCGCGGGGCGCCCCATTTCCGGGAGGTGACGAGCTGGGATCCCCGCTATCACGTCGGTCATTTGTCCTTGCCCCCTCGAGCCTCCTACGAGGATCTGTTGCGGCTCGTCGCCGACCTGCACGAGCCCCAACTCGACCGCGACCGGCCGCTCTTCCGCTGCTGGGTGATCGATGGGGTACCCGACGGCATGTTCGCGATCTATACGAAAACCCACCACTGCATCATCGACGGCGAATCGGGCCTCAAGCTCCTGTACGCCGGGCTGAGCACGACCGATCGGCGCACCGTCCCGACGCCCGCCTTCGCGCTGGGCGCACCTGAACCGGCGCCCCATCCGCCCACGCCGCTCACGGCGCGAATCACGGAGTCGATCCACGGGGCGGTCACGCAGGTCGAGGCGCTCAACCAGATCTCAGTCGGCGCCATCCGCAAGGTGCTCGGCGGTCTCTGCGGCTCGCATCTCGAGGGCAGCCTGCCGTTCGCGGCGCGGCACGCCCCAACCAACGAGCCGCTCAAGATCGGTCGGAGCTTCGCGACGCTGTCCCTGCCGCTCGAGGAGATGCACGAGGTCGGCCGGCGCTTCGGGGCGACCCTGAACGACGTGGCCGTCACCGTCATAGACGCGGGGCTGCACGCCTACCTGCGGGAAACGGACCGCGCCTTCGCGCATCCCTTCATTGCCATGTGTCCGGTGTCGATGCGCGGCGACGGCGACGCGGCCATCGGCACGCGCGTGTCGGCGATATTCCCCCGACTCGGCGAGCCCGGCGCGAGCGTGTCGCAACGAATGCGCCAGGTGACGGACTCGGTCGCCGCGTGCAAGAAGGAACTCGACCGCATGTCGGGCGAGGCGGCGATGACCTACGCGGTCGGTCTCGTCGCGCTCGCCGGCCTGGGCTCCTCCACGCACCTGGACCGGGTAGCCCGCCCGGCGTGCAACCTCGTAATTTCAAATGTGGCGGGCGCCAAGGAGACCCGTTACCTCAACGGCGCGCGCCTGCTGGGTATCTACCCGGTCTCCGCCCTCGCCGCGTCAATCGGGCTCAACGCCACGCTGGCGTCCTACCACGACAGCATGAACTTCGGATTCGTCGGCAACAGCGCGGCGCTCGGTGACCTGCCGCAACTCGCACGCTGCACGAGGCAGGCCTACGACGAGCTGAAAGAGGCGGCGGGAATGCAGCCGGTGGGTCTGCAAGCCGAGCCGGTGTAGGAGGATCGACAGATGAAGAGCGTCACGTGCACCAACGCAAAGCTCGAAGTCGTCGACCAGCCGAGCCCGGTGCCGGGCAAGGGCCAGCTGCTGATCGAGGTGCTGCGGTGCGGCATCTGCGGATCCGACCTGCATGCGCGCCACCACTGCGACGAACTCGCCGACGTGATGGCCGAATCCGGCTATGACGCGTTCATGCGATCGGACCAGCACGTCGTGTTCGGCCACGAGTTCTGCGGCGAGGTCCTCGATTACGGCCCCGGCACCCGAAAGGCCCCGCGGACAGGCACCCGGGTCGTCGCCTTGCCGTTGCTGCGCCGCGGCAAGGAGGTGCACGGGATCGGGCTCTCGACGATGGCCCCGGGCGCCTATGCCGAGCAGCTGCTCGTCGAGCAGTCGCTGACGTTGCCCGTCCCCAACGGGCTGGCACCCGAGGTGGCCGCCCTGACCGAACCCATGGCCGTCGGCTGGCACGCGGTGCGGCGCGGTGAGGTCGGCAAGGGTGACGTCGCGATCGTGATCGGCTGTGGGCCAATCGGTCTCGCGGTGATCTGCATGCTCAAGGCGCACGGCGTGCGCACCGTGGTCGCCAGCGACTTCTCGCCGGGCCGGCGCGGGCTGGCAACCGCCTGCGGCGCCGACATCGTCGTCGATCCCGCCCAGGACTCGCCCTACGCGACGGACGCGAGCAGCAAGCACCTGCGAGGCATCCTCGAGGCGTTCGATCTGGCGGTCGGCACCATCGAAAAGCTGCAACGGCTGCGGCTGCCCTGGTGGCACTTTTGGCGCGCCGCCGAAGCCGCCGGCGCCGCAACGCCGAAACACCCCATCATCTTCGAATGTGTCGGCGTCCCGGGCATTATCGACGGCATCATCGCGGGCGCGCCGCTGTTCTCGCGCGTCGTTGTGGTCGGCGTCTGCATGGGCTCCGACCACATCCGCCCGGCGATGGCGATCAACAAGGAGACCGACCTCCGGTTCGTGCTCGGCTACACCCCGCTGGAATTCCGCGACACGCTGCACATGCTCGCCGACGGCAAAGTCAACGTCGCCCCGCTGATCACCGGGACGGTCGGGCTGCCCGGGGTCGAGGCCGCGTTCGACGCGCTCGGCGATCCGGAGGCACACGCGAAGATCCTCATCGACCCCAAGAGCGACGCCGCGACCCCGGTTGGCGCATAACGGTCCCCCGGCGGGAGTGATTCACCAGCAATCACATCTGACCCATGGGCCCCTGGCGGAGCGGCCACCTGTCGTGCCCGCCTCCGAGCGACAAATCCCTCGGGCGCCCGATTGTCGCGCTGAGGCGGGCACCTGTTCGACCCCCAATCTGCGGGGACTCAAGTGACTGAGGTGACGTGTTGCCGTTGCCGCCGCGGACCGTCCTAGGACGCCGGCTCGATCTCCAGCCCGGCGTGCACCTTGTCGATGCCGCCGCGCACGATCGAGTGCGCATAGAACCACCAGGCGTGATACCAGTACCGCTTGAGCACCGCGTTGTAGACGCGCCGCGTCTCGGACTTCGGCAGGACCCGGGCGACCCCCTCGACCGCCTCGCCCTTCGGCTTTCCCAATGCCGTGCTGCGAGCGAGCGTCACCCGGGGTGTGTTACGGATTCGCCTGACCTTCCACGACTCGTCGTCGGTGATGACGAGCAGCTTGCCGCCCTCGGGAACGCCCCAGACCGCGGCCGGCTTGGGGCGGCCGTCCTTGGTGAAGGTGGTCAGGAGCAGGTACTTGGATGCGATGACGTCCTGGAAGCTGGGAGCCACACCTCATCCTTATCAGGTGTTGCGGCCGCCGTTGACGCCGAGTATCTGGCCGGTGATGTAGCCGGCCTCCTCGGACACGAAGAACGCGCACGCCGCCGCGATGTCCTCGGGCCTGCCCACCCTTCGCACCGGAGTGCGCGCGATGTGGTCCTCCACTGTGCCGCCGAGCAGCTGCCGACGCTCGGCGCTGCGCAGCATCGGGGTGTCGACGAACCCCGGGGGCACCGCGTTGACAGTGATCCCGCTCGGACCGTATTCGAGGGCGAGCGACTTGGTCAGGCCGTTGACCGCAGACTTGGCCGCCACGTAGTGGGCCATGAAGGGCTGGCCGGAATGGGTGCTCGACGAGGAGATGTTGACGATGCGGCCCCAGCCCGCTTCGACCATGTCGGGTAGCACGGCCTGGATGGTGTGGAACACCCCGTTCAGGTTGACGTCGATCACCTTCGACCACGCCTCGAAGGACATGTCCAGGAACTTCTTGAAGCCCTCCACACCGGCCGCGTTGACCAAGACCAGGATCGGGCCGAGCGCCTCGCGGATGGCCGCAACCGCCGCGTCGACCTGTGCGCGGTCGGTGACGTCGGCGACATAACCGAACCCGTCGTCGGTGGGCGACAGATCGATGACCGCCACCCGGAATCCGTCGCTGCGCAACCGCTCCGCGACCGCGCGGCCGATCCCGGACGCACCGCCGGTCACCACCGCCGTCTTCACCCGCGCCCACCCGCCTTCCTGAGCGATCGCCCAGCACGTGGGCTCGACATTGCCTATCACCCTTTCGCGAGGTCGGTCAAGTGAGCCCGACACTCCCCACGGGAGCCGGTTGATTTTTGGCGATCGCCCAATTTAGGGTCGGTGATGGCCAGGGACTCGACAACTCGGGACATGCTGATCGACGCGACGAGCCGGATCATGGTCGACGAGGGTTACGCCGCGGCCACGTCGCGGCGGGTCGCGGCCGAGGCCGGCGTCAAACCGGCCTTGGTGCACTATTACTTCCCCACGATGGACGAGTTGTACCTCGACGTGTTCCGGCGTGGGGCCGCCGCCTACCTGGAACGGCAGAGCGAGGCGCTGGCCTCCGACCGGCCGCTGCACGCCTTCTGGCAGACGCTCATCGAACCCAAGGACGCGCGGCTGCTATTGGAGTTCATGGGACTTGCCAACCATCGCAAGGAGATCCGAGCGGAGATCTCCGCCTGGCAGGAGCGGTGGCGCGAGCAGCAGATCACCGCGCTCAACTTCGTCGTCCGCGAACACGGCCTTGACACAAGCGAATTCCCGCCGGCGGGCATCGCGGTCGTCATCGCCGCGATCGGGCGCACCCTGATCCTCGAACAGACACTCGGCACCAAAGGCGGCCACGACGAGGCCGTCCAGCTGGTGAACCGGTTCCTGGATCGGTTCGAGATGCCGACCCCGAAGAAGCCGCGCGGCTGACCTACGGGAGCACGACCCGCAGGCGCTCCCAGCCGCGCACCGTCGACGTCGACGCCAATTGCGCTGTGTCATAGTCGATATCCCACTCCGGCCACCGGTTGAGGATCTCGTCCAGCGCGACGCGGCCCTCAAGGCGCGCCAGGTTCGCCCCGAGGCAATAGTGCACGCCCTTGCCGAAGGTGATGTGGGAGATGTTGTCGCGGCGGATGTTGAACGTGTCGGGATCGGCATAGCGGCGGTGATCGCGGTTGGCTGCGCCGAACAGCAGCAGCATGGCGCTGCCGGCCGGAACGGTCCGGCCGTAGCACTCGAAATCCTTTGCCATCCAACGCGCGACGTGGGGCCCGGTGGGCTCGTAGCGCAGCGTCTCGTCGACGGTTCGGGTCAGCAGCGAGCGATCGTGGTAGACCTCGCGGCGCTGGTCGGGGTGCTCGGCCAGTACTTTGGCCAGCCAGCCGATCAACCGGCCGGTTGTTTCGTTGCCGGCGCCGGCGACCACCTGGGTGTAATGCAGCACCTCCTTGCGGGTCAGCTTTCGGTGCACCCCGTGCTCGTCGTCGAACTCCACGTTGAGCAGCACCGTCATCAGGTCGTCGGACGGGTTCTTGGATCGCCATTCGACATAGTCGGCGTAGATCCGCCCGTCGGCGATCGAGTCGGCGTCGGCGACCTTCATCGGGGTGCCCGGTTTGGTGCGCAGGTTGGCGTCGTTGGCGTCTCGGACCGAAACCTGCTCGGACTCAGGGATTCCCAGCAGCATGCCGATCACCCGCATCGGCATCATCGAGGCGAGCTCGGCGATGATGTCGAATCCGCCGGACCCGACGAGCGGGTCCAGGCACCGCACGCAGTACCGCCGGATCTGGTCTTCGAGTTCGGCCATCCGGCGCGGCGTGAACACCCGCGACATCAGGCCGCGCAGCCTGGTGTGCTCGGGCGGATCCTGGAACATCATGACGCCGCCGGGCATGTCGAATTTCGACTGGATCAGCTCGAGGATGTCGCTTCTCTTGTTGGAGAACGTTTCCCAGTTGGCCAGCGCCCGTTCGACGTCGGAATGCCTTGATATCGCCCAGAAGTCGTACCGCTCGTTGTAGTAGATCGGCGCCTCTTCGCGCAGCCGCGCGTAGGTGGGGTACGGGTCGGCGATGATGCCGGTGTCGTAGGGGTCGTAATAGACGTCGGTGTCGTTGGTGACGGTCATCGATGCATCCTTACTTCAGGCAGCTGCCGGCATCCACCGGCAGCGCGACGCCGGTGATGTAGCGCGCTTCGTCGGAGGCCAAAAACAACACCGCGTTGCTGATGTCTTCGGGGGTTACCCAGGGGATCGGCAGGTAGTGGAAGCTCTGGCACACCGGCGCCAGGTCGTCGGGACCGGGGTTTTCGAGCTCCGGCCGAAAGGCGCGGTAGGTGGCCTCGTTCATCAGCAGCGGCGAATTCACGTGCGTCGGCAGGACGGCGTTGACCCTGATCATCCGCTGGCCCAATTCGACTGCGAACGAACGCATCAGCCCGATCACACCATGCTTGGCCGCCACGTAGTGGCCGACGTGCGGGTAGGCCTTGTTGCCGGCCACCGACGACGTCAGCACGATGGAGCCGCCGCGGCCGCCGTCGAGAATGTGGGGAACGCCGGCCTTCACCGTCTTCCACACCCCGCTGAGGTTGACGTCGATCATCTCCTGCCATAGCGACTCGTCGGTCTTGTGCAGCTTTCCCGCCGTCGTGCCGATGCCGGCGTTCGCGACGATGACGTCCAGGCGCCCCAGCTGTTCGACGCCGCTGTCGACGGCGGCCCGCAGCGCGCCGAAGTCGCGCACGTCGACGACGGCGGTGACAATGCGGCCGCCGGCGTCCTTCACCAGCCCCGCGGTCTCGTCGAGGTCTTCGGGCGCCGCGCCGTCCGCCGGTGACGCCTCGAACTTGCGGCAGATGTCGACGGCGATGATGTCGGCGCCCTCCCGCGCGAGCCGGACCGCGTGACTGCGGCCCTGTCCGCGTGCGGCGCCGGTCACGAACGCGACCTTGCCCTCCATCCGGCCCATTGCCACCTCGATCCCGGTATTTGGGCGATCGCCCAAATTTGGGCGCACGCCATGTCTAACAGCACCGGGAGGGGATCGTCAAGAGCGCAGGGCGGCGTCGATCAGCGTGGTCGCGGCGGCGCGGGCGTGGACGACGGGCGCGGTGTCGTTCAGCGAGGTGGCCATCGCGGTGGCGCCCTCGAACAGCACGGCCAGCTGGTGGCCGAGCAGGTGCGGGTCGGCGGCACCCGCCTGCTGCGCCACCGCAACGAGGCGGCGCGTGAACGCCTGCTTGTGGGCCCGCACGATCTCGTCCGTGCTCGGCAGGGATCCAGCGGATTCCACGGCCGCATTGTGAAAGGGACAGCCTCGCAATACTTCCCGGGGCGACATTTCGAAGATCGCCAGGAGACGCTCCCGCGGGGACATGGTGGCGTCCTCCAGCCGCCGCTCATTGGGCGAGCCGCCGCGGGCCTCGTAGCCGCGCAGGTAATTGTCCACGAGGTCGTTCTTGCTGGCGAAGTGCTGATACAGCGTGCGCTTCGAGACATTGGCCTCTTGGGCGATGAGTTCGACGCCGGTCGCATGGATCCCGTTGCGATAGAAGAGCCGCGCCGCGGCGCGTTCGATGCGCTCGCGGGCCCCGCGGCCGCCCGCCGGGCGCGTCTGGAATGTGGCGTCGTTCACACCTTAATCGTACACCGAACGGTTTACAAGCAGTAATTGCCGAGCTAGGTTGAGCCCGGGTGAGTAAACCGATCAGTTTCCGGAAGGCCAGCGGGTGAAGACTTCAGTGGGTTGGGGCGTGGAGCAGTCGCGGCTGGTCACCTGGCGTGACCCTGTCGCCACGCAGGCCGCGGCCACGTCGATGTCCGGCCTTTCGTACTGGCAGGCGGTCGCCGACGGGCAGTTGCCGCCCTCACCGATCGCCGAGCTGTTGCGCATGCGGCTCGAGGATGTGCGCACCGGGCGTATCGAATTCTCCTGCACGCCGGATGCGTCCATGTACAACCCGCTGGGCGTGGTGCATGGCGGTGCGGTGTGCACCCTGTTGGACACCGCGGCCGCCTGCGCGATGCACACCACGCTGCCCGAAGGCGTCGGCTACACGTCAGTCGAAATCAAGGTCAACTACCTCAGGGCGGTCACCGTGGCCAGCGGGACGCTGCGCGCGGTCGGCACCGTGGTCAAAGCGGGGTCGCGGATCGGATTTGCCGAGGCGGAAGTCAGCGATGCCTCGGGAAGGCTGGTGGCGACCGCGACCAGCACTTTGCTGGTCTTCGATTTACCCACTGGCGCAAACACTCTCAGCACCAACGGACAACCCGCCGCTTGAGGAGGCCCCGATGCCGCAACCCCCGTCAGAGGCGCCACCGATCCTGGTCGTAGGCGCAACCGGCAGGCACGCCGGCACCGGTTCAACAGTGGTGGACTGCCTGCTGCGCCGCGGCCACACGGTGCGCGCTTTGGTCCGCATGGATGACGACCGAGCGGCCGAACTGCGGCGTCGCGGGGCCACCACCGTCGTCGGTGACCTGCACAACCGGGCGTCACTGGTCGGCGCGGTAGAAGACCTGAGCGCCGTCTACTTCACCTATCCCATTGCCGCAGGCGTCATTTCGGCCGCCGCCAACCTTTCGTCGGCTCTGGTCGACGCCGGGTCCGCGGCGCACCTGGTGGTGATGTCGATGGTCGTGTCGTCGGTCGACAGCCCGAGCCGACTGGGCCAGGCCCAGGCCGTCGCCGAGGAGCTGTTCGGTTGGGCCGGTCTGAACCCCACGGTGCTGCGGTTCGCCGCCCTGTTCCACGAGAACGTCCTGCTCCTGCATGGGGACACCCTCATCCGGAAGGGCCTGATCGCCAACAGCTTCGGTGCGGCCCCGGCGCCGTGGATCAGCGGCGAGGACGCTGCCGAAATCACCGTTGCTCATCTCCTGGCACCGCGACCGTCCGCACCGCAGATCAGTTATCCGCCACCCGCCGAGGTCATCAGCCACGCGGAGATAGCACGCATCATCGCCGCCGAAACCGGTCGTTCCGTGCGCTATGAGCACATCTCCGCGGCCGAGTGGCGAAGTCAATTGGAGAGCGCCGGCGAGGCCGATCCCACCTCGCCCATCAATAGCGCTATGGCACAGCACATTTCAACTGTCGGCGCGGCCGTGTCGCAACGAACCGAGCCTCCCATCGGACCCGACCCGCAGGCCCTGACGACGATGCTCCGTCGTCCGCCCAAGCCCTTCGCCGACTTCGTCCGCCAGAACCTTCCCCGCTTCGCCGCGTCGGCGTAACCCATCCCAACTAACAAGGAGCACATGCCATGTCGTCCGTTCTGATCACCGGTGCCAGCCGCGGCATCGGCCGCGCCTTGGCCGTCGAGTTCGCCCGTCGCGGGCATCGAGTCCTGGCCACCGCCCGCGATCCCCGCGCGCTCGCGGACCTCGACGTCAGCGAGCGGTTGGCGCTCGACGTCACCGACGATGCCAGCGTGGCGGCGGCGGTCGCGGCCGCCGCGGAGGTCGACATTCTGGTCTCCAACGCCGCCGACATCATCTACGCGTCCGTGGAAGCCACCCCGCTGGCCGAACTGCAGCGACTGCTCAACCTCAACACCCTTGGCGCTATCCGCGTCGCACAGGCGGTCTTGCCACAGATGCGCGCGCGTGGCGACGGGAAGCTGCTGTTCATGTCCAGCGTCATGGGCCGTGTCGTGCTGCCACCCGGCGCGGCGTACGCGTCGACGAAGTGGGCGCTGGAGGCCTTGGTCGAGGCGCTGGCCATCGAGGTCGCACCCTTCGGGGTTCAGGCCGCCCTGCTCGAACCCGGTGCCGTGAGCTCGGGCGCGCTCGACGACGTGACCACCTACACGCTGCCGGACGACCCGTATGCAGCGATCCTGGCGGGCGGCGGCGCGCGCGCCGGGATCATCACACCGGAGCAGGTCGCCGCCGAGGTGGTCGACGCCGCCGAGAAACCGCAGCTACCGCTGCGAATTCCGATCGGGGACGCCGCGCGGGCGCTGTTGGCCGCCCGTCATGATGCGCCGGACGACGTTCCGTTCGTTCCGTCGGACTACTTCGCCTGAGTGGGCCGGATGGGGCGGTCCGCCGTACTGAATCCGTGAAGATTAATCACACGCGTGTGAAAGGTTCGTTAAGAACGCGGCGGACCCCGCCGCACGCCTGCACCGTGGAAGCATGACGCTGTCCGAGCTGCTTTCGTCGCAGCGGCACGAGGTGAGATCCCACCTCGACCGCGCGATCTGGCCGCTGAGCAGCTCCGTCGATGAAATGGGTCGGCTGCGCGTGGGCGGCGTGGCCGCCATCGACATCGCCGCCGAGTTCGGCACGCCCGCCTACGTGGTCGACGAACAAGACTTCCGGGCACGAATCAAGGGTTATCGCGCGGCGCTGCCCGCCGCCGAACTGATCTACGCGGGCAGGGCGCTGCTCAGCGCGGCCGTCGCGGGGTGGGCCGCCGAGGAAGGCGCGGGCGTGGAGGTGTGTTCGGGCGGCGAGCTGGCCACCGCCCTGACCGGGGAGGTGCCGCCGTCGAACATCGTGCTCAACGGCACCGCCAAGAGCGCGGGCGAGCTCGACGACGCCGTCGCCGCGGGGGTGGGGCGAATCGTGATCGACACCCCGAACGAGATCGCCCTGCTGGCCGGGCGGGTGCGCCGTCGCCAACGCGTGCTGCTGCGAGTGATTCCCGACGTCGAAGGCGGCGACCAGACGTTCGGCTTCGCCCTGGCGGGCGGGCAGGCCGCCGGCGCGGTCAAGCGGCTCGTGAGCGAGCCGTGGCTGGACCTGGTCGGGCTGCACTGCCAACTGGGGTCGCAGCTCGCCGACGTCGGGCTGTACGGCGAGGCGATCCGGCAGATGCTGGCCTTGATGGCCGAGGTCCGCGATCGCCATCATGTGGTGCTGACCGAGCTCAGCGTCGGCGGCGACCCCGAGCTCAACCCGCGGGCATTAGGGGCGGTCGTCGACGCCGCGCTCCAATACGCCTGTGCTCAGCACGATTACCCGCGACCCCGGATCGTGATCGGGCCGGGCCGGGCGATCGCGGCCCGCGCCGGGATCACGCTTTACCGGGTGGTCGCCGTCAAGCGCCGGCCCGACGGGCACACGGTCGTCGCGGTCGACGGCGGCAAGAGCGACAACCCGCGGACGGCGCCCGCCGGCGCGAAATACACGGTGGCACTGGCAAACCGGCACGCGGCGACGGCCACCGCGCCGGTCACGGTGGTCGGCCGGCACTGCGAGGCCGGGGACGAGATCGCCCGCGACGTCGAGCTGCCCGCCGACATCCATCCCGGCGATCTGCTGGCGGTGGCCTGCACCGGCGCCTACCACTACTCGATGGGATCGAGCTGCAGCGTCGTCGGACGCCCACCGCTGGTCGCGGTCGCCGCGGGCGAGGCGCGTGAACTGGTCCGCCGCGAAACCATCGCGGACCTGCTCGCGCGGGACCGGGGCTGGTCGGGACATTCGGGACAGGGCGAATGACCATGTCCACCATCGCCGTTCGCGACAACGCCCAGCGTTGGGCCACGATGACCGCGCGGACTCTATCCCGTGCGGCTTCAGTGCGTATCACGGCGGCGTACGCCACCGCCCTGGTGGCGGTGTCGCTCCTGTTGAGCGCGCTCGGTCCGCACGCCCGCGAGGTCGCGGTGAGTCGCATGAGCACCAACCTGCACAATCTGGCCCACGGCCGACTCAGCACGCTCGTCGGCAGCGCGTTCGTCGACGACGGCGGCCAGATCTGCGCGTGCCTGCCCGGACTCGTGTGCCTGCTGGCTTTGGGCGAATTGATTTGGCGCAGCAGGGGTTTGATCATCGCATTCGCGATCGGCCATATCGGTGCCACGCTGCTGGTGGCCGCCGGTCTGGTCGTCGCGGTCGAGGCGGGCTGGCTGCCGTTCTCCATCGCGCGGGCGAGCGACGTCGGAGTCAGCTACGGCGCGGTTTGCGTCCTCGGCGCGCTGACGGCATCGATTCCGCCACGCTGGCAGCCGGCATGGATCGGGTGGTGGCTCGGCATCGCGGTGACGGTGGCGGCCATCGGAGCCGACTTCACCGCCGTCGGACATGTCCTGGCCCTGCTGCTCGGCATCGGTTTGTCCTACCGGCTGCCCGCGGCGGCCGCCTGGACGCCGCCGCGCCTCGTTTTGCTGTGCGGCGGCGTCGCTTTCGGCTACTTCGTGCTCTCGGCATCGTCGGCGGCAGCGACGGCCGCCGGATTGGCGGCGGCGCTCATCGGTGTACTGATCGGCCGGGTATCGCGGCCGCAGCCCTCGCCCGCGTAGTCGTCCGGGATCGTCAGCGCCGCTGTGCGCCAACCGGTGCGGTGTCGCTCTCCAGGTCGTCCCGAATCGCCTGTTGCGCCTTGGGCGGCAGCGTGTGCAGCAGCTCGCGCACCCGCGCCCTGCGGCGCTCGACGGCCTTGCGCACCGGCATGCCGGGAGTGGCGACGACCTGCGGTGGCACCCCCTCGATGTCCTCGACACCGCCGGCGTGCTGACCGGCGTCGACCATGGCCTGCTCTTCGGCCATCGTCGACTCGTCCTTCTCCTCCGACATCCCGATCGGGCCGATGCGACGCCCGTTGAGGAACTGCCCCACCACCGGCTCGTCGCTGGTCAGCAACACCTCGCGCGGACCGAACATCACCAGCCTGCGGCGAAACAGCATGCCGATGTTGTCGGGCACGGTGCGGGCAACGTTGATGTTGTGCGTCACGATCAGGATGGTCGCGTCGGTCTGCGCATTGATGTCGATGAGCAGCTGGCACAGGTAGGCAGTACGCACGGGGTCCAGTCCGGAGTCCGGCTCGTCGCACAGGATGATCTGTGGGTCGAGCACCAGCGAGCGGGCCAGCCCGGCGCGCTTCTTCATTCCCCCGGAGATCTCGCCGGGCATCTTGTGCTCGTCGCCACCCAGGCCCACCAATTGGAGCTTCTCCATGACGATGTCACGGATCTCGCTCTCCTTCTTCTTGGTGTGCTCGCGCAGCGGAAACGCAGTGTTGTCGTACAAGTTCATGGAGCCGAACAGCGCGCCGTCCTGAAACATGACGCCGAACAGCCTGCGAATGTCGTAAAGCTCCTTCGCCGTGCTCTTGATGATGTCCTGACCGTCGATGACGATCGAGCCGCGCTCTGGTAGCAGCAGCCCGATCAGGGATTTCAAGAACACCGACTTGCCGGTTCCGGATGGCCCTATCAGCCCGCTGACCTCACCCGGCGGGATGTCCATCGTGACGTCTTCCCAGACTCGCGAGGGCCCGAACGACTTGGCCAGCCCCGCGACCGAAATTCCGATGCCCATGTGCGTGCTCCCCACCGATTGACCGACCACCGCCTTCGATGGCCATTGGAGCGGGATAACCGTTTAACCGCCGCGCAACCATCCGGTGCTGAGAATTCGCCGGAATGAGGTGGCGATTACGGGCCCGCGAACACAAGGATTTCGCAAGAACTTCCCCGCAGAATCGGCATTGTCGGCCATCGCGACCGATCACAGACCACTTCGCCGAAGGCGAAGGAAGACAACGAAAACGGCTACAACGAAGGAGAACAAAAATGCTCGGTTACCGAGTGCCGAGTCCCGATCAGGCCATGCTGATTTCCGGTGGAAAGCAAAAAACCGAAGGCGCGCAATTCAAGGTGGTGATCGGTCACGGCGCCTGGGTGATGCCCGGATTCCGCAAGGTGCGATTTTTGGGTCTCGACCTGCACAAGGTGGAGATCGAGGAGACCTGCCGCAGCACCGAGGGGATCCTGCTCAACCTGAAGGCGGTCGTGGCTTTCAAGGTCCAGGGCGACATTCCCTCCGTCAACGCCGCGGCTCAGCGCTTCCTGGGTGAGCAGCGAAAGGGCGAAATGGAGGACATGACCCGCAACATTTTCGCCGGGCACCTGCGCTCCATCGTCGGGGCCATGAAGGTCGTCGACATCCACCGCAACCGCGACGCGTTGGCCGAGGAGATCCTCAAGCAGTCGCAGTTCGAGATGAGCAAGCTCGGACTCACGGTTGACTCCCTGCAGATCGAGCACTTCGACGACGCCGGGTCCGGCTATCTGGACAACCTCGCCGCGCCGCACCTTGCCGAGGCCGCCAAGGAGGCCGCCATTGCTGCAGCTCGCGCCGATCAGGAATCGGCCCAGGCGCGCCAGGAAGCGGAGCGCAAGAAGAACGACCAGATCCGCGAGACCCAGCTCAAGCAGGCCGCGATCAAAGCCGAGGTGGACAAAGCCAACGCCGAGGCCAACGCGGCCGGCCAGTTGGCCGAGGCCGATGTGGAGCGCCAGGTACTGGAGCGCCGGCAGGCGGTGGCGGACACCAATGCCGCGCTGCGTGAGCGCGAGTTGGTTGCGGAGCAGATCAAGCCCGCCGAAGCCCAAGCCCGGCGGGTGCGCATCGAAGCCGACGCGCAGACCAGTGCGGCGGAGGCCGCCGCCAAACGCGCCGGGTTCGAGGCCGAGGCTGCCGCTACCCGCGAGGTGAAGCAGGCCCAGGCCGCCGCGTCCAAGGTCAAACTCGACGCCGAGGCGCAGCGTGATGCGGCCGCGTTCAAGGCCGAGGCCACCCGCGCAGCCGGTGAAGCCAATGCCGCCGCCCGCCGTGCCGAGGGTGAAGCCGAGGCCGCCGCAAAGGAAGCCTACGAACTGGCCGAGGCTGCGGGCGCGCTGAAGAAGGCCGAGGCACTGGCCGCCAACAACAACGCCCAGATCGAGGCCAAGCGGGTCGAGGTCATGCCGGCCATCGCCCGTGAGTTGGCTCAGGGCCTCGGGCTGCAGAACTCGAACCTGAACATCCTCAACGGTGGTGCGGGGCTGGCGGAACTGGTTGGCGCCCTTGGCCCGATCTATCAGATGGTCACCAGCATGTTCGCGCCCAAGCCGCACGGAGCCGCCGACAGCGCCGCGACACCCAACCGCAGCGCCGACATCTCGCAGACGCTGCTCGACGTCGAGAACGCGGTGAAGAACGACCACGTCACGAACTAGGGCCGCGGCGTTCAGGTCTGGCGCGCCGCACCCTTGTCAGCGCGGATCTTGCCGGCTCAACTAGCGGACGCCGACGGCGAGCGGTGAGCTGACAGCATGGCATCAGCAAGTTTGAACCCTATGCTGTCGTCATGCGGACCACGGTGACCCTCGACGACGACACGCTCGTGGTCATCAGACGCCTGATGCGGGAGCGCCACATCTCGTTCAAGCAGGCGCTCAATGACGCCATCCGGCAGGGTGCGCAACACCGACCGGCTCCCGCGGTTTTCGAAACGCGAACAGCTGATTTGGGCGTGCCGGTGAACCTGGACCGAGCCCTGCAGATCGCCGGCGAACTCGAAGACGAAGAACTGATCCGGCGCCAGCGCCGCGGCGCATGAGGATCGTCGACGCCAACGTCTTGCTGTATACCCGCGGTCAAGCCATCGCCTCCGCCCAGGCGATATGGCCTTCGAAACCAAGCGTTTTCGCCATGTCTCGATAACGATCTAGGAAGTCTCGATAGGCAGCGGTATCGCCATGCGCGTGCGCCAATAGCGCCCGCAGTCGCAGCAGCCAGATGTCGCGCGCCACTAAGCCGTCGTCGGCCGGGGCCGCTGCCAACCGCTCGATCGCGGCCGCGGCCTCGGACACGTCACCGTCGCCGCCGCGTTCCAGCAACGCGTTCACCAGAACACCCGTGGCGGTCATGCCCCAGCCCAGCAGCCGACCTTCGCGGAACAAATCGTCGGCGCCGGCGCGCATGAGCTGTATCGCTTCGCCGCGATCCCCGGACCGAAACATCTCACGCGCCAAGTACACGTTGACGGTCGGCAGGTCGCAGAGGTGCAGTTGCCAGCGTTCGTACATTTCGCGGACCTCGGCCAGCAGCTGCTGTCCCCGGTCGCGATCGACTGCCGGTTGGCGGTGCACCAGCGCGAGACCCAGAGTCATCCGGGCGGAGGCCAATGCGAAATCGTCGCCGGATCGTTCGGCGATCCTTAAGGCATCTTCGCTTTCGCGCACCGCGCGATCGTCGGCAACGAGCACCCCGCCGGGTATTCCCCCGGAGTAGATGTAACTCACGACCGTCGTATAGGAAATCGGGTCGGCGCTTCGGGCCATGGCCAGGGCCCGCTCCACGTCGTCACGCCAACCGGGGCGGCCCAGGGAATAGCGGGCATCAGCGCGCTGCGCGAGGGCAACCGCTAACGGGGATCCGACGATCAAGCTGCCTTTCGACGGGTCATCGTCGGCCAGGTCGATTACCCTTTGCGACCACCGCAACACGTCCCAATACTCGGCGCTTTCCGTCTTGGCAAAGATGGGCATGCACGACAGACCCACCGTCAACTCCTGGTCGCCGATCGCCTCGATCAGGACCATGGCTTCAGTCGCCATCTCCGACGCCTCTGCTACGCGGTCCTTGAATGCGCGCTCGGCCACCAGCCCCACCATGGCAATCGCTTGCGAGGCCTTGTCCCCTGCGGCTGTGCACAGCTCCCGCAGTTCGTTGAAGCGATCGTCGGCAACCCTTTCGTGAACTCGCCAGGCGGTCGCGCACAACATGGTCCGCGGGGCGATGCGCATGCCTAGCCGGTTGGGATCATCGTCGGGCAATGCATCGGCGATCATTCGGGCCCGCTCCCAACTCAACCGCGCCGCCGTTATGTCACGGGTGGTCGCCCACGCCGCGGCGCGAAGGTGCCAGCCATAGGCGGCCTGCAAGTCACCGCCCGCCACCAGGTGCTCGGCGATCACCGCGGCGTTGTCGTCCGCCGCCGCCGGGTCACGTGACTCGATGGCGGCCGCGACGCGCCGGTGCAGCTCGGCGCGATCAGACTTGAGCTGCGACGCGTAGGCCACCGTCCAGATCATCGGGTGGTGAAACACATATTCCCGTTGTCGAATGAACCTCACCTGATCAACTAGCTCGGCATCGACGAGATCGTCTAGGAGCGGATCGATGCCCAGCATTTCCAGCAAGTCGAGGCCGAACCTCGAGCCGATGACCGCCGCTGCGCTCAGCGTGCGCTTGGCTTTCGGGTCGAGGCGGTCGATGCGCGCGGCGATCGTCGCCTGCAGCGTGGCGGGCACGCTTACCTCGCCGACGTCTGCCACCGACATGTATGCGCCGCGTTCGCCGCGTAGCGCGCCACGCTCGGCCAGCTCCCGCACGATCTCCTCGGCGAAGAACGGATTACCGGCGGCGGTTGCGGCGATCTTCTCGCGCAGCGCATCAACCGAAGGGTCCGAACCCAGCCGCTCCGCGACGAGGGCCGTGGTTTCTGAATCACTCAGCGGCGCAAGGGCGATGGTCTGAGCCCCGGCGGTCCGGCCAAGTGCGCCCCGGTATTCGGGACGGTAGGTGACCAGCACCAGCGACGACGTCTGCGGGACCACCATGAGGAACTCGGCCAGCATGGATTCGCTGACTTCGTCGATCCAGTGCACGTCCTCGACTACATAGACCGCCGGGGCTTCGCGGGCCAGCGATACCGACTTGATCAGCGCAGCCAACCGCCGCCGCCGCGCGTCCGGATCGATCTTCGGCGCTTCCATGCCGGGATCGGCGATGCCGAGCAGGTCATCGAAAAGCACTAAGTCCTCGGGGTCGGCTCCAAGTGCCCGCGTCCGGACCTGCGTACGGGCCGCCGCGCCGTCCAGGTCACCCACGCCGCTGGCCGCCCGCAGCAGCCGCGCAACGACGCGGAAAGGGATGTCGCTGGTGTGTGATTCGCAGTAGGCGCTGAACACGTCGACACCCCTGGCGGCGGCCATCGCGGCAACCTCGCGGACCATGCGGCTCTTGCCAATGCCCGCTGAACCGACCAGGCCGACCACCGCGCCGTGACCGTCGATCGCACGCTCCAGCAGGCCCTCGATCGCGGCTATTTCCCAGCGTCGACCGACCAGAGCCGAGTCGGCACGCCCGACGCCACGCTGGGGTTCGCCTACGCCCAGCAGACAATAGGCGGCCACCGGTTCGTCGTCACCCTTGATCCGAACCATCTCCGGTTCGCCAAGGGCAGCTGCGCCGGCTACCAGCCGGGCGGTTGACGGGCTAAGCATTACCCCGCCGGGCGGAGCGACCGACTCCATCCGCTGCGCTAGCCCCACCTGCTCGCCAATTGTGGTGTAGCCCAAGGTAAGCGAGCCGACTTCGCCGGCGATCACCTGACCCGAATTGAGCCCGATGCGCAATGCTAGGTCGACACCGTCTCGGTGGCGGACCTCGGCTACCAACCCTGCGAGTTCGTCGTGGATTTCCAATGACGCAAGGCATGCCCTTAAGGCATGGTCTTCCAACGCTATTGGCGCGCCGAAGACGGCCATGATGCCGTCGCCGGTGAACTTGTCCACCGTTCCGTCGTACCGCCGCACCACATTTGCCGCCCGGTTGACCAATTCCGCCATGATCTCGCGCAACCGCTCCGCCCCGACGGCAGAGGCGATGTCCATCGATCTGACCACGTCGGCGAACAGCACCGTCACCTGCTTGTACTCCGCCGGTGCGGCGGGCGCGCCAACCGGTGCGCCACA
Source organism: Mycobacterium sp. E796 (assembly GCF_001672815.1). Taxonomy (GTDB): domain Bacteria; phylum Actinomycetota; class Actinomycetes; order Mycobacteriales; family Mycobacteriaceae; genus Mycobacterium. The sequence continues at coordinate 6,262 of NZ_LZKK01000235.1, read as the reverse complement.
TCCATGACAAAACCGCGCATTCGGGAGGGATTCGGTGCCGCATGCGCGGCAGGCCAGCACGGCCGTCATACGACCTCCGCCAATCCGCCCCCGAGTTTCATGGCCCTCCCAGGATAAGGGGGACTGTGCGGCTGGCGACCCCGCAACTTAAAACTCGCTCGTTTTCCTTGTGTTCCGTATCGCGGCTCGTCCGGACGCTTCGGAGCCCGGTGTGATCATGATCTCTCGTGAACGCCGGTTGGGCGGAGATCGATTCGAAAGCATTAACCGTTCATTCCGACAAAGGACGCGACAAGATCGGAGCCTTGAAATGAACGTCCATGCCACGCCCGACCGGATCGACTATCAGCTGACTCGCGCGTTCGTCGCCATAGAGCTACAAAGCCAAGACCGGATCGACCAAGCCGTAGACCGACTTGCGATCAGCCTGCTCGTACAAGCCTGACCACGAGCACGCAAACCGTCGTCATTACCCACTGGCGGCGATCACCCATTTGGTGAGATCGGTGGCTTGTGCCTGAGTTCGCTACGGGCCCAGAGACGCCCTTAGTCGGTGGTGTGGACGATCAGCACGTCGGTCTTGGCCCTGCGGGAGACTTCGGATGGGACTGCTCCCAGCAACCGCCCGGCGACCCTGCTGAGCCCGACGTTGCCGACGACCAGTAGGTCGGCATGGACCTTCTCGGCCAGATTTACGAGCGCGTCGACCGGATGGCCGACGATCGCCTCCTGCAGCACGTTCTTGGCCCCGGCTTTGTACGCCCGGTCGCTGGCGTCCCGCAGGATCTGGCGGAAGGGGGTTTCGCGCTGCGTCCGGTAGTCCGCGCCGTGGTCGCTTCCCGGCGGGATCGCGTAGCGGCCCTTTTCCTCGCGGACGGGGGCATGCGCCGTAGCAACGATCAATTTCGCGCCCTGATCCGCAGCGATCGCCGCTGCGCGGTCGACCGCAAGCATCGACGTGTAGGAACCATCGGTGCCGACCACGACGGTCTGGTAGCCGCTCATTTCCCACCCAGTGTAGGGGCCGATGAGGGCAAGCGTAACGGGCCGCGCGTGATTTACGGCGACGGCCATCAATCAAAAGACACGGACAAGCCGCTAGCAGGCTGACCACTCACTTCAGCTTGTTTTTCCTAGTCAGATCGGTATCCCGGCTCGGCTGAACACGCTTCGGCTCCCCCGGCATCTTCGGGTAATTCGGCGGATACGGCATGTCGCCCAGCCCGCGCTCCTCGTCGGCCGCCGCCAGCTCGAGCAGGGGCGTGATCGACTGGGCGACGTCGTCCATGGCGGCCCACGGATCGTCCCGGCTCTTCACCAGGTCGGGCACGGTCGCCATGGTGTAGTCGTCGGGATCGGCGCCGGCCAACTCGTCCCACGTCAGCGGCGTCGACACGGTCGCGATCGGCGTGCGCCGCACCGAATACGGCGACGCCATGGTGCGGTCTCGGGCGTTCTGGTTGAAGTCGATGAAGATCCGCTCGCCACGCTCTTCCTTCCACCACGACGTCGTCACCGCATCGGGTGCGCGGCGCTCCACCGCACGGGCCAGCGCGATGCCCGCCCGGCGCACCTCGACGAAGTCCCACTCGGTGGCGATGCGCAGGAACACGTGCACCCCACGGCCCCCGGACGTCTTCGGATAACCGACCAGACCGAGTTCGTCGAGCAGCGGCCGCAACACATCGACGGCCACCGCCCGCGCTTCCCCAAAACCGGTGCCCGGCTGCGGATCCAGGTCGATACGCAACTCGTCGGGATGGTCGGTGTCCGGGCAGCGCACCTGCCACGGGTGCAGCGTGACCGTGCCCATCTGCGCCGCCCACACGATGGCCGACGGGTGCGTCACCTTCAGCGCGTCCGCCGTGCGCCCCGACGGGAAGGTCACCCGGCAGGTCTCCAGGTAGTCGGGATGATGCTGCGGCACCCGCTTCTGGTAGATCTCCTCGCCGTCGATGCCGTCCGGGAAGCGCTGCAGATGGGTGGGCCGGTCACGCAGCGCGGTCAGCATCGGACCGCCGGCCACCGCCCGGTAGTACTCGACGAGCCGACCCTTGGTGCCCTTAGCGCCCAGGGCGGGGAAATACACCTTGTCGGGGTTGGTCACCCGCACGGCGATGCCGTCGACGTCGAGCTCTTCTGCAGCAGCCATATCCTCAGCTTATGGACCTACCCGTCATGCCGCCGGTGTCGCCGATGCTCGCCAAGCCGGTGCACTCGATGCCGCCGGACGCGTCATATGAACCCAAATGGGACGGATTCCGGTCCATCTGCTTCCGCGACGGCGACGAAGTCGAGCTTGGCAGCCGCAACGAGCGCCCGATGACCCGGTATTTCCCTGAGCTGGTCGCGGCGGTGCGGGCCGAGCTGCCGCAGCGCTGCGTGATCGACGGCGAGATCGTCGTCGCCACCGACCACGGCCTGGACTTCGAAGCGCTGCAACAGCGGATCCACCCGGCCGACTCGCGGGTGCGGATGCTCGCCGAGAAGACGCCGGCTTCCTTCATCGCATTCGACCTGCTCGCCCTGGGCGACGACGACTACACCCGGCGCCCGTTCAGCGAGCGGCGCGCGGCCCTCGTCGACGCCCTGGCCGATTCCGGGCCGTCGATCCACGTCACGCCGGCCACCACCGACATGGAAACCGCGCAACGATGGTTCGAGGAGTTCGAGGGCGCCGGCCTCGACGGGGTCATCGCCAAGCCGCTGGGCATCACGTATCAGCCGGACAAGCGCGTCATGTTCAAGGTCAAACACGAACGGACCGCCGACTGCGTGGTCGCCGGCTACCGGGTGCACAAGTCCGGCGGTGACGCGATCGGCTCGCTGCTGCTCGGGCTGTACACGGACGACGGCCAGCTGGCGTCGGTCGGTGTGATCGGCGCCTTCCCGATGGCCGAACGGCGGCGGCTGTTCGCCGCATTGCAGCCGCTGGTAACCACTTTCGACGGTCACCCGTGGAACTGGGCTGCGCACGAAGCCGGCGAACGTACCCCGCGCAAGAACGAATTCTCGCGTTGGAACGCCGGCAAGGACCTCTCGTTCGTGCCGCTACGGCCCGAGCGGGTGGTCGAGGTCCGCTACGACCACATGGAAGGCCCGCGGTTCCGGCACACCGCCCAGTTCAGCCGGTGGCGCCCCGACCGCGACCCGCGCTCATGCACCTACGCGCAACTCGAACAGCCGGTCACCTTCCGCCTCGGCGACATCGTCCCCGGCCTGGGGCCGGCATCCGATCACGCGTGAGGGCAGAACATCCCGAGGATCTGCTGGCAGTTGTCCCTGTTGATCAGGCCCGGTGGTGCCGGCGGGGGCGGCGGCGGCGGATTGTCTCCGTCCCAGATGTTTTGGGCGACGTTCCCCTGCCCGAAGTACACGTAGTAGTACGTGTGGCAGATGTTGTTGTCCCAGATCACCGGGTTGGTGACGTGGTTGCCGGTCGGCGGCAGCGGTTGCCCCGGGCACCAGCGGCACGGCCCCTGCGGGTGATCCTCCGGGCAACCGGGCCACGCGTTCAACGGCGCGGGACCGGGATGGGCCGACGCGGTTCCCACGGTCAGGCCCAGGCCGGCAACGCCGAGACCGGCGGCCACCACCGCGGTGGTTGCCAGCCGCGCGATTCGCCCTGTCATGGAACGAACGTTGTTCATCGTTGTCCTTTCCGATCGAGGCCCGGGTGGGCCGCTGCACTGAACAAAGTCGACATCGCCGGCGCCGCTACCGGTCCCAATTTCGGCTACGGGCACATGAACGCGATCGGTGGACATCCCCGGGGCGTGATCGCCTCCGGCGGCGGGTTATCTCCGTCCCAAATCGACATGGGCCGGCCCTGGCTGGTCACGTTTCCCATCCCGTAATTGGTCGGGTACCAGGTATGGCAGACGTTCCAGTCCCAGTCGATCAGGCTATTGACCACGTAGGGCATGTTCTTGGGATCCCCCGGGCACCAGCGGTGTGGGCCGTCGGCGTGGGCGGTGCCTGCTCCCAGCGCAACTCCGCCGGCCGCCGTCGCACCGGATAGCAGCGCCGCGGCAATGATCGATTTCAGGACGCGGGTGCTATTCATCGGGGTTCCTTTCGCCGCTGTGGGCCGTAACCTATCGCCGCCCACTTGCGAAATTCTTGCGACTAACGCACCGAATGCAAACCCCCGAATTCGGCTGCGGGACGCCCACTAAGCTGTCGTGATGCTCAATATCGCCGCGCTTTTCGTGGCCGGCACCGCCGCGCTCGACGACACCGGCGCGATCTACGCCACCCGCATCCCCACGACGGGCTTTCAGGTTCCGCAAATCCCTTTGACGGCAAAGGTTCCGGTCGTGCTGGTGGTGCACGCACGCTGCGGCGGTGACTACGACCCGGAACTACATGTCGTGTGCAAAGATCCCGGCGGGACGCCCCGCGGCAGCCTGGAGGGGAAGTGGCACTGGCCGGACGATGGCGATAACTCGTCCAAGTATCGGTGCTTTACCCAGGACCTCGTCATTTCCGTCGAGTCGGTGGGCGAGTACACAATCGGCGCCTATTACGACCCGCAGGGAAAAGTCGAGTTGGCCACACCAATCCCGGTATCGATTTCCTTGGTCGAGGCAACTCCGGGGGGCGACGACGGGGAAGGCACGTAACCCGAGGCCTGAGCGGCGTTTATCCCGGCCCGGCAGCGGGCACGCGAAAAGAATGTCAGTAACAGCGTTCAAGGACCTGCCGTTGGCCGACCGGGACCGCAAATGGGACGGGGATGCCGCCGACAAGCGCGTCCGCAAGTGGGCCGGCGCCGAGGACAAGCCGAACCAGAAATACCGGGACGCCCACATCTGGTACGACAGCGACAAGAAGGACAACTTCACCGCGTACAAGTTGCTGTTCGCCGATGTGATCGGCGGCGAGCTCAAGGCGGTGCCGCGGGGAGTGATGATCGCCGGCGCGATCATGGACGGCGCACGTGGCGGCATCGACCTGCCCAAGGCCGACATCGACCGCGTCAAGAGTCACCTGGCGAAGTACTACAAGAAGATGGACGAGACCGCGCCCTGGGAACGCGGCTGATCTCACTGGCCGCGACGGTTGCCAGTGAGCAGGTTGTAGCAAGTCGATCATCGTGGGCAGCGTTGCGGCAACAGCACTTTCGTACGGTGATGGCATGCTAGTACACGAAGCACGTCAATGACTTGGTATTGCTGGGCCACCCAGGCAATCATGGTCATTTGCCTAACGGCACGCCAGCTGACACCTCACGGAACCGAAAACGATCGGCTGGGCCGCGGCGAACCTCCCGCGCACCAGGCACGGCCGTTCCCGCACAGCGGGATTCACGACGAGGCCTTCCGCCAGCGCATCATGTGAGCGTTCGCCCCTAGAGGGCGGCGTTCAGGCTTTCAGTGTGCAATGACGGTTTACCGCCTGAGCTCAGGGCGGGATTTCGGCGGTCTGGCCGCCCAGAATTCACGCACGATGCCCACAATTCACACTCGACGTCCGAGCGCCGTGGACCAGCAGTCAACCAGTTAGAGGACGACCGCCAGCTCCGACAAACCACGCAGGGTGACATTCGCCTTGTATTGCGGCTCGCCGGCCAGCCGGGCGTTCGGGAAGCGGGCGGTCACGGCCGACAGGGCTGTGCCGGCTTCCAGCCGCGCCAGGGGCGCGCCCAGGCAGTAGTGAATTCCGCGACCAAAACCCAAGTGCCGCACGGTCCCTCGGTCGGGGTCGAACGTGTCGGGCCGGTCGAACTCGGCGGGGTCACGCTGGGCCGCGGCCAGCAGGACCATCATGATGTCGCCCGCCGGCACGTCGACGTCGCCGATCGTCATGTCCGCCAAGGCGACTCGCCCGGCCAGTTGCACCGGCGGGTCGTAACGCAGGGTCTCCTCGACGATCGCCGGCGCCCGACCCGGGTCGGCGCCCAGGGCCGACCAGTGCACGCGGTTGCGCAGCATGGCCAGGATGGCGTTGCCGATCAGGTTCACCGTGGTCTCATGCCCCGCGATCAGCAGCAGGTTACAAGTGGAGACGATCTCTTCCTCGGTCAGCTGATCGCCGGACTCTTCCACCGCGATCAGGCCCGACAGCAGGTCGTCGCCCGGCTCCGACCGGCGGCGCTCGATCAACTCGTGGAGATAATCGCGCAGCCGCCGCACCGCCTGCATCCGCTCGTCCATGACATCGGGCGGCACGCCGGTGATCGTCGAGAAGGGCGAGTTCGACGTCGTCGAGGATTTCGCTCATCCGCTGCCCGTGGCGGTGATCTGCCGGTTGCTCGGCG
>NZ_LZKK01000234.1 GCF_001672815.1 Mycobacterium sp. E796 | reverse complement strand
CATCCGCGTGGAAGTTGAAGTCACCGCCATCCTGCTTGCGTGAGCGATCCGACCTTCCGATCAGTGCACGCGAAAGGATCCCCGAGATAGTGAGTGCGTACCCGATCGTCGAGTTGTCCACCGACGCGCTGCTGACCACGACCCGCTCGGTGCGCAAACGGCTCGATTTGACCAAACCTGTTCCTATCGGCCTGATTCGGGAATGCCTGGAAATCGCGGTGCAGGCGCCGACGTCCGCCAACGTGCAGAATTGGAGCTTCATCGTGGTCACCGACCCGGAGCAGCGTCGCGCGATCGCCGATGTGTACCGCCGCACATGGGACTTGATCGTCGCATCCCCTTTCGCGTGCACTGATCGGAAGGTCGGATCGCTCACGCAAGCAGGATGGCGGTGACTTCAACTTCCACGCGGATGTTGGGCCACACCAGTCCGTCGATGATGCTGAACATGGCGGCGGGCTGGTGACTGATCACGTCTCTACTCACCGCCAAGTAGGCGGACGCATTGTCACGGCTCGTAACCCATTGCCGCATATAGACAATGTCGGTGAGCTTGGCGCCGGCCTTAACGAGCGCCCTTTCGATGTTGGCCCAGCACTGCCGGGCCTCTTCGGTGAAGTCCTCGGGCACACTGCCGTCTTCGCGCAGGCCCGGCGTGCCGGAGACGAAAATCTGTGTGCCGCCGCCACCGGATATGGCAATGGCGTCGGCGTATTTGCCGATGTGAGCGGCCACTCCAGTGTAGATCGGGGTAATCGTGGTCATCTCAAGACTCCTCGTTGGGTGTGACGTTTTTCTGGTGTGTGATGGCAACTTCGTCAACGTCTAGCGTGATGACAACTCCCCTGGACTCGTGGCCTGCGACGACGTGTGCGAGGGCGGTGGCAGCCTGATCCAGGCTGCAAGACCGCGGAATGGGCATGCTCAATCGACGGGAGGCGAGGAGCGCGGCGAGGCGGTCGAGTTGAGGCCCGTCGGAGCGGACATACACTGCGGTCACGCTGATCCCGCGGCTGGATGCAGGTAGGTCGGGTGTGATGGTGGCTAGCCGGCCGCCGTCGCCAACCGCGGTCATCGCCGTCGCGGCACCCCCGGGGGCCGCATTGGCGGCGGCGTCGATGGAGCCCTTCGCCAGCTCCCTCGCGTGGCGTGGCCACTGCGGATTGCGATAATCGATCACCTCACGGGCACCATGCTCGCGGACCCGGTCAACGCTGTGCGGGCCGGCAGTGGCGAGGACGTCAACCCCACGCATGGCCGCCAGCTGGACGATCAGCCCGCCGGTGATTCCGCCCGCACCGTGAACGAGCAAGGTCTCTCCACCATCCAATGCCAACGCCTCTCCGACCACCTGCTCGGCGGTCAACGCCGGCACCGGAAAGATCGCTGCGGTGGCCCATGGAATTTCGGGCGCTTTATGGGCGAGCGATCCGACGGGCGCGATCAGAAGCGGCGCCCAAGTGCCTTGACCGCGCAGCGGAACAGGGTGGCACAGCACCGCATCGCCAACGCCGAATCCGCTCGGGCGGTTACCAACGGCCTTGATGACTCCAGCAGCCTCGACGCCGAGAGCGAGCGGCGGCCTCCGACCGACATCCCAACCTCCGTAGCGAACGATATTGTCCCAGTTGCCAATCCCGGCAGCACGAACGTCAATCAGGACCTCGTCGGCCGCCAGCGGTCGTGGGTCGTGCACTTCGAACGTCTGCACTTGGCCGCCTAGGGTGCGGATCCCCGCCACAAGCATGGTCACAGTGAGGCGACCGGCCATTCGTAGGTCATTGTGGTTCCTTTCAAGATCAAGGTTCTACGGCTTTGATTCGCTTACGCGCTCTTCTGTGCTTTCTGCGGCCCGTTTTTCAGTAACGAGGCAAGTTCGGACTCTTGGGTGAGTAGCGGATCCCAGACCTGATTGACCGTCGGATGTGGCGCGACGGCGTGGCGGAGCAGACTGACTGGGACCTTCGCGACGATAGCCAGGGTGGCCGCTTGAACCAGTTCGGAGAACTGTGGGCCGACAAATGTCGCTCCGAGCAGCGTGTTGGTCTCGTCGTTGATGACCAGTTTCGCCCATCCTTCGAACCCATCCCGGTAAAGGGCGAGGAATGACACCGCGTCGGGGTAATGGGCAGTTCGCGTCCGCACCGCGAACCCTTCTGCTTTGGCCAGACTTTCGGTGCGGCCCACCCAGGCCACTTGGGGATCAGTGTGGACAACCTGCGCAAGGCTGCCGGCATCTCGGACAGTCAGCTCGTTCTCGGATAGTTCTCGCCCCGCAGCCCGGGCCGTGATGATGTCGGCCACGACACGGCCGTGGTATGTGGAGATATGAGACAGCCGGGCACGACCGGTGGTATCTCCGAGAGCGTATAGCCAGCCGCCTGTGACGCCGACGGCCTGGAGATGGTCGTTCACAGAAACGATCCCGCCGGCCGGCAGGCCAATGGTTTCCAGTCCGATGTTGTCGGTGTTGTTGCGCCGTCCGGTGGCCAGGACGACCTCGTCTACCTCGATGGTCTGGCGTTGAAAAGTAGCGGTGACGGGACCGCCCGCGATGGGGCGGGCTACCGCCGACAACTCTGTCTCAAAGTGAATCTTGACGCCTTTGTTGCGCAGTGACTGCGTGACCAGTTCACGAGCTTCGGGTTCGCAGTTGGCAAGCAGGGTGTTCTCCCGCACCAAAAGTGTTACTGCTGAACCCAAACCGCGCAGGATCGTCGCGAACTCGACGGCGACGGGGCCGCCGCCCACCACCAGCGCGCGAGGCGGCACCTGCGTCATGGTCGTCAAGTCCCGATTGGTCCACGGGCGTGCTCGCGCCAACCCGGGTATCTCCGGTACGTTCGGACGGGTTCCGGTGGCCAGCACGACCGCGTGGCGTGCGGTCAAGACGGTTTCGGTGGTGTCCCCCAGGGCATAGGCCACGCGCACTGTTCGTTGGCCGCTCAGCCGGCCGAACCCATGAAACACTGCTACCCCGGCATGCTGCAACGATGCTGTGCGCTCTTGGTCGGAGAGGTGTTCAATGAGCGCGTCGCGTTTCGCGAAGACGGCCGCAAGGTCGAGTTCTTGCTCCGGAATAATCTCTCGCACACCAGGAACCGCCTTGGCGAGATTGAATACCTCGATCGGGCGCAGCAATGTTTTGCTCGGGTTGCAGCCCCAGTAATGACACTCTCCACCGACCAGACGATCCTCCACGAGAGCTACCGAGAGGCCCACCGACGCAAGCTTCCGCACGGCGGCCACACCACCCACCCCGCCACCTAGAACGATGACGTCGAAGTCTTTGCTTGCTTTCATTCATCTCTCATTTCCGACGATCGACACGTGTAGCTGTAGTCTGGTAATGCTTACGGCTCAATGGATTGGCCGCAGTCAGACGGCTTGCGACAATTTCGAGTGTCCGGAGTGGACAAGGCTTCCGGCGTACGTTGCAGCGATGTTGTGCCGAGAATCGCGTAGGCGGCGGCTGCGCTCGCCGCAGAGAAGACACTGTAGCTAAGCGGCGATTCCAGACCGAGGGATACCGCCATCGCGGTCCCGAATACGAGGAGCGTCAGGCAACTCGCGGTGCCGACGGTCCTCGGCCGCCAGCCGGCCAGGAGCAAGGCTCCCAGCGCCGCCTCGGTTGCGGTAGAGCCCCACACAACGACGGTCAATAACCATCCAGAGGCGAACGGAACGAGCTGGTGGGCATAGTCGGCGAAGCGGTCCATGCTCCCCCAACTGCCCTGCCCGAGTGGTGCCCACCAACCAAGTCGGTCGGCAACAGCGGACAGAAAGCCCGCCGCGAGCGACAATCGCAACGCTATCCCGACAGCCCGGATCGGATCAGGCATGCGCACGGACTCCTCCTGGCGAATAGATACTGTCGTCACAGCGCGCACGCCCCATGACGCCAACATCTTTCGCTGTCGGCGCGACAGTCACCGGCTGGCATCGTCATCCGTGGTGAGCGGGCCATCTCCGGTATCGAGCAGGAAGACGGCCAGTAATTCAGCCGGTTCGGTGGCGCTCGCATTTTCACTGATCGTGTGGTGCGCCCCGGGGACCTCCTGCCACGTCTCACCGGCGTGGTAGACGCGTGCGGGCTCACCTTCGATCTGGCTGCGGATCGCTCCGGAGATCACGTACGCCATGATGAACGCTGATTTTGCGTGGTGGTGCGCCCCGCTTTTTGCTCCGGGCGGATAACTGACAGTCACTGCTTCAAGTGATTTGCCCGGAACATTGGTCGGCTGATTGAAGACGGGGCGAACCACCGGCTTTTGATCGGAACCCTCTGGCATCGGCTCGGCGTGGGCCCCGGGCGCGAGCATCATCGCGGCTGTCAATGCGACGAGTGGAATTTTCAGGGCCATTTTGCTGCCTTCTTTCAGTCTTCGGCCACGCGAAGGATCGTCTTGCCGGGGATGCGTTTGCCGGGAGCGAAAGCGGCGGCGGCTTCGGCGAGCGGCAGCACGGCGCCGACCACGGGCTTAAGCCGTCCATCCCGGACCCGCGCGGCGAGGCCGGCGAGCTGGACCCGGTCCGCCTCCACCAGGAAAAAGATCGCGCGGCCGTCCCGCGGCTGGGTCTTCGGCGGCTCGGCAACGGTGACGAGCGTTCCGCCGGCACGGACCAGAGCGGCCGATCGGGCGAGGATGTCTCCGCCGATCACATCGAACACCACGTCGACTTCGCCCGCGTCTTCGAGCTTTTCAGTCTCCAAGTCGAGGAAGGTGTGGGCGCCGAGCTCCAACGCCCGGTCTCGGTCTGCGGTCCGGCCGGTACCGATGATCCGTGCACCGACCTCGCGAGCGAGCTGCACCGCGATTGACCCGACCCCTCCCGCGGCGCCGTGGATCAGGACCGTTTGTCCGGCCGCCAGGCGACCGTGGTCGAATAGACCTTGCCAGGCGGCCAATCCAGAGATCGGCAACGCGGCGGCGGTGGTGTGGTCGATGTCCATCGGCAGCGGTGCGAGATTGCGGGCTTCCATGGCGGTGTATTCCGCCAGCGAGCCGTTGCGCGCCCAGTCGGCGAGCCCGAACACCCGCTGACCGACGGTCAAAAGCGTGGTGCCGTAACCCAACTCCACCACGACACCCGACAGCTCGTGGCCGGGCACACTCGGTGTCCGGTCATGACCCGCCCGGTCGATCCAAGTGTGTGGCCAGTCAAGCTCCCCGGGTGTGAAGCCCGCGGCGTGTACCCGAACAATGACGTCGTTGTCGGCCGCCTGGGGGTAAGGCAGGTCGCTCAGCGATAGGCCAGCGACACCGGCGTCGCGATCTGAAACAGTGATGGCTTGCATTACAGGTCCTCTCTGATAAGGGTTTTGGTTGCAGGGTCGGGCGCGGGTTGCGGCTGCACGCTGACGAGCTCGAGGCCTAGGTCACGGACCCGGTCGAGCAGTCCGTAAAGTTGTGACTGGTCACGGATTTCACCCGTGAACACGCTTTCGGTCGAACCGGCCTCGAGGCGCATCCCTTCTAATGCGGACCCGAGCCGCTCCGTGAGGCGGCCTCGAATGCAGATCTGGTAAATCGTCGACTGCACTTCAGCCTCCGCTCCCCAACTTCCGAATCAGCATTTACCGACGTAGGGTGAATGGTCATCACCCGTCGAGCTAATTCACCCGGGTGAGTGCGGCGGCATCGCTGGAGTATGGAAAGGCATACGGACGCGAACATCCCCGGCCGGGATCTGTGGTGGCGACCTTCTGCAATCGATTCATTATCCGGTCGCATCGCGAATGAACTGGCCAATCTGGCGTAGCGAGCGCGTGGCCTCGGGAATGATCGGCGCCGCGAATTGGAACACGTGGATTTGGCCCGGCCATATCTGCACCTCGACCTGAACACCGGCTGCGGCCAGCCGCTGGGCGGCCAGCTGCGCGTCATGGAGCAGCACCTCGCAGCCGGACACATGGATCAAGGTCGGTGGCAGGCCGGGTCGGATGTGATCGAGTGGTTCGTAGAGCGCGTCGGGAAGCCCCTTGGCGCGGCGCTGAGCTCCAGCGCGAGCGATTAATCCGTGCAGGGCGTCGAACGCTCTGGGCGGAAACATCGCATCCGAGCCGATGTTGGGGTGGGTCGTTTTGCGCGGCGTGGACAGTCGCAGCAGCGGTGACATTGCCACCAGCGCGGCAGGCTGTTCACCGCACTCGAGCAGGCGTTCGGAGAGCGCAAGCGCCAGATAACCACCGGCGGAGTCGCCCGCCAGCACGATCTGATCAGGCTGATAGCCCTGCCGGCGCAACCAGGAGTAGCCGTCGTAGCAGTCATCGACCGCATCGCTGACCGAATGTTTGGGAATCTTGCGATAGTTGGGCACCAGTACGGGGCTGTCGGCGAAACGCGACAGCATGGTCACCAGTCGCCCGTGCGAGTAAGCGCCGCAGGTCAGGAACGCCCCGCCGTGCAAATACAGCACAACCCGGCGGGTACCGTCGGCCGGTAGCACTCTCGCGGCGCGGACGAGCTGCGCGGTGCAATGCGCCAGGCCGATGCCGTCGCGTACCGTGCCCGGTGCCGGCGGGATGGCGCGCGCGGCGAATTCCACTGCGCCCCAAGGCCAGGGCACCGATGGCAGGTGGCAGCCTACGCTCAACGCAGGGCGGATCATCAGCCGGGCACCGAGCGAGGCGATGCGCCCGGCCATGCTCGGGCCGTCCTGAGTGACGTCAACGACTTCGCCGGCGCGGACCGAATACTCCGGTGAACCCGATACACTGGCGAATGAGCTCATGTCATCACTTCCATGGCGGGTCCGTCAGTTTCCCTGCAGCCCAACACATTCGCGCACCATCAGATTCGAAACCGGTGGCAGGCTCCGGTCTCGGGCAGCGCGGCTCGGTGACGGCCCGGTGGTCATACCGCTTGCGGAGCGCCGCTCGTCGCCGCACTCCCACCTTTTGGCGTCGGCGGCCCGCGTAGGCCGTCAGCCCGGCCGCCACCGTTGCTCCCGCACAAATGGCGGCGCTGGCGCTGAAATCGCTTAGCTGACCAACGGTTAACGTGAGGACGGTGTAATCGCCGGAAACTACCGCCACAAATAGCCAGGCCACGCGTAGTCGGTTCATGATGTCGGGCCCCCGGGGCCGATCGTGCGCACGGTGAAGACGCTGCGCAGGAACCCAGTGGGGCGCCCGCAGGTGGAGCAATGCGGGCGGGCGCCGCATCGGGATGCCATCTCGCTCTTGCCGCTTACGTAATCCGCGATGGCCCGATGCAACGTAGCCAAGCAGGCTTGACAGAGCGTCTCAACGAGATCGCCGTCTGGGGTTAGTCCTCTCTGGTCACATCCGTCGATGGCGTGTATCTCGGCTACGGCCACTGCCGGCGCACCACAGGCATTGCCGGTCGACACCCGCTGGGCACTGCAAATGGCCTGCAGCGCTTGAAGTTGATCCTCGATCGCCGGTATGGCGTCCATCGGGGTGCCTCCTTTCCGACGTGTCCAAAGCCGGGCAGAGGCGGCCGCGTCCCGCATTCGATCCAGCAGCCACGGTGTTCGCGCGGTCCCGGAGTCGTATTCGGCAGTCGATCGTTGAAATTGGCGAGGCTTCATTTGGTTTTCTCCAATTTGTGGCGATGGGTTCCGCGGTAATCAACGCAGCAAGGTTGTCGACCGTCATCGCGACCCGTTGCTCGCTGATGCGGCCCCGAACACAGAGCCGGTACATGATCGGCTCCACATACCCTCCGCTCGCGATCTCATAAGCCAGCATCCGTTGAGGTGGGATGAGTGGTCATCACCCGGCGAACTGGTTCACCCGGGCGATTCGGCGAATATCGCGAAGCACCGATTAAGGAAGAAGCGCCGGGAACCCGAGGCGAGGGCGATTCACTCCATAGTGACGACGGCCGCGTGACTACCGCAGGACGCGGGTATTCTCGGCAGTAATGTAAATGCGAAATACGTTGGGATACCGCATGATACACCTACGCAAGACTGCACTGTGCACACCCGTGAGTGTCAATGTCGACGGGGCGCTCGGCTGTTGTAATTAGCGAGTGCGCTGGCGCGTCCGACTACCTGTATGGTCAGCGTCCCACTGCGCATCGATGCGGGTCACGCGGCGAAGCTCCATGACGAGCCGCTGCGCTCCCGCGATCACGCCGAGAACAGCGATGAGCGCCGTGGTGGGAAGCCATTCGTAATGTCGATACGCGGCTTCTGCCGCGGTGCTGATGAGCCCAAATGTCGCTACTACCAGCAGGATCAACCCCGGCCAGAAGAAGTTGTCCTTTACGGTGATACCTGCGTGCGGTTGCGTGGTCCGACAGTGATCCGTCGGATCGTCATGTGTGTCTCCCATCGCCGCTCCCTCCGTCGTCCTCATACGAGATATCGAATTCCATCCATGGCGGACCCGCACGAACTACAGCATCTCGACGCGGATCACCGATACATCGGTGACTGCCGGACGGTTTTGTTAGGTCGAGTCGGCCCGGCCGCGGATAAGGAGCTCGGGCAGCGTCACCCCTATCGTTGTCACGAGCCACACCACCGTCGTCGTGGCCAGGCAGGATGGCATACCGTCAATGGTGATCCCGTGCGTCAATATCGACGCAAGGATCAACGCGACGATCGTCAATGCCAAGCTGGTGCCCCCAAGGAGCAGCGACGCGTACTCACGGGGCAACTTCAAGATCGATAAAGACAAGATCCCCTGCATCACGGCGAACGCCAGCACGGCGATGATGAACCCCGGTACCGACAACGAAACTCCGGGAACAATCCACGCCGCAACCAGTAGTCCAATCCCCCACGATGCCAGAAGCACAATTACCCACCGCAGGATTTGTCGCATGGCAATAAGCGGAAGTCCTGGGGCTGGGGACACGTCCATGCTTGGTGGGCGCCGACCTCGTTGCGGGATTGTGAATTGACAGTCATCGAGGTTGATGCGCGCCATCGCTCGGTCCCTTTCCCGGATTTGTTCACCTGCTACGCCGTGCTGACTTTGGTTGTGTAGCGCCGAAACAATCGGTCGTTGCCGCACACGTCTTTCGGTAGTCAAGCCTGGTCCGCCGCGGGGTGAGCTGTCTTCATCCCACAACGCCAATCACCCGGGTGAGTAAGGACACTCCGAGGCCGCGGCATCGCATGCTCCCGGACCGGCCGCAAAGCGGTGTGCCGTCAAGGTCAATCTGAAGTGTTGCGTCTTCCCGCGGGCGCGATGGAACAGTCATCTATTTGACGTTTTCCAGCGCTTCAGAACGCCCAGCGCGAATCACCCGGGGAACAGATCGTTGGGGTGATGACGATTCACCCCGCGCGCGGGCATCCTCATCGAGGAGCAGATGCCCCGGGTTCATGAGCACACAGCGGGCGCAGCCTAGTCCACAGCTAGGTGCGACTGGATCGGAAGCATAAAGACGGGTGGCCCGGCCGCCGCCAGGGAGCCCGGGAACGAAACTACGACATGCGCGACGCGATGGCTGACTTCAGCCACACCAGACCTTCCGGGCCAGTGCATTCGAAAAGGACGGCGATGACTGAGGCTTATGTTTTGGGCGGCGTACGAACCCCGTTCACCCGCTATGGCGGCACGCTGTCCGGTATTCGGGCCGATGACCTGCTGGGAATGACGATGAAGGGTGCCTGCGACCGGCTGGGTGTGCCGCTGGATGCCGTGGAGGACATCGTGGCGGGTTGCGTTAACCCCGCTCACGAGGGCATGGGCGACGTCGCCCGCTGGGCGGCGTTGTCTGCGGGATTTCCTGACACCGCGGCCGGGGCCACCATGAACAGATTTTGCGGATCATCACTAAGCGCGGCGCTGACCATCAGCCATGCGATCAAGGCCGGCGACCTCGGCCTGGGTATCGCCTGCGGAGTCGAGTCGATGTCTCGATCGGGGTGGGCGTTGATGAAGGGCGAGGCCGCCTTCAGTCCCCGAGGCCCGGTTGTCATGCTCGACACTATGTGGAGCGGTGCTGGAGGACCGCCCAACACGGTATTGCTGGCCCGCAACGCTTACATCACCATGATCGAGACCGCGCAAAATGTCGCCGACCGCTACTCACTGAACCGGGAGGAGATCGACGCCTTCGCACTGCGCTCCCAGCGACATGCCCGGGCCGCCCGTGATCGAGGTCGGCTAGCCAAAGAGATTATGCCCGTGACGATCCCAGCGACCAAGAAGACGCCTGCCCGCCTAGCAGAGCATGACGAGTTCATCCGCGATGACACCACCGCTGAGGTGCTGGCGGCCTTACCAGCGCAGCCCGGCACGACTCAAATGACGGCGGCCAATTCCTCGCCGTTAAGTGATGGTGCAAGTGCCGTTGTCATCGCTTCCGGGAAGCGAGCCAGGGAGCTCGGCATCGAACCGTTGGCCCGCGTGGTATCGAGCGCGGTCTATGGCATCGACCCCCTCATTATGGGCGTGGCCCCTGCATGGGCGATCCCGGCCGCGATCCGCCGGGCTGAGCTTGTCCCCGAGCAGATCGACGTGTGGGAGGTGCACGAGGCATTCAGCGCCCAGGCGCTCGGCGTGCTGCGGGAATTGCCAAACCAGCTAGATGGTTTCGTGGTTCCCGATGACAAGCTGACCCCCAATGGCGGCGCGGTAGCGATCGGACATCCGTTCGGGGCTACCGGAACTCGTTATTTGTTGACGTTGGCGATCGAATTGCGTGAAAGAGGTGCCCGTTACGGGGTGATCGGAATCTGCATCGGCTCGGGGCAGGCCGTAGCGATGGTCCTGGAAAGCGTTGCTGCAGAATAGAATCAGATGCTTTCGCCCTGGGGCTGATCAGGACGCGTCTTATCGAAACGACACCCACGACTCTACTGAGGCTTCTATGGATCATTTCGATGTCGCCATCCTCACGGGGCACGCCATCAACCTATGACGCCGACACCGAACCACGCTCGCATGCCATGCCGACCCGCGATCACCGAACGCCGGCCCGCACGGCAGAGCACCACCGAGTGATGCGGTCCGCGGGCCGGGTTCGTGATGTCATCGTCGCCGGGTCAGGCCCCGCCGGCTACACCGCGGCGATTTACGCCGCGCGAGCCGGGCTTGACACCCTCGTGGTGGAGGGCGTAATGCCTGGCGGTGCACTGGTGGCCGCCGGGTCGGTTGACAACTATCCCGGTATCGGCCCGTCCGTGTGCGGACCCGTCCTGGTGGCTGCGATGCGCGACCAGGCACAGCGCTTCGGCGCCGAATTTCACCAAGGCGACGTCGACCGATTCGTTCTGCACGATGCGGTGAAGACCATCGCCATACGCGACGAACGACACCACGCCCGCGCGCTGATCCTCGCGATGGGTTCCATCAACCGTCCGCTCAATGTGCCTGGCGAGCGCGACCTGTTGGGCCGCGGGCTCAGTACCAGCGCCAAACGCGATGGTGCGGAGTACACCGGTTACGAGGTCGCCGTCATCGGTGGTGGCGACGCCGCGGCCGAAGAGGCGCTCTATCTCGCACCGCTGGTCCGCCACGTGACCCTCGTCCACCATCGTCCCCGGCTCCGGGCATCGGCAATTGGCGTCGCTCGGCTACGCGCTCATCCCAACATCACGATCCTGATGTCCACTGAAGTGCTAGCCGTCCTCGGCAGACACCATGTCACCGGGTTGCGGGTGCGCAACACGCATAGCACAGCCTTCTACGACATCGACGTTGCCGCGGTGTTCATCGCCGTCGGACAAAGGCCTCGCTCGGACCTATTGAAGGGACTTATCGGCCTCGATACCCGGGGCTACGTTCTAACCCGTGCGGATAGTAACCACACCTCAGTGGACGGCGTATTCGCCGCCGGTGCCCTGATCGACCGACGCTACCGCCAAGCGATAACCGCTGCAGCCACCGGCTGTGCTGCTGCACTCGACGCCCAGCGTTGGATCACCGAATCACACCCCACGCCGCAATGGACTGACAGACGCACTTAAACGTGAAATCGACTTGGCCGCTTGTCAACTCGTACATCATGCCGATGACCCTTCCCATCCGTTAAAAGAATGGAGATAGCGCCTTTGGCTTCGAAGATCGCCAGGTGAATACGATCGGGGCTTTCGTGTCCGTGCTGTCGCAGTACAGCCTGCAGATCGGCATTGGTTAGTCCGCATCGGCGCAGGTTGCGTCGGTCGACATGTCCGTTGCGGATCAGCACTTTGAGAGGCGGATCGATGAAGCGCCGAATCGCCGGAATGAAGCGCAATCTGGCTAGTACCGCGTGGGCGAGAAGAAGGCTGATGAGCGCCGCGGTTGCGTTGAGCCACGAGCTATCGCTGGCTGTTGCAGCCCGACCGACGATGGCTCCGGCCGCCACCGCAGCGATCCAGTCGAACGGCGCGAATTCGGCGAGGGTACGGCGCTCCATGAACCGAAACAGGATCGCAGCCGTGAGGAATAGCGCCGAGGCTTTGACAGCGGCATCGAGGGAACCGAGCGGGTCGCTGATCAGAGCATGAAATAGTCGGTCCACGCCCGCCTCCGTTCAAGGGTGAGTCGTTTCGCGGCGCCAGGGCGTCGGTGCCTCGGGGCGGCGCTTAGCGATATCGTGCCTACTTGCCGCCGCGTCCCACGATGGCGACGACCTCGATCTCGACGCGCTGGTTGGGCAGCGCGAGCGCCTCGACGCCCACCGCCGTCCACAACGGGAGACTCTCGCCGAACCGCGCGCGGAGTTGGTCCACCATCACCGACATGTGTTCGTCACCAATGGATTCGACGACCGTCGGGACATGGTAGGAGCGAATGTTCACCACGTCGTGCCAGCTGGCGCCGGCCTCGGCGAGGGTCTTTTCGACGTTGTCGCAGGCCTGGACTATCTCCTCCTCCAGGGATGCGCACGACAAGGTGAAATCCACGTCCCAGCCTCCTTGGCCGGAGATCTCGATGCGATCGCCGATTCGTAGAGCTTGGCGGTAGTGGTTGCGGTTACGGGCGATCTCGCCGTATCCGGGGGTGTCGAAGAACTCGGGTTTGGCCATGCCACGGCTTCCTCTCGTCATTGATTGTTGCGGCCCAAGGCTGTTGTTCTGCTTGTCCGAGAAGCACGGCCGGTCCCCGGGGGCCCGCAGCTCAGATCAACGACAACTATCGGTGGGCATGGGGTGAGATGTCTTCATCCCGCTGGGCAATTCACCCGGGTGGAGACCCTCAGTTCTCATTGCCTCCCGGTGTGGTTGAAGTTTCGTCTCTGATGGTGGCGATGGCCGCTGCGTCCTCCACCGCGACTCGGTTTGCGGCGCGGAGTACAGCGCACACGTCGTCGGTGGGTATGACCGCGGCGCCGGAGGCATCGGCGAAGACATAGTCGCCGGGCCGGACCGCCACCCCCGGCGACCACGATCGGACGGTTCGCCTCGTACGGGGTCACGATGTCGCCGCCCCATCGCGTCGTTTCGCCTCGGCAATAGATGGCGAGGTCGTAGAGTTCGAGTTCGGCGAAGTCGCGCAGCCGTCCGTCGGCGAGAATGCCGGCGAGCCGATGGTTTCGGACACGCGGCAGCTTTGTCCCACCTCCCAATGACGCATCGGTGTAGCCGTTGCTGGCCAGGACCAGGACCAGCACGCACCCGTCGGCGCCGCCTTCGATGGCGTCGTAGAACAACGTCTTGAAGTTGTAGCGCTCGGGCGGGAGAGCGGCCCGGCGCGCGGGGAAGTAGGAGATGGTCACGTCGGGGCCGAATAGCCGGCGACCGGGAGTGGGGCTAACCAGGTCGAGTAGATGACACCGATGTCGGTGCCGTCGCCCCATGGCGTCCACGATGCCGGCGGTACGCACGCGACTGGCGAGCGCTTCGAGGGATTCCATCAGGGCGCCGGGATCGGAACACGCCAGGACCGGGCGCCGCGGAAGTCGAGCCACACATCGGTGGGCGTGCGCACCAGTCGGGCCAGGACATCTCCGCAGCATGGGCAGCGCACCACGATGCCGGGCCCGCGATGATAGACGTGGCTCTCGGCGAATGTCCTGGCGCAACCGCATTTTCCGCAAGTCAACGTCGCGGTGGTGACATCGAAGCCCAGCACTTCTGCGAAAGCGCCCGCGACCGCGTTACCGTCGACGTGCGTTGGTTCGGTCATTGCCCCTCGCTTCTGAATTAGTTACTCGGCCCGAACCGCTCGGTCCGGATGGCTGACGGCGGATGCCCCTGCGCGATCAGCTTCGCGGTCACCGATTCCACGAATCCCGTTGGACCGCAGACATAGACGCGCGTACCGGCGGCGGGCGCCCAATCCGTCGAAGCGAGGTCAGCGCCACGGACTCGACCGGGCGGCCGGGCGGACTGCGGCGGGGCCACGCGAGTGTAGACCAGCGCAACCTGCAACCAGCCACATTCGCGCTCGAGCCGGCCAAGCTCTTGGGCGTAGTACACGTCGTCGGGACTGCGCACCGAATAGACGAGTCGAAAGTCGGCGCTGCCCGCCGTTACCCGCTGTCGCAGCATGGCCATCAACGGGACGATCCCCGATCCGCCGCCGACGAGCAGCACCCGAGCCTGATCGTCAGGCCGCCAGACGAACCAGCCGCCGATGGGTCCTCGAAGTTCGATCTCTTCCCCGACGGGCAGTCCGGTGAGGTAGGGCGAGACTTCCCCGTCGGGAATCTGCTGCACGGTGAGCTCGATGCGCTCACCGTCGGGTGGTCTGTTCAGTGAATAGCTGCGTTGCGCGCTGTAGCCGTCCTCAGCGGTCAGCTTGAGATCAATGTGCTGGCCAGCCAAGTGCCCGCCCCAGCCCGGCACGGTCAGCGCGATCGTTTGCGCCGAGTCGGTCTCGGGTTCAGAGTGCACCACACGCGCGACCCGCCAGCGCAACTTCGATTCCAGGTGGACGTCCACAGTCGTCGTCAATCCCCCGCGTAGCGCTGTTCTCGCCAAGGGTCGCCGTAGTTGTGGTAGCCGAACCGCTCCCAGAATCCCGGTGCGTCACTGTCGCGCAGCTCAATGGATTTCACCCACTTCGCGGACTTCCAGAAATATAGGTGCGGCACCAGCAACCGCGCCGGCCCTCCGTGTACCGCGCTAAGAGGTGCGCCCTGGTACGCGTAGACGATCCACGCCTTCCCGCCGAGAAGGTCGCCCAACGGAAGATTTGTGGTGTAGCCGCCGTAGGAACCGACCAGGGCGAATCCGGCAGTGGTGTTGATTGATTCGAAGAGCGTGTCCAGAGAGACCCCTTCCCACTCGGTATCCAGTTTGGACCACGTGGTTACGCAGTGGATGTCCACATTGAGTCGCTCGCTGGGCAGGAGCTTGAGATGGGCCCAGGTCCAAGAGTATTCGGCACCGAGCTCGTTGCGAATCGTGAATCGCCAGTCATCGAGATTGATCCGCGGAGTCGGTCCTGCTTGCAGGACAGGGAAGTCCGCGGTCAAATGCTGGCCGGGCGGTAGCTCACGGGCCGGCTCACCGCTTCGTCCACGAAAGCCGTTGTTGACGATACTCATTGGTGCTCCGTTTGGTGGTGGTGATCATCGCGAACAAGTCCGGCGTTGGATGTTCAGCTGAAATGAGAGGCGGGAACTGCCGCTGCCGCCTTCGGCAGATGGACGACTTCGCTTGCCGTGAATTGCGCGTCGGCACCGCAAGCGAATCCCATCGACAACACCGTGCGCGGGAAGAAGACGTCGGTGAGATATGCGAGTGCGACCGCCCAGCGGTTGACGAGGCGCGGAAGTGCGTAGAGGTGGTAGGTACGGGCGACAAACTTTGCGGGATAGCCCGACAGGTGCACGCCTAGCGGGTTGGCGACGGCGTAGCGCGGACCCAAGTCGACGACCATACCCTTGTCGCTATGATGGTAGTCCCTCCGCTCGCCGTAGCCGAGACTTGCAGCGACGTTGTGGGCCAACGTCTTACCTTGTCGGATCGCGTGCTGGGCGGTGGACGGGGCGATCTTGCCGGGCTGAGTTAGGTCCGGAACGGCGGCGGCATCGCCCGCGGCAAATACGTCAGGGTGACCTGGTACCTGCAGATCGGTCTGCACCTTCAGTCGGCCCCGCTCGGTTTCCAAGCCCAGCGTGGCGATCAGCGGTGACGGGGCCACGCCAGCTACCCACGCTACGGTGTAAGTGTCGATGCGCGAATCATCGGTGAGCACAACATGATCAGCGTGAACCTCCTTGAGGGTCGTGCCCAACCGCACATCGATTCCGCGAGAGCGCAGCACACGCATCGCCACGTCGCCGAGCTTCTGCCCCAGCTCGGGCATGACATGGTCGGCCAAGTCCAGCAGCACAAACCGCACCGAGGCCCGATCGAAGCCCATTTGCTTCGCCGCCGCATCGGCGAGCGCTCGCAGCTGCGCCGTCAACTCTGAACCCGAATACGACGCACCGACAACGACAATCGTGCGTCGCGCGGCCGCACGCGCCTCGTTTTCGTCGACGTGAGCGAGTTCCAACTGCTCGATCACTCGATCGCGCAGATACAGCGCCTCGGCCGTCGACTTCAGCCCGTGCGCGTGGGTGGCCAAACCGGGCGTATCGAACAGCCGGGTCACCGAGCCGGGTGCTAAGACCAGCCGATCCCATGACAGCGTCCCTACGTGGCCCTCCGGATCGGTGAACGAGAGGATACGCCGGTCGAAGTCAACGCTATCGACCCGGCCGCGCACCGCCTGCACGCCCTTGAGCGTTCCGGCCAGCGGAACACAGACAAACCGCGGGTCGACCAGCCCACCGGCCACATCAGCCAGCAGTGGCGTGTACTGCAGGTAATCGACCGGCGAAACAATGGTCACCCTCACATCCGAGGCACGCGCCCTGTCTAACCGCCGGGCCAGGCGGCGCGCGCACTCGAAAGCGGCGAACCCGCTGCCGACGATCACAACTGAGGTGTCCGGTTCCGCCTTTGGGGGTTGACGGTGGGCCGGGACCGGCTTCATATCTTTTCTCCTGTGCGGCATTTGGGCATCGACGTGGTGTCAGCGATCGATCGCAAGAGGTAGTGGCGTCCTTGGTGGCCACGCGTCCTGCACCGCGACGTGGTAGACGGCTGCGGAGATATCCAGCACAGCATCTCCCGACCCTGTCCATCTGTCATCACTCCTCAGCACGATTCACCCGGGTGATAATGCTTAACCTGGGATCCCGCCACATCGAAGTCCGACGATGGCGATCGCTCGTCGATCGGCGCGATGCGCCATCAACCGCCACCGGATCCACCGAGCCCTGGTTGGTTTGATTAGTTCGTGCATCAGTTCAGATCATCGCGGGCTATGAGCCGGCGGGCCGCCTCAGTGATCGAGCCCGAGAGCGACGGATAGACCGCAAGCGTCTGCGCCAGATCGTCGACAGTGATCCGGTTTTGAACGGCCATCGCGATCGGCAGTATCAATTCCGAGGCGATCGGCGCGACCACCACGCCACCGATTACCACGCCACTGTCCTGCCGGCAAAATAGCTTGACGAAGCCATGATGTAGCTCCGACATTTTCGCCCGCGCATTGGTTTTCAACGGCAACATGATCGTGCGGGCCTGGATCGAGCCGTCGTCGATCGCGGTCTGCGCGACGCCGACCGTCGCGAGCTCGGGGTGGGTGAACACCGTCGCCGCGACGGTGCCCAACCGGAGCGGATTGACGGCTTCACCGAGCGCGTGATACATCGCGATCCGACCCTGCATCGCGGCAACGGATGCCAACGGCAAAATGCCCGTGCAGTCCCCCGCAGCGTAAATGCCCGCGACCTGTGTCCGCGATACCCGATGTCGAAGCCCAGGCGGGCCGCCCGTCGCAGTTCGGTGCGCAGGCCCGTGGAGGCGATAAATGTCTTCGATGGCACGCAGTCGCACAAGACCGCGGCGCCGCCTATCCCGTCGGAATCGACGACGGTGACGCGGGCTACGGCGGGACCTCCTGCGGCCGCAACCAATACAGCCTCGTATCCGGCCGGCCCGCCGCCGAGAATCACAATTCGGGTCACCACAGCTCAAGTGTCTTCATCGACGACGATATGCATGGCGGCTTCTTCCGCCGATGCAGCGCCGCCGTCAATGCCGACGTCGTGGGCCAGGTAGTCCGTCCCTAAATCCGTCGGGTCGACGGCGAAGGCGACAAGCCGACCTGCGCGCATGTCGCCGACCTGATCGTCGATTAGCTCACCATCGCTGTCGGCGCTATCGCCGATTCCGTCGCCATCCGACTGATACGTCACGTCGGGCACCTCGCGGGCCAGTCGGCGGGCCAGACTTTCATGGGTCCGCGCTTCCCTCGTCGTGAGACCCCACGCCAGGAGTTCACGCGGGCGTTCCGGCGGTGAGTAGCCCTCGTCGAAGTCGATGCCAGTCTGTTCTGAGTCCAGGCTTTCTTCCGGTTCGAGCAGGTGGGCCTGCACATCATCGAATTCAGAAATCCCCATCAGCGCCGCCTCCATTCCGTATCTCCAAAAGGTCACGCTCGCGCAGCGAAGGCCGTCTATGGCCGCTCGGTCGTTGTCTCAGCCGAGCGCCTCAACAAGGTCGCGGCAGGCTCGTTCACAGCGACGGCATACGTCGGCGCACACGCGGCAATGCTCATGTTTCGGCGCATGCTTGTCGCATTCGTCTGCGCTCGTCTTACAGGAGATGGCGCACGTTTGGAGCACCGTTGTTGTCAGGTTGGCGTCGTAGCCCGTGTGCCGGGACAGGACGCGGCCGGTTGTGGCGCAGACATCCGAGCAGTCAAGGCAAGTACGGATGCATTTAGTTAAGTGATTGACGTCGTCTTCACTGAGGCAGGCGTCTGCACACGCGGTGCAGGCTTGGTCACATTCGATACAGGCCTCGATGCATGCGACCAGCTTGACCCAGTCGATGCGACCTAGGTCTCGTGGATAGGTCTCAAGCATTCTCCTGGCGGCGCTCACCATGTTCTCCTTGCTCGGGGCGATGGTTATCCCACACACAACAGAACACGCTGCGCGGGCGTAGACGTTAAGAGCATGGCGCGCAAAGGGGTGAACTGTCGTCGCCCACCTCCGTGACTCACCCGGGTGGTTGACGACAGAAGAATCGTCAGAGCCGGTCGATCGGATCGGCAAGTTCAGGCAGCAGTCGATGCGAACCGTTCGGCGTCGAGTTCGCGGATGGCGTTCTGCGACGACGCGCCGGTCCTCATGTCGACACCTCGCCCGGTGAGAGCGATTCGCTTGGACTTCAACAGTTTTCGTCATCGACGGCGCCACATACAAAGTGGGCACGTGAGTTGCCACGACCTCGACGACCGGGCCGATGGCCGAGGTCGACCGCGAAGCGCAGCCGCCAGCATGTCGTCGGTGCCGAGGGAACTGCGCTCACCCGGACGAATTGCGACAACGGGTGATGACCACTCACCCTGCGCTGGTGGACGCTGGCACCAGACGGCGAGCGGAGGGTCTGTGGAGGCAAGGAAATACCGTACCTGCGGTAATAGCTGCGCGAGGCGGGAATCGGTCCAAGAGGCAACGGCGCCGGACGGCTCGTTGAGCGCTGAATTTGAAAGGGCCCTCATCCCGCTCCTCGAGCCTCTCTACCGGCAAGCTCTTCGGATGACCTCCAATCGAACGGATGCGGAGGATCTGGTGCAAGAAACGGTGCTCAACGCTTATGCCGGTCTGCGGACATTCGAGCCAGGAACGAACCTCGCAGCTTGGCTGCGGCGAATCATGACCAACGCCTATATCAGCAGTTATCGGAGGCAAAAGCGCCGTCCCATGCAACATCCGGTTGGCGAGATCACCGATCGACAGCTAGTGGCCAGTGCCCCGCGCAGTCCCGCGGGCCTACAGTCGGCCGAAGACCAGGCGCTCGAATTGCTGCTAGACCCGTACCTCAAGAAGGCAATGATGGTCTTACCTGAGCACTTTCGCATCACTGTCTATTTCGCTGACATAGCGGGATACTCCTACAAAGAGATCGCCGCCATGACAGGCACCCGTCAAGGAACGGTAGGTTCGAGGCTCACCCGCGGACGAAAACAATTGCGCGATTTATTACTCGACTCGCCAGTCGACCATGCCGCCAGGACAATCGATAAGGCCCCGAGCCGGGGACCCCGACGCCGTGCAATTGTTAACGACGCCAAGCTCAGTGGAGATCATTCACCGGGCGATGATCACTGACGGTCCTGGTCCCTGGGACAGCCTAGCCCCAATACAGTACCGCCGGACGTTCGTCAGAGGACCTCGCAACTTGGTCCTCATAGCGCCAATAACTGTGCATGGCAACCGAAGTTGCCAGTATGGCTATGGCAGGCGCGCCACTACCTGCGCTCCGCCAGCACCGCCGCCATCCTGCCGCTCGCAGCTCCTCCTTGTTTGTTAGATCGAGTCTCTGCCTCACTCGTACACACTCCAGTGGCAGCTATCGCTTATTCGCTCGTGTGCGCACGAAGTGGGCCTCACTCCGCATGCGGTCGATCATGTGTGGATAGTGCAGCTCGAACGCGGGCCGCTCAGAGCGGATGGGCGGCAATTCAGTGAAGTTATGCCGTGGGGGTGGGCTGCTGGTTGCCCACTCGAGCGAATTGCCGTGGCCCCAGGGGTCGTCGACGGTCACCGGTTCGCCGTATCGCCAGCTACGGAAAACGTTCCACACGAACGGCAGCATCGAAGCACCGAGGATGAGCGCCCCGAGGGTTGAGATGACATTGAGTGCGGTGAACCCATCGGTGGGCAGGTAGTCGGCGTAGCGCCGTGGCATCCCCTTATTGCCGAGCCAGTGCTGCACCAGAAATGTTGTGTGGAACCCGATCAGCGTCAGCCAGAAGTGCAACTTGCCCAGCCGTTCGTCGAGTAGCCGGCCGGTCATCTTGGGGAACCAGAAATACACTCCGGCGTAAGTGGCGAACACGATGGTGCCAAACAGAACATAGTGGAAGTGGGCGACCACAAAGTACGTGTCGGTGACGTGAAAGTCGATTGGTGGACTGGCTAGCAGCACGCCCGACAAGCCGCCGAGCAGAAAGGTCACTAGGAAACCCGCTGCGAAAAGCATGGGGGTCTCGAAGGTCAACTGACCCTTCCACATTGTACCGATCCAGTTGACGAACTTGATTCCGGTGGGAACCGCAATCAGGTAGGTGGCGAAGGAAAAAAACGGGAGCAGCACTGCACCGGTGGCATACAGGTGGTGCGCCCACACGGCGATCGACAGCGCCCCGATGCCGATGGTGGCGTAAACCATGGTGAAGTAGCCGAACAACGGTTTGCGGGCGAATACGGGGATGACTTCGGTGATGATACCGAAGAAGGGCAGCGCGATGATGTAGACCTCGGGGTGGCCGAAGAACCAGAACATGTGCTGCCACAACAGGACTCCGCCGCTGGCCGGGTCGAACGCGTGCGCGCCAAGGTGACGGTCGGCAGCCAACCCGAACAACGCCGCCGTCAGGAGCGGGAACGCCACCAGCACCATGATGCTGGTGACCAGGATGTTCCAGGTGAAGATCGGCATCCGGAACATCGTCATGCCCGGAGCACGCAGACACACCACAGTAGTGATCATGTTGACACCACCCAGGATGGTGCCCAAGCCGCCGACGATGAGCCCGACAATCCACAGGTCACCTCCAGGGCCTGGCGAATGGATTGCGTCGGAAAGCGGGGTGTAGGCGGTCCACCCAAAATCTGCCGGGCCGCCGGGGGCGAGGAAGCCGGCCAAGGCAATGACCGCACCCAACACGAAGAGCCAAAACGACAGCGCGTTGAGCCGAGGGAAGGCGACGTCCGGCGCGCCGATCTGCAGGGGCAGCACAAGGTTGGCGAACCCGAACACGATGGGGGTCGCATAAAAGAGCAGCATGACTGTGCCGTGCATCGTGAACAGTTGGTTGTACTGCTCGTTGGATAGGAACTGCAGCCCGGGCGCGGCCAGTTCGGCGCGGATCAGGAGTGCCATGAACCCGCCGAAGAAAAAGAACGTAAAGCACGCGACGACATACATCATCCCGATCACCTTGTGATCGGTCGTGGTGATCAGCCGGTAGATCAAGCCACCCTTGGGGCGGACACGCTCTGGGAACGGCCGGCTGGCCCGAAGGCCTCCCAATGGCGGCGCCGAAGCGAACATCAGATCGGTCTCCTGGATAGCTGAAAGTTGAATTCTGACTGGGGGTTCAGCGCCGGAGTGCCCGAGACCAGGATGCCGCGAACTTGGCGACCCCATCGTGTTCCAGCACGGCGAACACGTTAGGCAGATCGATTCCGACCGCAGTCAGCCGGTCGAACACCTCCTGCGCCTGCGCCACTGTGCCAGTCATGGTTTCGCCGGCGATGTAGCCGTGGTCGGCTACCGCCTCTAGTGTCGGCTCCGGAATTGTGCTGACGGTGTTTGGTGCCACGAGTTCGGTGATATACATCGTGTCGGGATAGGCGGTGTTCTTAACCCCGGTGGAGGCCCACAGCAGTCGTTGCACGCGGGCACCCGCGGAGCGCAGGGTGGTGAAGCGTGGTTCGCCTTCAAAGACCTGTTGGTGGGCGGCGTAGGCCAACCGCGCGTTGGCGACTCCCGCCTGCCCTCGGAGTGCGAGCGCCCGATCAGTGCCGACCGCCTCAAGTCGCTTGTCGACTTCGGTGTCGAGGCGAGATACGAACAATGATGCCACCGAATGAATTTGAGTTAGATCAGCACCAGCATGCTGCGCGGCCTGGATGCCGGACAAATAGGCGTCCATGACCGCTCGGTGCCGCTCCGCGGAAAAGATCAGTGTCACGTTCACCGAGACACCTTTGGCCAGCGCCGCGGTGATCGCGGGCAGCCCCTCGGCGGTCGCCGGTATTTTGACTAGTACGTTGGGCCGGTCGACGATCTTGGCCAACTCGACGGCCTGCGCGACCGTCGCATCGGTGTCGTGGGCCAGTGACGGATCGACTTCGATGGACACCCGTCCGTCGACGCCGTCGGAGTTCTCCCATTGCGCGCGCAGCACATCGCAGGCCGCCCGGACGTCGTCGGTGATCGCCGTGCGCACCGCGGTGTCGATGTCCACACCGCGTGCAGTCAGCTCTTCGATCTGGCCATCGTAGGCGCGGCCGTGGGAAAGTGCGCGCTCAAAGGTCGACGGGTTAGTGGTAACGCCGACAACGCTTCTCGTGTGGATGAGTCGTCTCAACTTGCCGGAACGAAGCAGCGGGCGCGACAAGTCATCCAGCCAGACCGACACCCCCGCCGCCGATAGCGCTGCCAAATTCGCGTTCTGAGTCACCCCGTCACCGCCGGTCGCCGGCGACTGACCCGAAGTAAGACCCTCGCCGCAGCCCACGCGGCGCCGTAGAGGACCAACGGCGCATACGCGCTCAACAGCACCTGCCGATCCGGTTGAGTCGTGGGTTCCCGGTTATGCATATTCCGCCGCCACTGCTCCACCGCCCGCACCGTCACCGCGGCTGGGTAGTGTCCATTCGGGACGGATGTAGTGGCAGGTATAGCCGGATGGATAGCGCTGCAAGTAGTTCTGGTGCTCGGGCTCGGCTTCCCAGAACTCGCCGGCCGGGTTGACCTCGGTAACGACCTTGCCCGGCCATCGCCCCGAATCGTCGATGTCGGCGATGGTGTTCAGTGCGATTTGCTTTTGCTCGTCGTCCAGATAGAAGATTGCGGACCGGTAGCTCGTCCCGACATCATTGCCCTGACGGTTCTTGGTGGTCGGATCGTGGACCTGGAAAAAGAATTCCAGCAGCGCCCGGTAATTGGTCTCGTCCGGGTCGTAGGTGATTTCGAGTGCCTCGGCATGGCCCGGGTGATGCCCGTAGGTGGGATGCCTGTTGGTGCCCCCGGTGTAGCCGACACGGGTGGACACCACGCCGGGCTGCCGGCGGAACAGGTCCTCCATGCCCCAAAAGCACCCGCCGGCAAGAACTGCGATCTTGTTATGGTTCGTCATGGGCGCTGCTCGCTGACGCTCAGGCGTTGCTCAGAAGCGTCTTTCGTGAACAAGGCCAGATATTCGCCGTAGCCCTGCGCTTCCAGGTCATCGCGGTGAATGAATCGCAGCGACGCCGAGTTGATGCAGTAGCGCAAACCGCCTGCTTCTGTGGGGCCGTCGGGGAATACGTGCCCCAGATGGCTGTCTGCGCGGGCCGACCGCACCTCGACTCGATCCATGAAGTGACTGCGATCGCGCCGCGCAACGATACTGTCCGCGCTGATGGGCTTGGTGAAACTTGGCCAGCCGGTTCCGCTGTCGAATTTGTTCACCGAGGCGAAAAGCGGTTCGCCAGAGACGATGTCGACGTAGATGCCGGGTTCGTGATTATTGCAATACTCGCCCGTGAACGCCGGCTCCGTGCCGTTCTCCTGGGTGACGCGGTATTGCTCGGGGCTCAGCGCGTCGACCGCGGCAGGGTCCTTGCTGTATTGGTGTGACACCTGATCTCCTTCGTTTACCCGGACTTATGTTGACGCGCTTGGCGTTTCGGTGTATCCGGCGTCACCGCTGACTTAGTTGCGGCCGGCCATGATGCCGCCGTCGACGTTGAGAATCGCGCCGGTGACCCAACTGGCCTCGTCAGACAGCAGATACGTCACCGCGTTAGCGACGTCTGCGGGGGTGCCGACTCGTCCGAGCGGATGAAGCGGCGCGAATGTGGCCAAGGTGGCGTCGATCTCGTCTTTGGGGATGAAGCCCTCGTAGAGCGGTGTCTTGACGACCG
>NZ_LZKK01000233.1 GCF_001672815.1 Mycobacterium sp. E796 | reverse complement strand
CGGGCTGGTCCATCCCCATGGTGCGCAGCACGTTGGTGAGCTTGCCGACCGCATTGCGCAGGCGGTCCGTCGACGCCTTGAGGGTCTGTCTGTCCGGATAGGCCTGCAGCTGGTGGGACAGGTCGTTGATGGCGTCGAGGTCCGCTTGGTCGCGCGAGCCGACCAACTGCTCGAACGTCCCGCGGGTTGCGCTGCATGACGCATCGGCGTCGCAGACGGGGTTGCCCTGCAGCGCCGCCAGTACCGGGCCGATCCAGGCGAACATGTTCTTGGCGGCCGAGAAGTTCCACCCCATGGTGTTGGTCAGCGAGTTGACGTGGTCGACGAGCTGGGCCGCGATGTCGACCTCCTTTACCAGCGTGTCGCCGCTGTACTGGTTCTTCGTCGAGGACAACGCGTTTTCCAGTTCCTGCACGCTGGCGGCGAGCTGGCTGACCTGGCCGCGCACGTCGCCGAGGCTGTCGGCCAGCGTGCCGGCGCCTTCGACCAGCCGGTTGAGGTCGTTTGTGTGCTCGTTGATCAGGGTGGACCCGCCGGCCAGAAATGAGCCGATGGCGCCCGCCTGATAGGTGGCCCGGAATTGTTCGGGCACGTTTCCGGTGGGACGGGTGATGCCGCTGATCGCGGCGATGTTCGGCAGCTGGCTGACGCGGTCGGCCATCTGTTCCAAGTCCGCCAGGGCCTGCGGCGTGCGGAGGTCATGCGGCGACTGGACGAGGATGTACTCCGGAATCGACTGATTCACGGGGAAGTGGCGATCGAGCGCGGCGTACCCGACCGAGCTCGGGGCCGAAGGGCGCAGGGCCTTGCGGTCGTCGTAGTTGTAGCGCACCAGGCCGGCGCAACTCGCCAGGATGATCAGCACCAGCAGGCTGGCAACCAGGTGGGCCTTCGGCCGGCGCACGATGCGGATGCCCGAACGCCGCCAGAACCGGGCGGTCAGCTCGCGCCGGGGCTTCACCCAGCCGCGGGGGCCGGCGAGCACGAGAATCGCGGGCAGCAACGTCATCGCGGCGAGGAATGCCACGCCGATCCCGATCGCCGACGACACGCCGACCGTTTCGAAGACTCCCATCCGGGCGAAGCTGATGAGGAGAAAGGTGAGGCCCACGGTGGTGGCGGACGCGGTGATCACTTTCCCGATCGAGATCATCGCCCTCTTGATCGCCTGGTCGTAGTCCGCGCCGGTCCGCAGATAGTCGTGATATCGGCTGGTCAGAAACACGGCGTAATCCGTTCCGGCGCCGGCCATGATCGCGCTCAGGAACACGATGGACTGGTTCGAGACGCCCGAGCCGGTGAGCTGGGAGTAGCCCGCCACCAGCGCCTGGGCGATCACCAGCGACAACCCGATCGTGATCAGCGGCAGCAGCATGGTGACCGCGCTGCGGTACACCACGAGCAGGACGATCAGCACCAGGACGGAGATAGCCAGCTCGATCGGCAGCCGGTCCCGATTACCCGCGACTGTGAGATCGGCGACGGTCGCCGCGGGGCCGGTGACGTTTACGGTGAGATGCGTCCCGGGTGGGGCCTGTTGCATGGTGCGTTTGACCAGGTCGGCGATGTGGTTGAAGGCGGCGTAGGACTGGGGTGTGCCCAACTCGCCCGCCACGCCGACCGGCAGCACCCAAGCCTTGTGGTCCTGGCTGGTGACGACCGAACGCAGCGGTGGCGTGCTGATGAAATCCTGCAGCATCACGACGTCTCGGGTGTCCGCGCGCAGGGCGTCCACCAGTTTGCGGTACCCGGCCTCGTCGGCGGGGCCCAGTCCCTTGTCGTCAGTCAGGACCACCAACAGGAGGTCTTCCGACGCGGATTCGTGAAACGCCTCGGTCATCTTCCGCGCGGTGACGTTCGACGGTGCATCGCTGGGCAGGATCGCGAGCGGATGCTTTTGCGCCATCTCGTTCAGGGAGGGGAGGGCCAGTGGCAGGGCCACCGCAATCGCGACCCAGAGCCCGATCACCGCCCAGGGCCACCGCACCACAAAATCGGCTAGCCGTCGCATATTGGCCTCACCTCAAACCACACTATTTCCCATTCCGAGACTATTTCCCATTCCGCGCCATCGAACTACTTCACGCTAGGCGACGCGTCCCCAATGGCCGCTGTCGGCGACCCGCGCGCACACGGACTTCATTGCTTCCATGTAGCGGGTGACCGATTTCAGGGCGACGGGATTGTCGGGATACATGATCGCCATTGCCGTGCCCTCGCCGTACCGAAACACGTAAATGGTCAATTGATACGAATAGCGACCGTCGGAATAGATTCCCAAATTGTTGGCATAACCCAGGTCGGCCGCGGCGAGGACGGCGTTAAGAGGTGCGGCTCCGCCATGCAGGAAGTTCGACACCGGAAAATTCGGCTCCGGCCACTTCAACCACGGCGCCAGTTCCAACACGCGGTAGTACGGCACCTTCGACAAGTCCAGACCCGAATCGAAGGAAGCCTGCGCCGCCCACGCGGCCTCGGCGAAGGAGGCCGCCGCTATTGGCACGGTGATCGGAACCAAGCCGGTGAACCACCCCTGCGTCATGAAATTGTCGGTGGTTCTGCGGGTGTCCCTGGGGGTGAGGCCGTAGTACGTGAGGGCACCCGTGAACTCGTGCTCTACCAGGGCGAGGCAGGCGAACAGGCCGCCGATGAAGCGCGCACCGACGGCCGTGCAGGCCGACTCGAACCGCTCCGTCTGTTCCGGGTCCATCAGGAATTCGGATAGCAACTCACTGCCGCTCGGCTCCGACGGATCACCCAGCGGGAGCGGAAATTCGGGAAAGCCGCCGTCGTTGTTCTCGGCGAAGTCGACCCAGGCGCGCACCTGCGGCGACTCCAGGGTCAACGCCGACACGTACTGGCGCTCGCGCGCGCAGAAATCGTTAAAGCTGCCGGCCGCGGGAAGCGCAAGGGGTTCACCGCCGCCGCTCAGCGCCGCATACATCCCGCTGGCCTCCAGCATCGTCGTCCCGACCAATGTCGCGTCCCCGTGAACATGATCCATGGCGACAAAGAAAGTGAAATGGTCCTCGTTTCGGACGATTCCGAAGGTGAAACAGCCCCACTCCAACGGATTCGGAATGGCCACCAGATGCGCCCGAATCTCCTCAACCGTCATTGTGCCGTGGTCGATCGGCGTGAATTCAATATCGGCGGGATCGCTGAGGGTGTGCCTGATGAACTCGCCATTTTCAGTGGGTTCGAACCAGCTGCGGAAGGTGTCATGCCGGCGCAGGTACGCGTTGACGGCGTGATCCATGGCGGCGATGTCGCACTGGCCGGGTACCTCGCAGGTGGCGATGATCTGCCGGGAGAAGTCCAGCCCGGCGGCCGTGCGCTCGTGGTAGTTGCGAAGATGCTGGCCCTGCATGTAGCTGACGGGCACCGAACTGACCGGGGCTTGGCGGGCCTTCTCCTGGGACGCGGCGGTCGGATGCCACGAGATGACCGTCCCCGCGGTTGGCGTCCAGTCACCGAGTGAGCCGATCCTGATTTTCCCGATGCGCAATATGTTCTCCCCGAGTTTCACGGCGGCACTTCGGCCCCGCCGGTAGCGAGACCCAAGATAGCCCCTCCGGCTGCCACCGTCCCCGACATGCACACATCGGCGCCCAACTGCTCATCGGGACGGCGGGCGCCGAGCGTCGAGCGCACCGCCCCAAGGGCCCCGCCGGGCCTTGCCGGCGGCCGCAGTTGACGACATCCGCGCGTCGCGGTGCCGGGATCCGGCCGGCGCTTGTAATACTGGTCGGCGTAGGCGATTCGGCTGCGGCAACCCGGCCTGGATGTGTAGATTCGCGATGACAGTCGCTGTAAGGCAGTACCCGGGGGGGTTCTGCCAGCTCTGGTCCTGGGTGTGTGCAGTGAGCGGCCTAGGACGTGGTTCGAAGCAACCACGGCTCCGGCGCCGCAAGGGCCCGCGGGCATCAAATTTTCCGGTCGAAACGGGGAGGACAACCGCATGACATCCGTCGAGGACCCTAAGGAGCGGACGTCGGCTTCCGGGGGCTTCGCGATCGTCGGGTACGCGGCGCGTTTTCCGGGCGCGGCGGATGCGGACGAATTCTGGCGGGTGCTGGCCGAAGGCCGGGACGCGGTATCGGAGGTGCCCGAGGACCGGTGGGATGTCGACGAGTTCTTCGATCCGGATCCCGATGTGCCCGGCAAGGTCGTCACCCGTCGGGCGGGCTTCGTCGATGACGTAACCGGTTTCGACGCGCCGTTTTTCGGCATGTCGGCGCGCGAGGTCAGGTTGATGGACCCGCAGCATCGGCTGCTGCTGGAGACCGCGTGGCGGGCGGTGGAGCATTCGGGCACCGCGCCAACGGCTTTGGCGAACTCCAACACCGGTGTCTTCGTCGGTTTGGCCACCCATGACTACCTGGGGATGGCTTCCGGCGAGCTGGCTTATCCCGAGATCGAGGCCTACATGGCGATCGGGACGTCGAACGCCGCGGCAGCTGGCCGGATCAGTTATCGGATGGGGCTGCAGGGCCCTTCGGTCGCCGTCGACACCGCGTGCAGTTCGTCGTTGGTGGCGATCCATCAGGCATGCCAGGCGCTGCGCCTGGGGGAATGCGACCTCGCGCTGGCCGGCGGCGCGAACGTCATGCTCACCCCGGCGACCATGATCACCTTTTCCCACGCGCACATGCTCGCGCCCGACGGCAGGTGCAAGACCTTCGATGCGGCCGCCGACGGCTACGTGCGCGGCGAGGGTTGCGGTGTCATCGTGGTGAAGCGGCTTGAGGACGCGATCCGCGACGGTGACCGCATCAGGGCCGTGATCCGCGGCAGCGCGATCAACCAGGACGGCGCATCGGGTGGCCTGACCGTGCCGAATGGCATTGCGCAGCAAAAGGTTATCGCCGAGGCGTGCAAGCGCGCCGGCATCGCGCCCGGCGACGTCGGCTACCTGGAGG
Organism: Mycobacterium sp. E796; assembly: GCF_001672815.1. Taxonomy (GTDB): domain Bacteria; phylum Actinomycetota; class Actinomycetes; order Mycobacteriales; family Mycobacteriaceae; genus Mycobacterium. The sequence continues at coordinate 24,167 of NZ_LZKK01000233.1, read as the reverse complement.
CACACGGAACCGGGACATCACTGGGCGATCCGATCGAGGCGCAGGCCGCAGGCGCGGTGTTCGGCGAGGGGCGCGACCCCAGCCGTCCGCTGTTAATTGGTTCGGTTAAAACCAACATCGGCCATCTGGAGGCCGCCGCGGGGATCGCGGGCGTGATCAAGGTCATCCTGTCGCTCGAGCACGAGTTGCTGCCGCAGCACCTGCACTTCCGCACTCCGTCGCCACACATTCCGTGGGAACGGCTTGCGGTGCAGGTCGTGCAGGAGGCCACCGCCTGGCAGCGCGACGGGCGGCCACGCATTGCGGGAGTCAGCTCGTTCGGCTTCGCCGGCACCAACGCGCACGTGATCATCGAAGAAGCGCCCGAAGAGGCGGGACAGGTTGCGGTCGCGCCCGGTACGGGCGATTCACGGTTCAGCGTGCTTCCGCTCTCGGCGCGCACGCCGGCCGCGCTGGTGCAGATCGCCGATCAATACCGCAGCTGGTTGAGCGCGCACCCGGAAGCGTCGTTGACCGACGTCTGCTTCACCGCCGGGGTGGGGCGAGCGCACTTCGAGCACCGCGCCGCGTTGGTGATCAACTCGAAGGAATCCGCCGCCGAGCTGCTCGGTGCGCTCGCGGACGACCGCCCGGCGCCGGGCCTGCTGCGCGGGCTATCCGACGACACGCCGAAGACCGCGTGGCTGTTCACCGGTCAAGGCAGCCAGTACCCGGGCATGGCCCGAGAGCTCTTCGACAGCGAGCCGGTGTTCGCCGAGACGGTGTCCCGCTGCGCGGCGGTGGTCGCGGATGTTCTCGAAAAACCGCTGCTGGATGTCGTTTTCGACGTGGACGGCCACGACAGCGAAGAGACGTTGCGGCAGACCTCCTACGCCCAGCCGGCCCTGTTCGCGGTGGAGATGGGCCTGGCCCGGCTGTGGCAGTCGTGGGGCTTTGAACCGGACGTTGTGCTGGGTCACAGCGTGGGTCAATACGCGGCGGCCTGCGTGGCGGGCGTGTTCAGCCTTGAGGACGGCGCACTGCTGATGGCCGAGCGCGGCCGCCTGTTCGGCAGTCTGCCCGAGGGCGGTCGCATGGTCGCGGTGTTCGCCGCCGCCGAGCGGGTCGAGGCCCTCACCGACGAATTCCCGAGCCTGTCGGTTGCCGCCTACAACGGTGCCAACACCGTGCTTTCGGGGCCCGCGCAGGATCTGGACCAGGTGGTGGCCCGGCTGGCGGCCGATGGTGTGCGATGCGACTGGTTGGACACCAGCCACGCCTTCCACTCGTCGCTGCTCGATCCGATCCTCGACGACTTCGAGTCGTACGCGAATCGGTTCGACTTCAGCCCTCCGCAACGGATTTTGGTGTGCAACCGCACCGGCGCCGCGCTCGGCAGGAGCGTGCGGCTCGACGGCGCCTACTGGCGTCGCCACGCGCGCCAACCGGTGGAGTTCGCCAAGAGCGTGCGCACCCTCGCCGAGCTGAATTGCAAGGTGTTGCTCGAGATCGGCCCGCAACCGGTGCTCACCGCCGCGGCCCTGCGGGCCTGGCCCGACCCGGGCACCGCTCCGCGGGCGATCGCCTCATTGCGTCGCGGCGCCGCCGACCACTGCCAGATCGGCGAAGCCCTCGCGGGCGCGTACGTCATGGGCCACCTGCCCGACTTCGCCGTCGTCACGGGACCGGCGCGCAAGCTCGACCTGCCGACCTACCCGTTCCAGCATCGCGAGTACTGGTATCGCGACAATCGGGAGCGGCCCAACCAGCAGCAGCACGCCGCCACCAGCACCGAAACCGTCCGGCTTCTCGAGGACGGCCGGATCGAGGAACTCGCGGCGTTGCTCGACGGCACGAGCGGCGACCAGCAGACGGTGCATGTGCTGAGAAAGCTTGCCGCACAACACAACCAACAGCGTGACACCCGTTCCATCGCCGATGACCGCTACGAGGTTCGCTGGGAGACGTCCACCGCCGAGCCCCCGAGGGTCCCAGACCCCGACGCCGGGCGATCGGCATGGCTGCTCATCGGCAACGATGCCGAAGCGGTTCGGCCATTGGTCGACGCGCTGACCTCGCGTGGGCACCAGCACCGGATTCTGGGGTTGCCGGTGTCCGACGCCGACGAGGAGCACCTCGCGGCCGCCTTGCGCGCCGCGGAGGCGGACGAATCGACGGTGCGTGTCCTGCACGTCGCGGCCCTCGATTCCGGCACCGCACCGTCGGCGCGGTCGCTGTTGCGGATGCAACACCGAATCCTGGGCGGAACACGGCGGCTCTTCCGCGCCGCGGTGTCCGCCGAACTGCGCGCGCCAATCTGGGTGGTAACCCGTGGCGCGCAACGGGTCACCGAGGCGGACAGCGTGTCGCCGGATCAAAGCTGCCTTTGGGGATTCGGTCGCGCAGCCGCGCTGGAGCATCCGCAAGTGTGGGGCGGACTGGCCGACTTGCCGCCCGCCAGCGAAAACGACGTCGAAGAATGGTCGCGGCTGATCGACCGGCTGACGGCAGCACCGCGCGACTCGGGCGTCAGGGAAGACCAAGTCGCGCTGCGTGATCAGGCCGTCTACGTTCCCCGGCTGGTTCGACGAGCCAGCCCGCCGGCCGCCGCACCGCTCGCGCTGCGCGACGACGCAACCTATCTGGTGACCGGAGGGTTGGGTTCGGTCGGACTGGAAATCGCCGGCTATCTAGCGGCCCACGGCGCCCGGCATCTGGTGTTGACCGGCCGGCGCGCGCCCAGTGACGCCGCGCAACAGCGCATTGATGGCATCCGCGAACAGCACGGTTGCGAAGTCCGGGTCATCGCGGCCGATGTCGCCGATGCGCACGAAGTCGCGCGCCTGTTGGCCACCGTGCAGGCCGAACTGCCGCCGGTGAAGGGCATCGTCCACGCCGCCGGCGAGATCGGCACCACCCCGCTGCGCGCCCTGGACGACGACGAGGTCGACCGGGTGTTCGCCGGGAAGGTTTGGGGCGCTTGGAATTTGAGCGAAGCCTCCCTCGACACGTTCGGCCTGCAGCTGGACTTCTTCGTAAGCACCTCGTCGATCGCCTCGGTGTGGGGCGGGTTCGGTCAGACCGCCTATGGCGCGGCCAACGCCTTCCTGGACGGGCAGGCCTGGCGGCTGCGCGAGCACGGCGTTCCCGCGATCAGCGTCAATTTCGGTCCCTGGTCGGCGGGCATGGCCGACGCGGATGCCCGTGCCCGACTGGATCGGCGCGGGGTCCGGACATTGGCTCCCGCCGACGCGCTGGCGGGGCTGGCCGAGCTCATGGCGGCTGCTGCGGCGCACGGGGTGGCCAATGGCGTTGTGGCCCGGATCGACTGGGCCCGCTTCCTGCCGCTCTACCAGCAAGCGGGACGGCGGTCGTTGCTCGCTGAGCTGGAGCGCGAGGCGCCGGATTCCGTTGCCGCGCTGCCATTGTCGCGGCCGTCCGGGCCGACCCGACTGGTCGAGCAGCTCACTAACGCACCGGCGCAGCGGCGCAAGAAACTTCTCGTCGATTACCTGCGCGAGGCGGTGGCGGAGGTGACGCGCGTCGACGCGTCGGAGATCCGCGAGGACGCCGGGTTCTTCGATCTCGGCATGGATTCGCTGATGGCGATCGAATTGCGGCAGCGCCTCGAGCAAGGAGTGGGCAAGGAGATACCGGCGACGCTGGCGATGGACCACCCACGCCTGGTGGACGTGGCGGACTACCTGCTCGCCGACGTGCTGGGGATCGGCGAACAGACCGAGAGCAAGCCCCGGCCGGCGGCAATGACGACGCGCACGGACGAGCCCATCGCGATCGTCGCGGTGGCGTGCCGTTTTCCCGGCGCACCGAATCCCGAAGCGTTCTGGGAGGTGTTGGCGGGTGGTGTCGACGCGATCCGGGAAATTCCGGAGGACCGTTTCGACGTCGACGAGTTCTACGACCCCGACCCGGAGACCCCGGGCAAGATCTACAGCCGCTTCGGCGGATTCATCGACGAAATCGACGGGTTCGACCCGGAATTCTTCGGTATTTCCCCGCGCGAGGCTGTATGGATCGATCCGCAGCAGCGGCTGATGCTGGAAACCGCGTGGGAGGGCCTGGAGCGGGCGGGCTACTCCCCGGGGGCCTTGCGCGGCAGCCGAAGCGGCATTTTTGTCGGGGTGGGTGCCAACGAGTATTCGCATCTGCTGTCGGCCGGTTCGGTCGAGAAGCTCGAGCCCCACTTCATCACCGGCAATGCGCTCAATGCCATTTCGGGCCGGGTTGCGTTCGCACTCGGACTCGAGGGACCGGCCGTCGCGGTCGATACCGCGTGCAGCTCGTCGCTGGTTGCCGTCCATCAGGCCTGCCAGGCATTGCACTCGGGTGACTGCGATTTGGCGTTGGCCGGTGGGGTGAACGTGTTGCTGAGTCCGGTGACCATCATCGCCGCGTCCCGCGCCAGGATGTTATCGCCCGTCGGGCGGTGCAAGACCTTCGACGCCTCCGCCGACGGCTATGTGCGCAGTGAAGGCGCCGGCATCCTGGTGCTCAAGAGGCTGAGCGACGCAGTGCGCGACGGTGACCGGGTTTGCGCGGTCATTCCCAGCAGCGCGGTCAATCAGGACGGCGCATCGAGTGGTTTGACGGTGCCCAATGGTGGTGCGCAGCAACGGCTTATCAGCTCGGCGCTCGCTCGCGCCGGTCTGACCGGCGGGGATGTCGACTACCTGGAGGCGCACGGGACGGGTACCGCGCTCGGCGACCCGATCGAGGTGCAGGCGGCGGGGGCCGTCTTCGGCGCCTCCCGTGACGCCGACCGGCCCCTGCTGATCGGATCGGTGAAGACCAACATCGGCCACCTCGAGTCGGCATCAGGGGTCGCCGGTCTGATCAAGGTCGTGCTGTCGCTACAGCACGAAATGCTGCCGCAGAGCCTGCACTTCGAGACGCCGTCGCCGCACATCCCGTGGGATTCGCTGCCGGTGCGCGTCGTCGACAAGGCGATTCCGTGGCAGGCCAACGGAAAACCGCGACGCGCGGGCGTCAGCTCCTTCGGCTTCACCGGCACCAACGCGCACGTGCTGATCGAGGAGGCGCCACCGCTCTCGGCGACCGCCGACGAATACTCGACCAGCGACGTCTTTCGCGATGACACCGCGGCAGCGGAGTCGGATGCTCAAGATGAACCGGTCGAGGTGCTGGCGCTGTCCGCGCGGTCATCGGAGGCGCTGTTGGCGTTGGTGCAGCGATACGGGGAATGGCTGAATGCCCACCCGAAGGTCGACATCGCCGACGTGTGCTTCACGGCCGGGGCCGGGCGTTCGCATTTCGAGCACCGGGCCGCGCTGGTCGTGGATTCGGTTCAGGGCGCCCGGGAGGCGCTGGCCGAGTTGGCCGAGAACCGGATGCGGCCGGGAGTGGTGCGCGGCGAGTGCACGGACCCGCCGACGACGGCGTGGTTGTTCACCGGGCAGGGCAGCCAGTACCCGGGGATGGCGCGCGAGTTGTTCGACGCGGAGCCGGTTTTCGCGGAGACGGTGACCCGCTGCGCGGAAGCGGTCGACGGAATGCTGCCGCGCCCGTTGCTGGAGGTGCTGTTCGCGACGGACCGGGAAACCGCCGGTGAGGCCGGGAAGATGCTGCGACACACCTCGTTTGCGCAGCCCGCGCTTTTCGCTGTCGAGATGGGTCTGGCCCGGCTGTGGCAGTCCTGGGGCATCGAGCCCGACGTGGTGCTGGGGCACAGCGTGGGCCAGTACGCCGCGGCGTGTGTGGCCGGGGTGTTCAGCCTCGAGGACGGGGCCCGGCTGATGGCCGAGCGCGGCCGCCTCTTCGGCAGCCTGCCCGACGGCGGGCGAATGGTGGCGGTGTTTGCCGACGCCAAGTACGTCGAGGAGATCGCCAACGACTTCCCCCTGGTGTCGGTTGCCGCCTACAACGGCCCCAACACGGTGCTCTCGGGACCCGGCGACGACCTGGAACAGATCTTCACCCGGTGCGGTGGCGACGGGATCCGGTGCAGCTGGCTGGAAACCAGCCACGCGTTCCACTCCGAGCTGCTGGAACCGGTGCTCGGTGAATTCGAGTCGTATGCGGCGCAGTTGGAGTTCGCCGTGCCGACGTTGCCGCTGGTGTGCAACCGAACCGGCGCCGTGCTCACGGCGGAAACCCCGCTGGACGCACAGTATTGGCGGCGGCATTCGCGCCAGCCCGTGCAGTTCGCCGAAAGCGTGCGCACCGTGGCCGCGCTGGGCTGCTCGGTGTTGATGGAGATCGGTCCGCAACCGGTTCTGACCGGTGCCGCGGTTCAGGTCTGGCCGGAACACCTCGCCGCGCCGCGCGCGATCGTTTCGCTGCGTAAGGGCATCGGCGACCGGCGCCAGATCGCCGAGGCGGTGGCCGCGGCGTACGTCAGCGGCCACCGGCCCACGTTCGCCGCGCTGCATCGTCCACCTCGCCGCAGGCTCGAATTGCCCACCTATCCGTTCCAGCGCCGTCACTTCTGGCCCAAGACCGCCGGCATCGCCGGCATCGACGGGCCGGGCGCCGGAGTCTCCGGAATCCTCGGCAGCGTAAAGGAGCTCGCCTCGGGCGACTCCGTCTACACGAGCCGGCTCTCCGTCAAGTCGCAGCCATGGCTTTCCGATCACGTCATCTACGGCACCGTCGTCGTTCCGGGCGCGACGTACGCGGCAATGGCCCTGGCTGCCGTCGGGCCGCCGGCGCGGGTACAGGACGTGTTCTTCTACGAGCCGATCATCCTGCCCGAGAGGGCTTCTCGCGAGGTGCAGCTGACCCTGCACCCGCTGGAGGATGGAGGGGGCTGGAGCTTCCGCGTGCACAGCCGCCCCTACGGCGTCAGCGATGCCGAATGGTCGCTGAACGCCGACGGCACCCTGAACACGGGACTCAGCCCTGTTGCTGAAGTCGAGGCGGGAGCCCCCGAATCCGAGGATTCGATCGACACGGCGATCGAGCGGATGAACCGCATGCGTCCGCAGCAGCTGTTCGAAACCTTCGCCGACATGGAGCTGGCCTGGGGGCCCAACTGGTCGGGTTCGCTGAAGTCGCTGTGGCTCGGTGAGGGCGAGGCGATCGGCGACATCACCGTCGGCGAGGAACTGGCCGAACATCTCGGAACCGAGCCGATGCATCCGGTGCTGATGGACCTGTGCACCGGCGTCGCGTTCCCGGCGTTCCCGGCGCTGCTGGCGGCCGAACAGGGAGTCTCCGACCTGTTCTTGCCGTTGCGATATGGGCAGGTCGAGTTGCGGGAGAGGATGCCGCGGCGGTTTTACTGCCGCGCGAAGTGGCACACCAGCGGCCTCGACAGCGAAACCCAGGTCTTCGATCTCGACTTCGTCGATCGCGATGGCCGCCGCCTCGGCGGGATTCGCGAGTTCACCGTCAAGCGGGCACCCCGGGAGGCGTTGTTGCGCGGCCTCGGCGGCGACGCCACCCGGCTGCTGTACACCCTCGGCTGGCATGAGGTGCCGGCCCCGCCGTCGAGCGGTGACGCCGAGGGCCCTGGAAACGTGAACGGCACCTGGCTGGTTGCCGGCCTCGATCGACTCGCGGCCGAGCTGCCCGGCTGCATCGCGTTTGATCCGGCCACCGATCCGGAGCCCCTGGGGCAGCTGTTGGCGCAGGCCAAGGAGCGCGGCATACCGTTCTCCGGGATCGTCTGGCGCAGCGCCGGACCGAGCGCGCAAGAGTCGGACGCGCAAGCCGCCGCGCGCCTCGAGGCCGGGATCGCCCAGTTGCTCAGTGTCGTGCACGCGGTACAGGCCGACGGGCAACTCAAACTTCCCAACGGGCTGTGGATCATCACCGAGCGCGCCGTCGCGACCGAATCCGGCGAGCCGGTCGACCCGGTGCAGGCGGCGCTGTGGGGACTCGGGCGCACCATCGTCAACGAGGAACCCGCCCTGCGCTGCAGGCTAGTCGATTGCGACGGGTCGGAGCAGGCCGTGCGCTCGCTGGCAGGTCTGCTCGGCGCACCGATCGAGGAGCCCGAACTTGCTGTGCGGCAAGGCAAGTTCTTGGCGTCCCGGTTGCTGCAGTGGTCGCGTAGCGGTCATCTCGCGTTGCCGCGGTCAAACGATTACGTCCTGGCACCCACCGAGCGCGGCGCGATCGACAACCTGCGCCTGACCGAGGCGGAAGTGCCGCCGCCGGGCGACGGCTACGTCCAGGTCCGCGTGGAGGCCGCGGGGTTGAATTTCCGGGACGTGCTCAATGTGCTGGGCCTCTATCCCGGCGATCCGGGTCCGATCGGCGGCGACTTTGCCGGCGTGGTCACCCAATTGGGCGGCGGCGTCACCGGACTCGAGGTTGGTCAGCGCGTGTTTGGCTTCATGCAGGGCGCGTTCGCCACCCGGTTCAACGTGCCGGCCCAGCTGCTGGCGCCCATTCCGGACGGGCTGAGCGCGGTGGACGCGGCGACGATCCCCGCTGCGGCGCTCACGGCGCGGCTCGCGTTCGACTGGGCGCAGCTTCAGCCCGGTGACCGCGTCCTCATCCACGCCGCCAGCGGCGGTGTCGGACTGGCCGCCATCCAGATGGCGCAGCAGCACGGCGCGATCGTGTTCGCCACCGCCAGCACCTACAAACGCGCCACGCTGCGCAAGCTGGGCGTCGAACACGTCTACGACTCGCGCAGTACGGATTTCGCCGACCAGATCCTGGCCGACACGGACGGCGCCGGCGTCGACGTGGTGCTCAACAGCCTGACCAACGAGGGGTTTGTCGAAGCGACCGTGCGGGCCACCGCACAGAATGGCCGCTTCGCCGAGATCGCCAAGCGCGACATCTGGACGCCCGAGCAGATGGCGGCGGCCCGTCCCGACATCGCCTACGAGATCGTCGCGCTGGACACCGTCACGTTCCAGGAGCCCGAACGCATCCGTGGCCTGCTGGCGGAGGTGTCGGAGGGGCTGGCCGCCGGCGAGTGGGCGCCACTGCCCGCGGAGATCTACCCGCTGACCGAGGCGAGGACGGCGTTCCGCCGCATGCAGCAGGCCCGGCACATCGGCAAGATCGTGCTGCAAATGCCGAAACCGCTTCAGCCGCAGGGCGATCGGAGCTACCTGATCACCGGTGGACTCGGGGCGATCGGCCTGCACCTCGCGGCCTGTCTGGCCCAGCTCGGCGCCGGTGACATCGTGTTGACCAGTCGGCGCGAACCCGACGCGGACGCGCAACGGGCGATCGAGGACATCATCGAGCGCTACCACTGCCGCGTCCACACCTTCGCGGCCGACGTCGGGGACGAGGCGCAAGTCGAAAAGCTGCTGGAGCGGATCCGTGCGGAGTTGCCGCCGCTCGCGGGGGTGGCCCATCTGGCGGGCGTGCTCGACGACGCACTGCTGTCCCAGCAGAGCCTGGAGCGTTTCCGGACGACGTTGGCGCCCAAGGCTTTCGGCGCCAGCTACTTGGACAGGTTGACGAGAGACGACGATCTCGACTTCTTCATCGTGTCCTCTTCGGTGGCCAGCCTGCTCGGCTCACCCGGCCAGGCCAACTACTCGACCGCCAACGCGCTGCTCGACGGGCTGGTGGCGGAGCGAAGGGCGCACGGCTTGCCGGCGACCGGCGTCAATCTGGGTCCGTGGGGCAAGGGCGGCATGGCGTCTTCGGAGGCCGCGCGCGCCAATCTCGGTGCGCAGGGACTGATTCCGCTGGAACCCGCGGCCGCCCTGAACGCGCTGGCCGAGGCCGTCGCCAGCGGGACCGCGCAGGCGACCGTGATCAAGGCCAACTGGCAGCGCGCCGCCAAGCTGCTGGGCAGTTCCCGCCCGCCGATTCTCGACCTGGTGCTGCCGAGTGCCGTCACGGAGCCGACCGGGGACAGCGAGTTGCTCCGGCAACTGCAGGAGATACCGGTGGCCCAGCGCGCCGGCTTCATCACCGAATTCCTGCAGCGCGAGGTGCAGGGCTTCCTGAGGCTCGCGCAACCGCCGGCCGCAACCAGCCGGTTCCTTGACCTGGGTACGGATTCGTTGATGGCGGTCGAATTGCGCAACCGGCTGTACAGCCAGTTCGGTGGGGCATTCACGATCAACGCCACCGCGGTATTCGACTATCCGACGATCGGCGGGCTCGCCGAATACCTGGCAAGCCAGCTACCGGATGCGGAATCGGAGCCGGCCCCGGCCCCGAAGGAGGCGGAAGCGCCCGCGGATGAGGCCGAGCCGCCTGCGGCGGAGCCGAGCCCGGAATCCGTTGCGACGAGCCAGGAATCCGCTGCGGGGCCAGAGCCGAGTTGATACCCCGGCGCGTCAGTCGGCGATATCGAATCCGGTGATGACCTTGGTGGGGCGCACCCGCACCACCAGTTCGCCGGGGACGGCGTTGCGGCGGCCGAACTCGTCGGCGCGGTCGGCGCCCATGTAGCGCGCGCCGGTCCGCGTCGCGACGTCGAGTACGTCCGGCTGATCCTCGCTCACCGACGCCAGGCCCTGCACCTGGACGAACGAGTACGGCGGATGCGGATCGTCGACACAGATTACGACCCGCGAATCCCTGGCCAGCGCACGGCCTTTCGAGGTGTCCCGGCCGGTGGTGAACGCCAGTTGGCCGTCCTCGACAACAAACCAAACCGGCGCGACCAGCGGCCGCCCGTCGGCGGCAACGTACCCGAACATTCCGGTGCGGGTGCCTGCCAACAGGAACTCGACGACCCGGGCGGAAAGTTCTGCGGGTTCGGCCATGCGCTAGAGGCGGGCCAGGTCGTAGTCGCCGAGATGGTCGATCAGGTTGTGCAGGTGGTCGCTCGAGGTGCCCAGCGTGTGTTCGATCGCGGTGAGCCGGGCCGCGTAGTGGCTGACGGGATATTCGGCGGTGACGCCGATTCCGCCGTGCATCTGGATCGATTCCTGTGCGATGTGCCGCCCCGACCGCCCGATCTGCACCTTGGCGCGTGACGCGATCAGCGGTTCGAGGTTGCCGTCGGCGATCGACATCGCGGCGTAGAAGCTCATGCTGCGCGCCACTTCCAGCGACACATACATGTCGGCGGCCCGCTGGGTGAGCGCCTGAAATTTGTTGAGCGTGACGCCAAACTGCTTGCGGGTCTTGAGGTAGTCGGTGGTCAGGCGAAGCGCTTCCTCCATGGCCCCGACAGCTTCGGAGCACAACGCCGACTGGATGCGGATGACGGCGTTGCGGATGGCGAGCGAGGCGTCCCCGCCTTCGCCGAGCGGTTCGGCGGCGGCGCCGTCGAGATCGACCTGGGCGCCGCGCTGTCCGTCGAAGGTCCGGTAAGGATGCCGGGTGACCGAATCCGCGTCGAGGAGGAACAGGCCGGTGCCGCCGTCGGGCAGCGCGGCGCTGACCACCAACGCGTCGGCGCAGTCACCGGCCAGCACGGGGTTCTTGCGTCCGCTCAACGTCCATGAATCACCTTGCCGCGTCGCGGCAGTGGTGACCGTGGCCGACGGGGTGCGATGCCCCGGTTCCAGGTGGGCGAAGGCCAGCAGGAGTTGCCCGGCCGCGACCTCGTCGAGCTGTTGCTTCTGGGCGTCGCTGCCCAGCTCGGCGATCAGCGCACCCGGTGCGAGCGCGGCGTGCAGGATGGGTTCGGGGGCCAACCGGCGCCCGACCTCGGTGAGCACCACCATGATCTCGATCTGGCCGGCCTCGTCCGGCTCGAACCCGAGGCCGAGGATCCCGGTGTCGGCTAGCTGACTCCACACCTCGCGGCTCCAGCCGAGGTCGCTCCCGATGACCTTGTTGCGGCTTTCCGGGTCGTACGTGCGCGAGAGCAGGTCGCGCGTGGTGTCGCGCAGCAGGGACTGCTCGTCGGTCAATTGAAAGTCCATGGCTGCCTCACAATCCGAGAATGGTGGACGCGATGATGTTGCGCTGTACCTCGCTGCTGCCGCCGTAGATGGTCGTCTTGCGGTAGTTGAGGTAGTGCGGCGCGCTGTGTTGCGCCCACGAGGGCGATGAAATCTCTTCCCCGTCGGCGGGCAGCGCGTCCGGGCCGGCGACCTCGACCAGCAGCTCGGTCGCGATCTGCTGCAGTTGGCTGCCGCGCAGCTTGAGCACCGACGACGCCGGGTTGGGCTGGCCGTCCGCGGAGTCCGACACCACCCGCGACTGCGTGAGTTCCAGTGCCAGGACCTCGTTTTCGGCCTCCGCGAGTCGCGCCGCGAACAGGGGATCGTTGAGCACCCCGGTTTCGGCGGCGCGTTTTTTCACCTCGGCGAGGCGCACCTTGGTGCGTCCCACGCCGGCGATGCCGGTGCGTTCGTTGCCGAGCAGGAACTTCGCGTACGTCCAGCCCTGATTCTCTTGTCCGACAAGCTGATCGGCGGGCACCCGGACGTCGGAGAAGAACAACTCGTTGATCTCCTGGCCGCCGTCGATCGTCTTGATCGGCCGCAGCGTGATGCCCGGGGTCTTCATGTCGAAGAGCAGAAACGAGATTCCGGCCTGGCGCTTGGGCGCTTGCGGGTCGGTGCGCACCAGGCAGAAGATCCAGTCCGCGTACTGGCCGAGCGTTGTCCACGTCTTCTGGCCGTTGACGATGTAGTGGTCGCCGTCCCGGACCGCGGTGGTGCGCAGCGACGCCAGGTCGGAGCCGGCCTCGGGCTCGGAGAAGCCCTGGCACCACCAGATGTCGAGGCTGGCCGTCGGCGGCAGGAAGCGTTGTTTGATCTCCTCGGAACCGAATTCGGCGATCACCGGGCCGACCATCTTGGTGTTGAAGTTCAGCGGCTCGGGCACGCACGCGAGTTGCATTTCGTCGGCCCAGATCTGGTGCTGGGTGGGCGTCCAGTCCTTGCCGCCCCATTCGACGGGCCAACTCGGGACCGCCAGACCGTGCTCGTGCAGGATCTTGTGGCTGGTGACGATGTCTTCGCGGCGCACCGACGCCGAGCCCTGGCGCACCCGGTCCCGCAGCTCTTGGGGTATCTGGGTGGTGTAGAAGGTGCGAAGCTCGTCGCGGAACGCGGCTTCCTCCGGTGTGAGCGCCAGTTGCATGGCAGCCTCCTTTGTCGAGCGACCACCGGATGAAGAATCAGCGTCAGACCGGCAGTCTCGTCCTGCAGGTTAGGCGCACAACGCCGTTCAACGTTAACCGGGGGGCACGGGCGCCGCCCCGTCACCGCCGGGCGTTCAGCGCCGGCGTCGCCACCAGGCCAAGCCGATGATCGTGGCCACGCCGAGGACGGCCGCTATCGCCAGGCGCGGCGCAGCGGACCGGATCCTATCGGCCTTGCCGGCGATCGCTTCGACGGTGGCGCCGAGTTGCTCGCGCGTCTGCTCGATGTCGGCCTGCAGTTCGTGGATGCTTGCGTCGGGCCCAACCGGTGGAGTTCCGGGACCCCGCGGCCGTTCAGCTCCGGTCATGGCGGGCGTCTTTCACTTTCTGGACGTCTTTCTTGATGTTGGCGACGGTGTAGGGCGCCGCCGGTGCGACCTCTTCGGCTTGGTGCTTACTGAGCAGCGCCGCCGCCCCGGCCGCGGCGAACAGCGCCGCGCCGACAATCAGGGCGGCTGCCCACACCGGCACTGCCAGCGCCACCGCGGCAATGCCCGCCGCGATCAGGCTGGCCAGGCCCGCTAAAGCAAGAATTCCGGCCGCGCCGAACAGTCCCGCGCCGATGCCCGCGCGTTTCGCCGATCGCTCGATTTCCTTCTGCGCCAACTGCATTTCGTCGCGAACTAGCCGTGACAGCTGCGACGAAAGCTGACTCATCAGCTCGCCGATCGAAGCGTCCGACGTCGGCTTTGCCTCCGGGTTCATACGCGGCTGGCTACCCCCGCATGGGCACGGCAAACCCGGCATCCTCTTTTGCACAGCCTCGGATTCGTCCACATCCCGGTTCCGCGGCGAAGTCGCGCGCGGCCGTGGTGGCGGTCGGCGCGCCTACGGTCGGCGCATGCGAACAGAACTGCCCGCCGAGCGGCTACAGCGACGCCTGGGCGCCGAGCCGGCCGACGAATCGGACCCGGAGGACCAGTCCCCGGCCCCGAGCGAATCAGAGGACCCGAACTCGCTGTTGCCGCGCTGGCTTCCCGACGCCGCCGAGAACCGGGGTTGGGTGGCGAAGATGCGCGCCGACCCGGGCCGCGCCGGTGCCATCGCGTTGGCGGTGGTGGCCGCCCTCGCGGTGCTGGTGACGGTGTTCACCCTGGTACGCGACCGGCCCGCGCCCGTGACGTCGGCCAAGCTGCCGCCGGTGGAGAAGGCCGCGACCGCAAGCCCCAGGTCGTCGGCGAGCCCGGGCGCCGGCCAGCCTGCCGCTTCCGACCGGCCGGTGGTGGTCAGCGTGGTCGGGCTGGTGCGCACCCCCGGGCTGGTCACCCTGGCGCCCGGCGCCCGCATCGCCGAAGCCCTGCAAGCCGCCGGGGGACCCGTGAACGGCGCCGACACCATCGGGTTGAACATGGCCCGCCCCGTCGGCGACGGCGAGCAGATCGTGGTGGGGCTCGCCCCCGTCGCGGGGCAGCGGACGGCGCTTGGCAGCTCCGTATCCGCGGGGACGTCGCCGGCCGCAGGGACGCCGGGGCCGGTCTCGGGGACGGTGAAGCCGAAGGCCGGTGAGGCGCTCGACCTCAACACCGCGACCCAGGAGCAGCTGGATGCCCTGCCCGGGGTCGGGCCGGTCACTGCCGCTGCCATCGTCGCGTGGCGGCAGGCGAACGGGAAATTCACCAGCGTCGACCAGCTCGCCGACGTCGACGGAATCGGCCCGGCGCGGCTGGAGAAACTGCGCCCGCTGGTGCGTGTCTGACCGCTGTGCGCGACCCGGCGACCGCGCACGTCGATGTTCGGCTGGTCCCGGCCGCGCTGACCGGCTGGCTGGTCACCGCCGCCGGTATCTGCTGGCCGGTCGGACGGGTGCTCGCGGGCTGTTGTGTAGTGCTGCTCGGCGTGGGGGCGGCGCTGGCCTGCCGCGCGGCGCTCGGGCCGGCCCGGGCCCGCCGGGTGCGGACGGTGGGCGCCGGCCTGGTGGCGGTCGGCGTGGTGGGCGCTGGGTTCGGGCTGGCGATCGCGCTGCGCAGCGAGGCGGTCGCTCACCACCCGATCACCGCGGCGTTCGGCACGGCCGCCCCGGTGACGGTCAGCCCCACCGAGAGCCCGGTGCCCCTCGGCCCGGGCCGGCTGATGTTTCGCGCCACCATGCAGCGCTTGCGCGACGACAGGATGTCCGGTCGAGTGGTCGTCTTCGCCCGGGCGTCGGACTTCGGCGACCTCACCGTGGGCCGGCCGGTGCGGTTCACCGCCCGCATCAGCCGTCCGGGCCGCCATGACCTGACCGTCGCGGTGCTCAACGCGTCGGGCCGCCCGACGCTGGGCACCGCCGGCGTAGTGCAGCGCGCCGCACACTCCGTGCGCGGCCGGTTTGCCGCCGCCGCCCGCGAGACCCTGACCGTCGACGAGGCTGCGATGCTGCCCGCCCTGGTTCTCGGCGATACCTCGGCAGTCACCGGCCAGACCAGCCGCGACTTTCGGGCGGCCGGCATGACGCACCTGACCGCTGTGTCGGGGGCCAACGTCACGATCGTGTGCGGGGCGGTGCTGTTCTCGGCCCGGTTGATCGGGCCGCGCGCCGCCGTCGCCCTCGCCGCGGTGGCGCTGGTGGCGTTCGTCGTCGTGGTGCAGCCGACGGCAAGCGTGCTGCGGGCCGCCGTGATGGCCGCCATCGCGCTGACGGGGGTGCTGTCGTCGCGCCGGCGGCAGGCGATTCCGGCCCTGTCCGCCGCGGTGCTGATCCTGCTGGCAGTCGCCCCGCACCTCGCCGTCGACGTGGGCTTTGCGCTGTCGGTGCTGGCGACGGCCGCGCTGATCCTGATCGCGCCGGTCTGGTCGCGGCGCCTGGTCGACAAGGGCTGGCCCAAGCCGCTCGCTGATGCGCTCGCCGTCGCCTGCGCCGCACACGTGGTGACCGCCCCGCTGGTCGCCGGCATCTCGGGCCGCGTCAGCCTGGTCGCCGTGACCGCCAACCTCGCGGTCGCGCCGGTGATCGCGCCGGTCACGGTGCTGGGCAGCGCGGCGGCCCTGCTGTGTGTCGCGTGGCCTGCCGGCGCGCAGCTGTTGATCCGCTTCACCGGCCCGGAACTGTGGTGGGTCGTGAACGTGGCGAGGTGGTCGGCCGGCGTGCCCGCGGCGACGCTGCCGGTTCCAGCCGGTGCGCCCGGTGTGGTGCTGGTCGCCTCGGCCACCGTAGCGGTAGTTCTGGTGGGCAGGCTGATGTGGCGCTGGCGCTGGTGTCGCCGGGCGTTCGGGTGGGCGGGGGGAGCGGCGGCCGTGTGCGCGCTGGCCTGGTCGCTGTCGGGAGCGCTCGCCGGTTAGTCGGTGTCGCGTGACACCATCGGGGGGTGAGCGAGGTTGCGCACCTGCACCTGGTGCTGGGGGACGAGGAGCTGTTGGTCGAGCGCGCCGTGGCCGACGTGCTGCGGTCGGCGCGCGACCGCGCCGGCACCGACGACGTCCCGGTGAGCCGGATGCGGGCCGGCGACGTCGGCACCTACGAGCTCGCCGAGCTGCTCAGCCCGTCGCTGTTCGCCGACGAGCGCATCGTGGTGCTGGAGGCGGCCGCCGAGGCCGGCAAGGACGCGGCCGCGGTCATCGCCGCGGCGGCCGCCGACGTACCGGCCGGCACGGTGCTGGTGGTGGTGCACTCCGGCGGCGGGCGCGCCAAGGCGCTCGCCACAGAGCTGCAATCGCTGGGCGCCGAGGTGCATCCGTGCGCGCGGATCGCCAAGCTCAGCGAACGCGTCGACTTCATCCGCAAGGAGTTCCGCGCGCTGCGGGTCAAGGTCGACGAGGAGACGGTGACGGCACTGCTCGACGCCGTCGGGTCCGACGTGCGCGAGCTGGCCGCCGCATGCTCGCAGCTGGTCGCCGACACCGCCGGTCACGTCGACGCCGCAGCGGTGCGCCGCTATCACAGCGGGAAGGCGGAGGTGAAGGGCTTCGACATCGCCGACAAAGCGGTGGCGGGCGACGTCGCGGGGGCCACCGAGGCGCTGCGCTGGGCGATGATGCGCGGCGAGCCACTGGTGGTGCTGGCCGACGCGCTGGCCGAGGCCGTGCACACCATCGGCCGGGTGGGACCGCTATCCGGCGACCCGTACCGCCTGGCGTCGCAGCTGGGCATGCCGCCCTGGCGTGTGCAGAAGGCCCAGAAGCAGGCCCGGCGCTGGACGCGCGAAACGGTTGCGGTCGCGATGAAAGTCGTGGCGGAGCTAAACGCCAACGTTAAGGGGGCCGTCGCCGACGCGGACTACGCGCTGGAATCGGCGGTCCGGCAGGTTGCCGAATTGGTGGCCGACCGGGGCCGCTAGCAGGCCCCGAGAAGCCCGGGTGCTCAGATCTTGTTGAGCGCCCGCGCCAGCGCCGACTTCTTGTTCGCGGCCTGGTTCTTGTGGATCACGCCCTTGCTGGCCGCCTTGTCCAGCTTGCGGTTGGTCGAGACCAGCAACTCCGCGGCCTTCTCTTTGTCGCCGCCGTCGGCGGCCTCCCGGAACGCGCGGACGGCGGTACGCAGCGAGGACTTCACCGACTTGTTGCGCAGGCGGGCGCGCTCGTTCGTCTTGATGCGCTTCTGCTGCGACTTGATGTTGGCCACGCGTAATTTCCTTCTTTGAAATTGGTCTTTGCTCGAGTCAAAAGGGGGCCGCCCCACACCCGACGGCGACTGCCCAGGTTATCAGTCGGTTACGTTTTCTCCCAAAATGGGAGCCCGTGGCCTGCCAGAACGTCGATGTGAGGCACCATCTGAAAAGTGAGTCTTCAACTGGACAAAACCAGGCGTGGATCGCGCGGTGCCAAGCGTTCTGTGGCGCGCTACGAGCGGATTTTCGGCGGCTACAACCTGGCGTCGGACGCCTACGCGCTGGCTTTCGACGAGATGTTCGACGCCCAGGGCAATGTCCGCGGCCCGTACAAGGGCATCTATGCCGAGCTCGCGCCGTCGGACGCCTCCGACCTCGAAGCCCGCTCTGAAGCGCTGGCCCGTGCCTTCATTGACCAGGGCATCACCTTCTCGCTGTCGGGCCAGGAGCGGCCGTTCCCACTTGACCTGGTGCCGCGGGTGATCTCGGCCGCCGAATGGGCCAGGCTCGAGCGCGGCATCATCCAGCGCGTCAAGGCCCTCGAGATGTACCTCGACGACATCTATGGCGATCAGGAGATCCTGAACGACGGCGTCATCCCGCGCCGGCTGATCACGTCCTGCGAACACTTTCACCGACAGGCATCCGGCATCGTCCCGCCCAACGGCGTGCGCATCCACGTAGCCGGCATCGACTTGATCAAGGACGAGAAGGGCACCTGGCGGGTACTCGAGGACAACCTGCGCTCGCCGTCGGGGGTGTCCTACGTGATGGAGAACCGGCGCACCATGGCCCGCGTCTTCCCCAACCTGTTCGCCAGTCACCGGGTGCGCGCGGTCGACGACTACGCCGCACACCTACTGCGGGCGCTGCGCAATTCCGCGGCCACCAACGAGGCCGACCCGACCGTCGTAGTGCTGACCCCTGGCGTCTACAACTCGGCCTACTTCGAGCATTCGCTGCTGGCCCGCCAGATGGGCGTCGAACTCGTCGAGGGCCGTGACCTGTTTTGTCGGGACAACCAGGTCTACATGCGCACCACCGAGGGCGAAACCCAGGTCGACGTCATCTACCGGCGCATCGATGACATCTTCCTGGACCCGCTGCAGTTCCGGCCCGACTCGGTGCTCGGGGTCGCCGGTCTGGTCAACGCCGCGCGCGCCGGCAACGTCGTCATCTCCAGCGCGATCGGCAATGGCGTCGGGGACGACAAGCTCGTCTACACCTACGTGCCGACGATGATCGAGTACTACCTGGGTGAGAAACCGTTGCTGGCAAATGTGGAGACCTTCCGTTGCTGGCTAGCCGACGAACGCGAGGAGGTGCTCGACCGGATCGACGAGTTGGTCATCAAGCCGGTCGAGGGGTCCGGCGGGTACGGCATCGTGTTCGGGCCGGACGCCTCCGAGAAGGAGCTGGCCGCCGTCAGCAAGAAAATCCGCGACGATCCGCGCAGCTGGATCGCGCAGCCGATGATGGAGCTGTCGACGGTGCCGACGAAGATCGACAGCTCCCTGGCTCCGCGCTACGTCGATCTGCGTCCGTTCGCGGTCAACGACGGCGACGACGTCTGGGTGCTCCCGGGCGGTCTGACGCGGGTGGCGCTAGAGGAGGGCTCGCGGGTGGTGAACTCCAGCCAGGGGGGCGGCTCGAAAGACACTTGGGTGCTGGCGTCGTCGCGCGCATCGGCGGCCGACCGCGAGCTGGGGGCCGCCGAAGTGGTGCGTTCGCTGCCGAAATCCAAGGCGGGTGTTGACAATTCGACCCAGCAGCAGTCGAACGGCGACCATCCCGGCGAGTCCGAGCCGCCGAAGAAGGGGCAGAAGCAGAAGCCGCAACAAGAGCAACACCAGCAGCGAGGGGTGGTCCACTGATGTTGGCCCGCAACGCCGAAGCGCTTTACTGGATCGGTCGCTACGTTGAGCGGGCCGACGACACCGCACGCATTCTGGACGTCGCGCTGCATCAATTACTGGAAGATTCGAGCGTTGATCCTGACCACGCATCACGGGTGTTGTTGCGGGTGCTCGGCGTCGAGCCCCCCGATGACGAATTGGATGTCTGGTCGCTGACCGATCTGGTGGCCTACAGCACCGACGACCGTGGTGGCACGTCGATCGTCGAGGCGATCACGGCGGCGCGTGAGAACGCGAAGTCGGCGCGGGAAGTAACATCCATCGAGATCTGGGAGTGTCTCAACACCACCTACAACGCCTTACCCGAACGCGAACGTGCCGCCAAACGTCTTGGCCCGCATGAATTTCTGTCGTTTATCGAGGGTCGCGCGGCGATGTTCGCCGGCCTGGCCGACTCCACCCTGTCCCGCGACGACGGATACCGTTTCATGGTGTTGGGCCGCGCGATCGAGCGCGTCGACATGACGGTGCGGTTGCTGCTGTCGCGGGTGGGGGACAGCGCGTCCTCGCCGGCCTGGGTGACGCTGTTGCGTTCGGCCGGCGCGCACGACACGTACCTGCGCACCTACCGCGGCGCGCTCGACGCCGGTCGAGTGGTCGAGTTCATGTTGCTGGACCGACTGTTCCCTCGATCGGTGTTCTACTCGCTGAGGCTCGCCGAACACAGCATCGAAGAGTTGGTGCACAACCCACAGAGTCGGGTGGGGGCCACCGTCGAAGCGCAGCGACTGCTCGGGCAGGCGCGCAGCGAACTGGAATTCATGCCGCCGGGCGTATTACTCGACACGCTCGAGACCCGGCTGGCTGCCCTGCAGAAGACGTGCTACGACGTCGGGGAGGCGTTGTCGCAGCAGTACTTTCATGTCACACCATGGGTGGCTTGGTCGGATGCCGGTCACAGTGCTGAGCTGGTTGCCCGCAACGGAGACACCTGATGTGGCGGCTGCGGGTGGTGCATACCACAGGATTTGCTTACCAATCGGCGGTCACGGCGTCTTACAACGAGGCCCGGCTGACGCCGCAATCGGACGCCCGGCAAAACGTCATCCTCAACCGGGTGGAAACCATCCCGGCGACCCGCTCCTATCGCTTCACCGACTACTGGGGCACCGCCGTCACGGCATTCGACCTACATGCGCCGCACACCGATCTGACGGTCACGTCTTCTTCGGTCGTGGAAACCGAGCGGCCGGAGCGGCCCGAAACCGACGTCGGCTGGGACGACCTGGAATCCGAGGCGGTGATCGATCGCTTCGACGAATTTCTGACTCCGACCGATCGCACCCCGGACCCCAAGCGGCTGAGGCCCATCTACAAACGGCTCGCCAAAGGGCGGGAGCCCGCCGAGGCAGTAGTCGCCGCGGCCAAGTTTGTGCATGAGGAGCTGGACTATCTGCCGGGCACCACCAGCGTGCACTCGTCAGGCCTTGAGGCGCTGCACGCCGGCCAGGGTGTCTGCCAAGATTTCGTTCATCTTTCCCTGATCCTGTTGCGCGGCATGGGGATTCCCGCGCGCTATGTGTCCGGATATCTGCATCCGAAAAGTGACGCCGTCGTCGGCGACACCGTGGACGGTCGCAGCCACGCCTGGCTGCAAGCCTGGATCGGCTCCTGGTGGAACTACGACCCCACCAATGAGAGCGAGATCAACGAGCAATACGTCAGCGTGGGCGTCGGCCGCGACTACGCCGACGTGTCCCCACTGAAGGGCATCTACTCCGGCGAAGGCGCGACCGACCTCGACGTCGTCGTCGAGGTCACCCGGCTGGCCTGAAGGCCGTTAGCCGTGCGGGCCCGGCAGGCCCAACAGCTTGCCGCCGGCGCCGCCGGCCCCGCCGGAGCCGCCGTCGAGGCCGGTGCCGCCGGCGCCGCCGAAGCCGATCAGCTGAGCATTCCCGCCGCTACCGCCGGAGCCGCCCAACGGCGTGGTCGCGGGGCCGCCGTTGCCACCGCGGCCGCCGTTGCCGAGCAACAGCGCGCCGGATCCGCCGTTGCCGCCGACGCCGCCCGGCCCGGTGGCGCCAAATCCTGTTCCGCCGGCGCCCGCGTTGCCGCCGTTGCCGATCAGACCGATCGCGGCGCCGCCGTCACCGCCGTGCCCGCCGACCGTGTGTGTCGCAGTGCCCGCTCCGGCGCCGCCGCCGATGCCGCCGTCGCCATAGACGAATCCGCCCTGGCCGCCAACTCCTCCGTTGCCGCCGCCGCCCCCGCCGGTCCCGCCGGCGCCGCCGTGGCCCAGCAGCACAGCGGATCCGCCGTTGGCGCCGGCGCCGCCCTGCAGGTTGCCGAATCCGCCGCCGCCGCCCGCGCCGCCGTTGCCGAAAACCCCGCCGGAACCGCCGGCCCCGCCGCCTCCGCCGCTGCTCGCGACGTTGCTGGCCCCGCCGCTGCCGCCGCTGCCGCCGGGTCCACCATTGCCGAACAGCGTGGCGCTGCCGCCGTGGCCGCCGAGGCCGCCGTCGAGGCTGCCGGGCCCGCCGCTGCCGCCGGCGCCGCCGGCGCCGTACAGCAGCCCCGCCCGCGCGCTCGTAGCCGCCGTCCGGCGAATATCGTTGCGGCGCAGAGGAAGTAGGGCGCCCTCCACGACCAGCCAGGCCAGCGCCGAGACCCGCGCGATCGGCAGGATCACCCCGAGTTCGGGCCACACCAGGACCAACGTCGCCGCTTCGGCCAGCGCGGCGATCGCCAGGCCGGTCCACGCCACCGGGCGCGGCGTCAATCCCAAGACGAGGCTGGGCACCGCCATGCCCGCCACCAGCAGCCCCAGCGCCACGATGTGGCCCGGGCCGCCGACCAGGAACACCAGGAAGTAGACGGCGCGGACCAGCGCGGCGTCGGCGCTGACGTCCGGCCGTGACAGCGTCCAGCCCAGCAACCCGGTCAGGCCCAGGGCACCCGCGGCCAGCGTCCCGCCGGCGAGGGCGATCGTCGCGCCCGGGGCGGTGACGCCGAGTTGCCGCAACCGGGCGCTGGCCGTCGCCGCGTAGATCGCCAACGGCACCGACGACGCGAACACCGCGGTGGCGATCACTTGCACCGCGAGCGGCTGGCCGCGGACGTACGCGATGACTGGGGCCGCCGGGCCGTAGGGCAACGGCATCACGCCGCCAAGCGCGACCCCGATCGCGAGGCCGCCGAACAGCAACCCGACACTCACGACGGCAAGCAACACCAGCGGCGGTCCGCCCTGCCGCCGACGGCCGGCGACCGGCCGATTTCCATCTGCTCGTGAATCGTTCATGTGATGAACGATATGCTGAGTTCAGCTACTCCACAAGCCCATGAATGATTCACAGGACGAATCATTCGCTAACGCTATGATGGCCTGGTGGCATCAGTTCCCGGCGACCGTCCCGACGGTGTGGCCTTCCTGTTGGCTCAGCTCGGCCATCACGCGGCGACGCTGTTCGCCGAACAGGTGGCCACCCTCGAGTTGACGCCCCCGCACGCCGGAATCCTGCGCGCCATCGCCGCGGAACCCGGCCGCAGCCAGCAGGCCCTCAGCGCCCAGTTGGGCATGCTGCCCAGCCGGGTCGTCGTCTACGTCGACGAACTGGAGGAACGCGGCTACGTCGAGCGGCGCCGCAACCCCGACGATCGCCGGTTGCACGCCCTGTACCTCACCGCCGCCGGAAAAAGGTTGATGCGCAAGCTCTCCGAGCTCGCACGCCAGCACGAGCTCCGGTTCGCCGCCACGCTCGACGCGGAGCAGTACGGCACCCTGCGGGAGCTGCTTGCGGCGGTGGCACGGCAGCAGGGGCTGGCGCCGCATGTCCACCCCGGCTACAAATCGATCGGTCGACCGGCAAACCCAGCCGGTTAGCCCCGGATAGCGGTAGGATCCGCCTCGGCAGTACATCCACGAAGGCGCGAGGTGCCGGATGTCGTTTGTAGTCGCAGGGCCACAAGCAATGCTGGAGGGCGCGGCCGATATCGCCGGCGTCGGTTCGGCGATCAGGCAAGCCAACGCGCTCGCGGCGGCCCAGACGACTGCCGTGGAGGCCGCCGCCGCGGACGAGATATCCGTGGCGATCGCAGCCCTGTTCGGATCGCACGGGCAGAGCTACCAGAGCGTGAGCGCCCAGATGACGGCGCTGCACGACCAGTTCGTACAAAACCTGACCGCCGCTGGCGGCGCCTACGCCAGCGCCGAGGCCGCGAATGTTCAGCAAACCCTGCTCGGCCTGATCAATGCGCCCACCGAGGCGTTGCTGGGACGCCCGCTGATCGGCAACGGCGCCGATGGCGGAACCGTCGGCGGGATCGGGCAACCCGGCGGGGCCGGTGGCCTGTTGTTCGGTAACGGCGGTCGCGGCGGGGACAGCACGGCCGCGCTGGCGCCCGGCGGTAATGGTGGGCCGGCCGGGCTGATCGGCAACGGCGGCGCCGGCGGCAGCGGCGCGCCCGGCACTGTCGTCAACGGTTTCGCCGGCACCGGGGGCGTCGGCGGCACGGGCGGATGGCTGTTCGGCAACGGCGGGCCCGGCGGTTCCGGGGGCGCCGGCGGCAACGCCCTCACCGGCCACGCGGGCGGCGCGGGCGGGTTCGGCGGGCACGCCTGGCTGTTCGGCACCGGCGGCGCGGGCGGCGTCGGAGGAACGGACTCGAACACCGGCGGCATCGGCGGAGCCGGCGGCAACGGCGCGCGGGCGGGGCTGCTGTACGGCGCCGTGCCCGAAATGTGCGCGTGGGCCGAGGATCATGGCGGCCTCGCCGCGGTGTTCTGTGAGCACC
>NZ_LZKK01000232.1 GCF_001672815.1 Mycobacterium sp. E796 | reverse complement strand
GCCCGCCGCCCCGCAGCGCCAATTCGATGAGGCGGTAAGCACTTTCGGCGACGTCGGGGATCTGCAGCGCCTCGTGGATGGTCTCGTCGCTGACCGGGTCGGACAGCCCGTCGGAGCACAGCAGGTAGCGGTCGCCGGCGCGTGCCTCGCGCATGGTCAGCGTGGGCTCCACCTCGTGGCCCGTCAGCGCTCGCATGATCAGCGATCGCTGGGGGTGGCTGTGCGCCTCTTCGCGGGTGATGCGACCCTCGTCGACGAGGGTTTGAACGAACGTGTCGTCCTTGGTGATCTGGACCAGCTCGCCGTCACGCAACAGGTAGCCACGCGAGTCTCCGATGTGCACCAGCCCAATCCGGTTGCCGTCGAACAGGATTGCGGTGAGTGTGGTGCCCATTCCTTCCAGGTCGGGTTCCATCTCGACCTGTGCGGCGATGGCCGCGTTGCCCGCGCGCACCGCCGCATCGAGTTTGGCGAGCAGGTCGCCACCGGGTTCGTCGTCGTCGAGGTGGGCCAGCGCGGCGATCACCAACTGCGAGGCCACCTCACCGGCCGCGTGACCGCCCATGCCGTCGGCCAGGGCCAACAGCCGGGCGCCGGCGTAGACAGAATCTTCATTGTTGGCGCGTACCAGGCCGCGGTCGCTGCGGGCCGCATATCGCAGGACCAGGCTCACGGGCGCAGCTCAATCGCCGTCTTGCCGATCCGAATCGGCGTGCCGATGGGAACCCGTACCGCAGTCGTCACCTTCGCCCTGTCAAGGTAAGTGCCGTTGGTCGATCCTAGATCCTCGACATACCATTCCGAGCCACGCTGAGACAGCCGGGCATGCCGCGTCGAGGCGTAATCGTCGGTGAGCACCAGGGTCGAGTCGTCAGCGCGGCCGATCAACACCGGCTGACCGCTGAGGGTGATGCGAGCGCCCATCAAGGCCCCCTCCGTCACCACCAGATAGCGTGCGGCGGTGCGGCGCTGGCGCGCCGGCAGCAGGGTGCCGCGCAACGCCAAACCGCGACGCACCATGACGGCCCCGGTGGGCGCGTAGATATCGGTCCGCAGGACCCGTAACACGGACCAGATGAACACCCAGAGCAACATTAAGAATCCGGCACGCGTCAGCTGCAGTACTAGTCCCTGCATCTGGCGTCCTTTCCGTCCTGGCGCCGCACCCCTCGTCGCACCCGTGATACCGAGCACGTCAGCAACGTCACGATACTTGGACGGTCGTCGCCGCGGGGCGAAGCACGGCAGCTTTGAGCCCGGTGCGTCTAGTGGATGCGAACGATGATCTCCGAGTGGCCTAGACGGATGACGTCGCCGTCGGCCAACTGCCACTCCTGTACCGGTGCGTTGTTGACGGTCGTGCCGTTCGTCGAGTTGAGGTCGGAAAGGAGCGCGACCTGCCCGTCCCAGCGGATCTCCAGGTGACGCCGCGACACCCCGGTGTCCGGCAACCGGAACTGGGCGTCCTGGCCGCGGCCGATGATGTTGGAACCCTCGCGCAGCTGGTAGGTCCGGCCACTGCCGTCGTCGAGCTGCAGGGTCACCGCGGCTCCGGCGGCCCCATAGCCGCCCTGGCCGTAACCGCCGTAGCCCGCGGCAGCCGGCTGCCCGTAGTCCGCCGCACCGTAGTCGGCCGGCTGGCCGTACTCCGCGGCCTGGCCGCCGTATTCGTAGTCGCGGTGCTGGGTCTCGGGGTATCCGCCTTGCGGGGGGTAGCCACCGCCCGGAACGCTCTCGGCGTACTGGGTGTAGTCGCCCGCGCCGTACTCCTGCTGGCCGTATCCACCACCCTGCGGGTAGCCCTGCTCGTACCCGCCACCCTGCTCGGGGTAGGGCGGCCGCTGCTCGGGCGCGGCCTGCGGGACGGGCGGCGCATAGCCCGCCTCCTCCGGGCGAGCCGGGCCGCGACCGTATTCGCCGTAGCCGCCGGCGTAGCCCTGCTGGCCACCGCCGGGCTGGCCGCCGCCGGGCGGACCGTAGCCGCCACCCTGCCGGTAGCCCTGGTCGTAACCCTGTCCGCCGTAGCCACCGGGGGCGGGCGGACGCTGCTCATAGGACGGCGGGTAGCCGCCACCCGGCCCTTGCTCGGGGTAGCCGCTCTGCCCTTGGTAGCCGCCCTGTTCGGGGTAGCCACCCTGCGGGGGGTAGCCGCCCTGCGGTTGCTCGGGGTAGCCACCGCGCGGTTCTTGGTAGCCGCCCTGCTCGGGGTAGCCACCCTGCGGGGGGTAGGCGCCCTGCTCCGGCGGACGAGGCGGCGGATATCCGCCTTGCGGAGGGTAGCCCCCTTGCTCGGGCGGGTAGCCACCACGCGGATCCGGTCCGCCCTGCGGTTCCGGGCCGCGCTGCTCGTCCTGCGGCCGGCCGTAACGGTCGTCGTAGTACTCGTCGCCGGGCCGCCCCTGCCCCTGACCACCGCGGTAGCTCGAATTGTCAGTCATTGCTGCTACTCCTCGTTCTGCGCCGAACGCATGATTTGATTGTGGCGGGGGCGGATGGTTGGCGGTCGGGCGGGGCTCGACATCGGGATTGACAGCACCGCGGGTGCGGTACTGACCGGTATGCAGGCTCGACGACTGCTCGAACCGGACGACCACATCACCATACGTTTGCCACCCCTGTTCATAGATATAGTCGGCCAAGTACCTCGCGAAAGCGCTCGACGTGGGATTCCTGTCGGCGCCGACCTTCGCAAAGTCGTGCACACCGAGGGTAATGATGTATTCGTTGGGGGCCAAAAGACGACCGCCCTGAAGGGCCCGGACACCGTCCTCGGCTTCCCGGCGCAGTAGCGCTTCAACCTCTTGCGGGACGATCGATCCGCCGAACACCCGGGCGAACGCATTGTCCACAGTCGCCTCGAGCTTGCGCTCGATGCGTTGCACGAGCCCCCGTTGGCTACTCATTATTCAACGCTCGCCCGCTGCTGTTGTGGTGTGTCGCGGGCGCGAGGCAAACGAACCGCCCGCGTGTTGTTTCACCCCCGCATGTTATCGGGACACCGGGACACCGCGGCACCGTGGGAATTCTGAGAATCGGATACGCCCAGGTCAGAGCCGTGCGGCCCGGCCGTCAGGCCGCCCGGGACCGCGGAGGCGATTGGGGCACACGACTATTAGAGTGGTATGGTCCATCGGTTGATTTTCCGGGCGAGTGGCGGAATGGCAGACGCGCTGGCTTCAGGTGCCAGTGTCCTTCGGGACGTGGGGGTTCAAGTCCCCCTTCGCCCACCAAGAGTGGTTGCAGAGAAAGGTCACGAACTCGAAAGAGGGCGTGACCTTTTTGTTTTGATCCGCGCCGCCTAGCGCGAGAGCACGGCCTCGATGGCGTCGACGACCTCGGGCGCGTCGGGTTCGGTGCGGGGACGGAACCGGTTGGCCACCTCGCCGTCGGGGGCGATGAGAAACTTCTCGAAGTTCCATTGGATGTCGCCCGCCGCGCCGTCGGAATCGACGGCCTTGGTCAGCTCGGCGTACAGCGGATGGCGATGGTCGCCGTTGACGTCGGTCTTGGCGAGCAGCGGGAACGTCACCCCGTACGTCGTCGAGCAGAACTCCTGGATCTGTTCGGCGCTGCCCGGTTCCTGGCCCATGAACTGGTTGCACGGAACACCGACGACCGTCAGGCCGCGGTCGCGGTAGTCGCGGGCCAGCTTCTCCAACGCGGTGTACTGCGGAGTCAGCCCGCACTTGGAGGCCACGTTCACGATCAGCGTTGCGCCGCCAGACAATTCGGCCAGCGTGGTGGGCTTGCCGTCGAGGGTGGTCAGGGCGATGTCATTGAGGGTCACGCCGATGACGCTAACACCTGTTTCAGCGGGCCAGCGGGCTGTAGAAGACCAGGCCGTTGCCCTTGTTGTCGTAGACCACGGCGCGCCGCTCGTGGGCATCGTCATACGGGCCTTTCACGATGCCGCCGCCGCTGGCCTCCACGGCCTGCGCTGCGGCGTCGACGTCCGCGGTCTTGATGCCGACGACCACCTGCCCGGGGATGGGATGATCCACCGCGGTCGCCAGCGCCAGGGTGACGGCCCCGCCGTCGAGCGCGGCGAAGTGGGCGCCGTCGCGGAACTTCAGCGGCATCCCCAGGGTCTCGCTGTAAAACCGAATCGATTCGTCAAGGTCGTCGGTCGACAAGACGATCATCCGCACTTCGTGATCGCTCATTGGTGCCTCCTGTGGCCGGGTCGCCTTACCCTAGCCCCGTGAGCAACCGAGTACCGGGCGGCGTGGTGCACACCCTGCCGGCCGACCTGCGGGACGCGTTGGCGGCCAACTCCACTGCGCTGGCGGCCTGGAAGGACATCACCCCGTTGGCCCGCAACGAGTTCATCTGCTGGGTCGAGGACGCCAAACAGGAGGCGACCCGCAAGCGCCGCATCCGCCGAACCCAGGAGGAACTGGAGGAAGGCATGCGCCGGCCGTGCTGCTGGCCCGGCTGCAAGCACCGGGAGCGCAACGGCCGCGCCTAGCCCCGCACGTCGGGCGTGACGGGATCGGTGATGTCGTCGTATTCGGGATGCTTCTTGAGCACCGTGACGACCATGGAACACACCGGGACTATGCGCTTGCCGTCGGCCCGTGCCGCCTGCAGCGCTTCCTCGACAAGGATGGTCGCCAGGCCGCGCCCGCCGTACGCGGGGTCGATCTCGGTGTGGTGGAAGACGCGCTGCTCGCCCCGGTCGAAGAAGTCGGCGAGGCCGACGGTTTTGCCGTCGACGGCAATGGTGTACCGGCCTTCCTCGGCGGTGACGGTGGTTGGTGCGCCGGTCTTGTCGGCGGTCATATGTGTTCCTTCCCTTGGGGTATCGGTCGCGGCCGCAACCGAGCGGTCGGCAGCGGCGGGGCGGGCAGCCGGGTTACCGACCCCCGGTAGCCGGTGACGGCGCCGAAGCGTTCGTCGGCGGCCTGCCAGAGCTGGCGATAGCGGACGATGTCGTCGTGACTGCGCCCGACGAAGTTCCACCACATCACGAGCTCTTCGGCGACCGGGGCCCCGCCCAGCAGCAGCACCCGCGCCGGCCGGTCACCCGCGTTGCACAACCGCAACGACGACGCGCCCGCGCCCTGGTATCCGAGGTCGCCGACCGCCAGCGCGGTGTCGCCCATGTCGACCGGCCCGAGATCGCAGAGCACGCCGTGTTCGAATGCCGGGGCGACGTCGATGTCCAGCCCGGCTTTGGGCGCCAAATCGATCTGCGCGCCGACCAGCGGGGTGAACGTGCGCACCGGCGACCGGCCTCCGGCCAGCTCCCCGAGAAAGACGCGCGCCACCGCGCCGGGCAGCGCCACGGGCGGCGGCACATGGTGCGCGAAATCGCGTCCGGTGTCGCGGGCGGAATCGGGCAGCGCCACCCACAGCTGGACCCCGTGCAAGACGGCGTCCGAATCGATCGACACCTCGGAGTGACATATGCCCGCGCCCGCGGTCATCAGGTTCAGCTCCCCGGGCCGGACCACGGCGTGCACACCGGCGCTGTCACGATGCTCCACTCCCCCGCTGAACAACCAACTGACCGTTTGCAATCCGGTATGCGGATGCGGCGGGACGTCCATGCGTGCGCGCACGGGGCCGTAATGGTCGATGAAACACCACGCCCCCACCAGCGAGCGTTGTCGTTGCGGCAGCGTGCGCTGCACCCTGATCGCCCGCGGCCCGCCCAGCGGAACCTCGCGCGGATGCAACAGCTCGGTGCCGAGCACCCGCGAAGCGCCGCAGGCGACTTCGTCCGGTGCGGTCTCGAGGTTGCTCACCGAATCGACGCTACGCTTTGTCGGGCCATCACTTGCGCGGCGGCCGCAGCACCCTCATGGCCAGACGCATGACCGGATCCGGCACGCGGTCCTGCATCGCCAGCGCGGTATCGGCGGCCCGGGATCGCAGCGGGGCGCCGCGGCCGAAGAGCCGATTCAGCGGCCCCCCGGTCGGCTCGATCACCACATGGAGCGGCGGGGTGCCCACCGCGGCGCCCAAACCGTTGGAGATGACCATCCGCTGAATCTCGCTGGTGCCCTCAAAGATGGTGTACAGCTTGGCATCCCGATACCATTTCTCCACCGGGTGGTCAGTGATGTAGCCCCAGCCGCCCATGGTCTGGATCGCGCGTTCGGTGGCCCGCACGGCGACCTCGCTGGCGGCCAGTTTCGACATCGAGCCCTCGCCCCGCTCGAAGGGCACCCCGTTGGCCGCCATCCAGGAGGCGCGCCAGGTCAGCAGCCGAGCGGCATCGATCTGGGTGGCCAGGTCCGCCAGCGGAAAGGCGATGCCCTGGTTGTCGATGATCGGTCCGCCGAACGCCTCGCGCTCGGTGGCGTAAGCCGTCGCGTACTCCAGTGCGGCACGGGCGATCCCGATCGCCTGAGCGGCCACCATGGGGCGGGTCTGCTCGAAGGTGCCCAGCGTCGCCGAGCCGGACTGCTTTCCGCCGGCAACCACCTCACGGGCCTTGGCGAGCTTGTATTCCAGCTTCTCTTCTCCGCCAAGCAAATTGGCGCCAGGCACGCGCACACCCTCGAACAGCAACTCGGCGGTGTGGGACGCCCGGCAACCCAGCTTGTCGAGCTTTCGCAGCAGCTTCAATCCCGGCGTCCCGCCGGGCACTACGAACAACGCCTGCCCGCGATGCCCGAGTTCCTCGTCGACGACGGCGTTCACCACATGCACGTTCGCGATGCCGCCGTTGCCGATCCACATCTTGTGGCCGTCGATGATCCAGTCGTCACCGTCGCGGCGCGCGCGGGTGCGCAGGTTCCGGACGTCGCTGCCGCCTTCGGGTTCGGAGATCGCCAACGCGGCGAGCTTGATGTCGCCCGGCGTCCCGAAACACTCGGGCGCCCACTGGAGCATTTGTTCGGGCGACGCGGCCTGACCGATCGCCGAGAGCGCCAGCGCCGGCATCACGATCGCCAAACCGATTCCGGCACAGCCCCAAAAGAGCTCCTCCATGAACATCGGGAGCGAGATACCGGTCGGGTCACCGATCAGGTCCCGGTAGAACAGCGGGCTGTAGAAGCCGCGCTGGGCCGCCTCCTCCAACACCGGCCAGGGAAACTCCTGGCGCTGGTCATAATGCAGCGCCACCGGGCGGATGACTTGTTCGGCGAACTCGTGGGTGCGCCGGGCCAGATCGTGTTGTGCGGCCGTCGGTGTCAGGTCGAATGTCATGGATCCGCCTTCAGGTCGACAGACTCGGTCGTGCCAAGCCCGACTACCCCGTCGGCGGGGTCAGCAAACTGTCATGCGGCCGAACGGGGACCCACTTGCGCGATCGGCAGGTGCAACACCACCGCCGCGACCGGCATCGCCTCG
The DNA here is from genome assembly GCF_001672815.1 of Mycobacterium sp. E796. GTDB lineage: Bacteria > Actinomycetota > Actinomycetes > Mycobacteriales > Mycobacteriaceae > Mycobacterium. The sequence continues at coordinate 2,263 of NZ_LZKK01000232.1, read as the reverse complement.
TGTTCGTGGCGCGCCAGCAGGGCCGCGTTCTCGGGAAGCTGACGCGAATTGATTTCGCCGGCGGCGATCCGCCGCAGCACGTCGTGGGCGTGGGCGAGCTGTTCCCGCTTCCGATACTGGCCGCCGGGCAGCTTGACGCCGGCCCAGACCCCGTACTCCTCGCGGTGCGCGATGGCGTGCTGGGCGCAGCGGCGCTGCTGGGCCAGCGGGCAGCGGCGCAGGCATTGGATCCGCGCCTCGGTCGCGGATCGCTCGTAGGCGCGCGCCTTCGCCGCACCGTCACCACCGTCGTCGTCGGGGTAGCCGAACCACAATTCCGGGTTGGCTGCGCAGGGGTGTCCCATGGCCGGTCTCCTTGGGTCAGTAGCAAACGTAGGCGAAAGCGTATACACGTATCGGCCGCCTGCGCAAGGGAAACGTGATAAAAACGTATATACCCAGGATGGGCGGACCCCGTGTGTAATATCCGGCCTATGGCCGGAGCCTGCGGTGAGCCGTGAGTCGGCCGGCGCCGCGATCCGCGCGTTGCGCGAGTCACGCGACTGGTCGCTGGCGGAGCTCGCCGCCGCCACCGGGGTCAGCATCATGGGCCTCAGCTTTTTGGAGCGCGGCGCCCGCAAGCCGCACAAAAGCACAGTTCAGAAGGTCGAAAACGGGCTCGGCCTGCCGCCGGGCACCTACTCCCGCCTGCTGGTAGCCGCTGATCCGGACGCCGAGCTGGCCCGGCTGATGGCCGCACAGCCGGTCGACGCGAGGTCCGCGACGCCCGCCGGCACGGTCGTGGTCGACCGTCACAGCGATACGGAAGTGCTGGAAGGCTACGCCGAAGCCCAACTCGACGCCCTCAAATCCGTCATCGATCGGCTGCCGGCGACGACATCAAACGAATATGAGACGTATATTCTGTCTGTGATCGCTCAATGCGTGAAGGCCGAGATGCTGGCCGCCAGCTCGTGGCGCGTGGCCGTCAACGCCGGCGCCGATTCGACGGGGCGGCTCATGGAGCATCTACAGGCACTTGAGGCGACGCGCACCGCCCTCCTGAAGCGGATGCCGACCAGCTTAAGCGCGCGGTTCGACAGGGCGTGCGCCAAGTCGTCGCTGCCGGAGGCCGTCATCGCCGCCCTGGTCGGTGTCGGCACCGACGAGATGTGGGACATCCGTAACCGGGGTGTGATACCCCCTGGGGCCCTCCCCCGCGTTCGGGCCTTCGTCGAAGCGGTCGAGGCGACGGGTGGCGAGGGGGCGCCATGAACGGAAACGAAATCGAGGTGTTGAGCCGCGCGCATCGACTGTTCGCCGGCGACGTCCGGCAGCCGTCGCTGGATGCCCGCACCGAGCATTACCGCGAAGCGTTGACGAGAGCCGCAGATCTGAATCACGCTGTGGCACAAAGCCGTTACCAGCTGACTGCGGAACGCGGCCGGCAACGGCTGCTATCGGCGGCCCGCACCGACACTGCCGCCGCCGACATCATCGCCGCCGCTCACCGGGATCGGGCCCGGGCCGGCGCGCTGACCAAATCCCTGGTCGACGAGGCCCGCGCGGACACCGCCGCCACCCCGGTGACGCCCATGGCCCAGCGCGAGGCGATGCGCCGCAGCGTCGCCCGCCTGCGCGCGCAGCGGTCCCACGTCCTGTCGGCCCGTGCGAACGCGCGAAGGCACTCCGCGGCGCTGCGGGCGCTGCGATACCGGTTGACGCACCATCGCGGGGTGCCGACCCGCGCGGCGATCGCCGTGCGCGCGGCGTTGTCGCGGCTGGGGCGCCCGTACGTGTGGGGTGCGACGGGGCCGAACCAGTTCGACTGTTCCGGGTTGGTCCAGTGGTCCTACGCCCAGGCGGGCGTTCGCCTGGGCCGCACCACCTATGAGCAGATCGACGACGGGGTACCGGTTTCCCGATCCCAGGTTCGCCCGGGAGACCTGGTCTTCCCCCACGCCGGACACGTCCAGATGGCCATCGGAAACAATCTGGTCGTCGAAGCGCCCTACTCGGGCGCCTCGGTGCGAATCAGTCCACTGGGCAGCAACATCGCGATTCGCCGCCCCCTATGACACGAAAAGGTTGAACCAATGTCGGAACCAGCCGGACCTTCGATGGGCGCCATCCAGGCGCGGCAGTCGGCGCTGGCCAGCCAGCACGGCAGCGCCGCCGACGCCGACCGCGTGCTGGCGGAAGTGCTTGCCAGCGCACACGCCGCGACCCGCGAAAGCATCGGGCGACTCGACGCCATCGCCGAGGAGATCGACCGCGCCGCCAG
>NZ_LZKK01000231.1 GCF_001672815.1 Mycobacterium sp. E796 | reverse complement strand
CGCGTGGTACCGCGGATCGGAACGAACGGCCTTCGCGGATCTCGTCTTTGATGCGTTCGAAGAACACCACGAACGAGTCGGCGGTGGTGCCGATGCCGATGATCAGACCCGCGATGCCCGCCAGATCCAGGGTGTAGTTGATCTGGCGGCCCAGGATCACCAGGATCGCGAAAACCATTGCGCCGGACGCGGCTAGCGACAGTGCGGTGAGCAAACCCAACAGGCGGTAGTAGAGCAACGAATACAGCAGGACCAGGGCCAGGCCGATGGCGCCCGCGATCAACCCGGCCCGCAGCGAGGTCAATCCCAATGTCGCCGAGACGGTTTGGGCCTCAGAGGATTCGAAGGACAGCGGCAGCGACCCGTATTTCAGCACGTTGGCCAGCTGCTTGGCGGTGGAGGCGGTGAACGGCGGCTGCCCGCCGGAGATCTGGGTGCGCCCGCCTGGGATGGCCTCCTGGATCATCGGGGCGCTGACCACCTGGGAGTCCAGCGTGAACGCGGTCTGGGTGCCGACGTGGGCGGCGGTGAAGTCCGCCCACGTGTTGGCCGCCGCGGGCTTGAACTGCAGGTCGACGACGTAGCCGAGGCCGCGCTGGTTCTGGCTTGCGGTGGCGTCCGCGATCTGGTCGCCGCTGATGATCGACGGGCCCAGCAGGTAGGCGACCTTGTGGTCGGTCGAGCAGGTCACCAGTGGCAGCGCCGGGTCGTCGTTGCCGGCCAGGATGTCGTCCTTCTTGTCGCACTGGGTCGCCTGGAACTGCAGGGCGAGGAACTGGATGCCCTGGCGGGTGCTCTGCCGCCAGGTCTTCTCCTCGGCGATGCGGTCGGCGAGGTCTTTACGCGGGTC
>NZ_LZKK01000230.1 GCF_001672815.1 Mycobacterium sp. E796 | reverse complement strand
ATGAAGTTTGCGTTGGCGAGCTACGGAACTCGCGGCGACATCGAGCCGTGCGCCGCCATCGGCCGGGAGCTGCAGCGCCGGGGGCACGACGTGCGGGTTGCGGTGCCGCCCAACCTGATCGGCTTCGTCGAGTCGGCCGGGGTGCCCGCCGTCTCCTACGGGCCGGACACGCGCGAGCAGGTGGTGGCGGTCGCCGACTTCACCCACAACGCCTTCAAGCCCCAGAACCCGGCCGACTTCATGCGCACCTTCAAGTCGCTTTTCGTCGAGGGCTGGGCGGAGATGAGCCGGACGCTTACCTCGCTGGCCGACGGGGCGGACCTGCTGCTGACGGGCCAGACCTACCACGGGGTGGTGGCGAATGTCGCGGAATACTACGACATTCCGGTGGCGGGGCTGCATCATTTCCCGGTGCGGGTCAACGGTCAGATCGGCGTTCCGTTTCTGCCGTCGCCGGCGCCGATCGTCCGCACCACGCTGTCGGCGGGCTGGTGGCTGTATTCCCGCTTCACCAAGGCGGACGAGGACGCGCAGCGCCGCGAGCTGGGTCTGCCGCCCACGACGGTTCCCGCGTGGCAGCGGATGGCCGACGGCGGAACGCTCGAAATCCAGGCCTACGACCAGGCGATGTTCCCCGGCCTGGCCGCGGAGTGGAATGGCAAGCGCCCCTTCGTGGGTTCGTTGACCCTGGAGTTGGCCGCCGAGACCGACGATGAGGTCGCATCGTGGATCGCCGCGGGAAAGCCGCCGATCTACTTCGGTTTTGGCAGCACCCCGGTCAGTTCCCCCGCCGAGACGGTGGCCATGATCGCCGACGCCTGCGC
>NZ_LZKK01000229.1 GCF_001672815.1 Mycobacterium sp. E796 | reverse complement strand
GCGCTGCGCCGCGCGGGCGAGCAAAACCGTCGAAGGGCCGAGCGCGGCAAGCGATCCCAACGTCTTGACCAGTGAGCCGAGCCGAGATGCGGGGCGGGACGTGCGCTTTCGCCTGGGCAGGCTCCACATCGCCCGAATCTCGTTGTCGTTCGGGTCGATCGACAATGCGCGCTGCATGAGCTTCATCGCTGAAATGCCGTCGATCAGCGCGTGATGCATCTTGCTGTACATGGCGAACCGGCCGTCGTTCAGCCCCTCCACCACGTAAAGCTCCCACAGGGGGCGGTGGCGGTCGAGCAAACCGGTGTGCAGCCTGGACGTCAGCTCCAGCAGTTCGCGAACCCGGCCCGGTGCTGCCAGCGCCGAGCGCCGGACGTGGTAGTCGACGTCAACCTCGTCGTCATAGGTCCACGCCATCGGGGATATCCCGCCCAGAAGCGTCGCTGGGTGCTTGCGGAAAGTGGGCTGGAATTCGTCGTTGGCGATCAGGGCGTCGGTGAACTCACGGACGAATTCGGGGCCTGCACCCTCCGGCGGCTCGAACAACGACAAGGCGCCCACGTGCATGGGATGCTCACGGGATTCACCCAGAAGAAATACCCCGTCGGTGGGCGCCATCGGTTCCATGCACCCATTAGACCGCGAAGAGCCCGGGAGGCGAAGGGCTCTTAGAACATCGCCGCCGAACCGACCTCGGGGTGGTCGCGCATGTACTCGACCAGCCGGTCGACATAGCTGCCGAACGCGGGCGTCGAGATGCCGCTGCCGGCGAGGGCGGCCCGGCAATGGTCGGTCAGGTAGGTGGTTGGGTGCGCGAAGTAGTCGACGGCTTCGGGCGGGATGCGCATCAGGCGGTACAGGCCCGGAACATGCGCCAGGGAGGCCTTGGCGAGCCCGCGCGGTAACGGAACCTTGATGAGTTCCTTGCCGGTTGCCTCGGCGATCGTCTTCGTCATCTCGTCCACGGTGAGCGGGAAGGGATCGGCCAGCTGATAGGTGCGGCCCTCGGATGCGGGGAGGCCGCTCAAATATGCGACGGCGTCGATGACGAAGTCGCGCGGGACCACGTTCACGCGTGTCGCCGTCGGGTCGCCCACCATGGGCACGATCGCGTGCCGGGACTGGCGCAACAGCCATTGCATGACGAAATAGGGCCCGTCGAACTTCTGCGTTTCGCCGGTGCGACTGTCGCCGACGACAATTGCGGGGCGATAGATCGTGGCCGGCAGGCCCGCGGCCATGTGCCTGCGGACATCGGCCTCGGCGAGGTTCTTGGTCTCCTCGTAGTAGTTGTTGAACGGCGCGCCGACTTCGAGATCGTCCTCACCGAACGCGCCGTCGTAGCGGCCGCTGACATAGCAGGTGCTGAAGTAGTGCAGGCGAGTCAGCATGGGGCAGCGCTCGAGGGCGTCCAGGACGTTGCGCGTGCCGTCGACGTTGACCCGAAGAGCTACGTCACGTGCCACCGTCAGGTCGTATGCGGCGGCCAAGTGCCACGCCTCGGTGACGCCGGTGAGGTCGCCCGGCGCAAGTCCCAGCCCCGGTCGGGTGATGTCGCCCTCGACCACCTGGATCCGGCCCTCCAGGAACGGGTCGGCGGTGCCGAGCTCGGCCACCCGTCGTTCCGCGACAGCGGCGAATTTGGCTTGCACCAAGCAGATCGCCGAACCGTCAACGCGTTTGAGGATGCTCGGCAGCAGCGCGCTGCCGAGAAACCCCGGAAACCCCGTCATCAATACCGTCATCGCTGCACCTCGCCGGCCACGTTATCGATGACCGGAGGTGTTCGAACGGGTCTTTGGGCCCACCGTGGCCGCCATTGGTCATCGGCTGGCCCCCATGGCGCGGCAAGGTCTTTGGTCCCCGCTGTGCGGGGATTGCGGCTCTGTCGAGGCGGCCGCCCCTGCGAGACGATGACGGCACTCGAATACGGCACAGCGACGAGTCGGCGGGTGACGAAATGACACATCCCGAAATCGCGAAGTGGGACCCGACTTTCACCGAGCTGCTGATCAACGCGGTGAATCCGGTCATCAAACGCTGGTTCCGCCCCGAAGTCCGGGGCCTGGAAAACTTCCCCGCGGCGGGCGGCGCCCTGCTGGTGTCCAACCATTCCGGCGGCGTGCTGACGCCCGATTGGAACGTGCTGGCGCCGGCGCTGTACGGCAGGTTCGGCTACGACCGCCCGCTGTACACCGTGGCCCACTACGGCGTGTTCTTCACACCGTTTCGCGCGGCGCTGGGACGGCTCGGCGTCATCCACGCCAGCCGGGAAAACGCCGGCGAAGCGTTGCGTTCGGGCGCGGTGGTGCTGGCCTTCCCGGGTGGCGACTACGACGCGTTCCGCCCGACGCTGAGGCAGAACGTCATCGACTTCGACGGCCGCACCGGATACGTGCGGACCGCCCTGGAAGCCGGCGTGCCGATCGTTCCGGCGGTGTCGATCGGCGGGCAGGAGACCCAGCTTTTCCTCACGCGCGGCAATTGGCTGGCGAAGAGCCTGGGGCTCAAGCGGTTTCGGATCGAGATCCTCCCGATCACGATCGGCTTCCCCTTCGGGATGTCGCTGTTCTTCCCGGCCAACATGCCGTTGCCCGCCAAGATCGTCTATCAGGTGCTGGAGCCCATCGACATTGTCGAGCGGTTCGGCGAGGACCCCGACGTCGACGAGGTCGACGCCTACGTCCGCTCGGTCATGCAGGCCGCGCTCGATCGCTTAGGACGCGAGCGCCGCATCCCCGTCCTGGGTTAGGCGACCGCCCACTCCGAGGTGGCGATGAGGTCGCCGCGCTCAAGCGCCGCCGCGCGGTGCTCGTGCACCTTGGCGTACTCGGGCGTGGTCACCATGTCGATGAACGCCTGCGGCGTCGGGTATTCGACGATGAGAATCGCATCCCACCAAGGTCGTTCGCCGTCGCCGATGATGACGGCCGGTGCCGTGCCCGCGTAGCGGACGGTGGCGCCGACGCGTTCGAGGTGCGGCGCGACCTCCCGCCCGTACCGCTGGTAGGACTCCAGGCCGCCGGCCTGGTTGAACTTCAACAGGTTGACCATCAGCACCGGCTGGTCCGTCGGTCGCGAGGTCAGCGCCGCGAACTGTTCAGGGGTGGTTTCGATCGCCGTGCTCATGCGAATCTCCTTGTCTTACTGGAACTTGTGGACAGTCGCGCCGACCCGCTCACGCAAGAATGGCACAACTAGGCCGGCAACCCGGTCGGGTTGCTCGAGCCACGCCCAGTGACCGACACCGGGCAAGATTTCGACGCGCGCACGCGGGAATACTCGGAGCTGGCGTTCTGCCTGCGCGACCGGGATATAGACGTCCGCGGCACCAAACACCACCAAGGTGTCTGGATCGAGGTCGCGTAGCGGCTTGACGAGCCTGTCCATGTCTTCCTGGCGGGTGGAGCGGTAGAGGCGCAGCACGGCGCGCTTCGTCCCGGCCGGGAGCAGGTGCTCGGCGATCCGATTCACCCATTCCCCGGGCAGTCCTGGGTTGTCGTGCCCGATCACGAAGCGCGCCAGGCCGCGGGTGGTCGTTCGCATGAACAGTTCCCCGGCTACCCGAGTGCGCCAGACTCGCGCCAGCCGGTGCCACCCGTAGTCGAGCAGCACTCCGGTGTTGATCAGCGTCACGCTGGCGACCTTCTCGGGATTGGCGGCGGCCCATGTCAGCCCGATCGGTCCGCCGAAATCGTGCGCGACCAGGTGCACCCTGGCGACGCCGAGCTGGTCGATAATTCCGCCCAGGTGCGCGCCGTAGGCGGCCAAGGTGTAGTCCTGGTCTGCTCTTGCGTCCGCCGCGCCAAACCCGGGCATGTCCGGTGCGACGACCGTGGCGAATTCGGCCACACGCGTCATCAGTGGCTCCCAGTCGCTGCCCGCATCGGGGTTGCCGTGCACGAACACGACGGCCTCGTCGGCGCGGCCGGCGCCATCGATCAGCACCGGCGAGCGCACGCCGTTGACCACAACCTTTCGGGTCTGCACTCCGGTCATATTCGCACCTCCTGGATCTCAGAGTCCATCCGCTGTCGGTACGATTCGCGGGCGTCCGCGTTGGCATGGACCATGATGACGTCCGCCTTCAGCGCCCGCTTGATTCGATCAGCGATTGCGGGCGGGCTTCCCGCGATCAGCCGGGCAACCGGCCCGAGTTCACGCGGAACGAACACCTCTTCGCGACCGCTGTGGATGGCATCTACGATCGCGTCGGCGACCACTTCGGGGCCGATAATCCTTGTGCCCCTTGCTTTTCTGAATCCGCTGATCATTTCCGTGCGGATCAGCCCGGGCATCACGATGGTGGTGCGGACCCCCGTGCCGCGCGCCTCGGCCCGAACGGCTCGGGTGAAGCCGACGACGGCGTGCTTGGTGCCCGCGTAGGTCGCCCCGCCGGCGGGCGCGATCTGCCCGGCCGATGACGCCACGTTCACGATGTGGCCGTGGCCGCGGGGGACGAATCGGCGTAGTGCCAAACGGGTTCCGGTGAGCACGCCGCCGAGGTTGATGTCCATCATCCGTTGGGTGTCGCGGGGATCTTCGTCGATGAACAGACCGACCGGGGCGACGCCGGCGTTGTTGACCAGTGCATCGAGGGGTCCAAGGCATTCTTCGGCCTCGACGAGGAACGCTTCGAAACCGTTCGCGTCGCGGACGTCGAGCGGCAGCCCGATAGCCCCCTCACCCAGCTCGGCGGCGGCCTGTGCGACCAGGGCCTCATCGACGTCTCCGACGACCACGGACATGCCCGCGCGCAAGCAGGCCTCGGCGGTGGCCCGGCCGATGCCGCGGGCCCCGCCGGTGATGGCGACGCGTTGATTCGACATGCGTTCTCCTGATGGGGTTCGGCTTTCTTGCTCGTTTTCACGATGCGCCTACAGCCCGGCCCCGGTCTTGACATTTCAAGACAAGCTTTTGACAGTTGACGACACACCGCGCGACGACCTTTGGCCCTTGACAGGGCGGCGCCATCCGCTGAGGGTCGTCGATATGTCCGTGGTACGCGGGACCGCGCTCTCGAACTACGCGGGCCTGGTCGCCGAACTGGGTGGTGACCCGGCGGCCCTGCTTCGCAAGGCGGGTGTCCGGATCCAGGATGCCGGCAACTACGACGCGTTCATTTCCTACCTTGCGGCGATAACTGCGATCGAGTCGGCCGCCCAGGCCACGAACACGCCGGACTTCGGGCGACGCCTGGCAGAGCGGCAGGGCATCGAGATTCTCGGGCCGGTCGGCGTGGCCGCCCGCACCGCCGCCACAGTGGCGGACGCCCTGGGAATCTTCGGTACCTACATGGCGGCCTACAGCCCGGTCATCGCCCTCCGCGTCGCGCCGCTCGGCGACGGACAACTGTCGTTCGTGACGCTCGAATTTCTCTTGGACAACCCCCCGCCGCACCCGCAGACCACGGAGCTGTCGCTGGGTGTCTCACTACGGGTATTCCGGCTACTCATGGGTGCCGAGTACATACCACTGAAGGTGCATCTGCCGCACGACCCGCTCACGCCCAAAGCCGACTACCTCCGGTACTTCGGATGCACGCCCGAGTTTGCCGCGCGGGCAGGTGGTTTCACGGTGCGGACGGCCGACTTGCACCGGCCCTTGCACCGCGATGACGTCGCCCATAAGGCCGTCGTCGAATATCTGAACGGCATCACCCCTCGGGACGCCGGGATTGTGGAATCGGTGCGAATCATCGTTCGCCAGCTGTTGCCTACCGGAGCTGCCACCCTCGAGTTGGTTGCCGACCAGTTCAACCTGCACCCAAAAACGCTGCAACGCAGGCTCGCCGAGGAGGGCACCACGTTCGCGGCGCTCGTCGATCAGGTCCGTAAGGACATCACCGACCGATACCTGCGTAACACCGGCATCAGCCTCACGCATTTGGCCCGTGAGCTCGGCTACGCGGAGCAGAGCGTGCTGACCCGCTCGTGCAAACGCTGGTTCGGGACCGGGCCGGCCGCTTACCGGAGCCGAATCCGCCCGCCGGCGATGGCGCGGGCTTGACGTCGCTTTTCACAGACCTGCGCAACGCTCCAGATCCTTGAGCGCTGTTTCCAGATGCCCGAGCACCCGCTGCAGGTGCGGCACACTGCGGCGGCATCCCACCAACCCGAAGTCGATGCTGTCGCCACTGCTGGTCAACGTGATGTTGAGCGCTTGCCCGTTGAGCGCAATCGACATCGGGTAATTCCCGTCCAGCCGGGCACCGTTGCAGTACAAGGGCTCCCGCGCGCCGGGCACATTCGAGATGCAGACGTTGAACGGCGGCGGAGCCGCCTTGGCGAAACCGGGCAGGCTATTGACGACGGCCGGGCTCAGTAGCAACATCGACAACGCCATCGCCTGCGCGCGGGGCAGCTGCGACATCACCTTCTTGTTCGCTCGCATCGACGAGTGGATGGCCTGCAGGCGCTGTGCCGGATCATCGAGGTGGGTGGCGAGGTTGCACAGCACGGCCCCGACCATGTTGCCGCCGACCGAGTCGCTGTCGTTGCGCAGGCTCACCGGGACCATTGCGACGAGCGGCGCGTCGGGGAGTCCGTCGTAATCGATGAGATAGGCGCGCAACGCGCCCGAGCACATGGCCAGGACCACATCGTTGACGCTCACCCCGGCGGCGTTCTTGATCGCCTTGATGCGGTCCAGGGGCCACGACTGTGCAGCGCACCGACGGGCTCCCCCGATCGGAACGTTCAACATGGTGCGCGGCGCCCGGAGCGGCAGTGTCAATTGCTGTTCGAGCAGGGCGGCGCGCGCGAGCCGAAGCGTCGAGGGCGCCGCTCCCGCAACGGATCCCAGCTTGCTGGTGATACTGCGCAACCAGGTACCACGGTGCACACCTGGGGCGGCCGCGGTCTCCGGCGGTGACCATGGCGTTCTGAAATTTGTGTCGTCGGGGTCGGTGGTCAGCGACCCCTGCAGCAGCGCGAGTGCCGATATCCCATCGACCAGCGCGTGGTGCATCTTGGTGTAGACGGCGAAGCGCCCGTCGTTCAGTCCCTCGATGACATGCATTTCCCACAGGGGGCGGTGGCGATCCAGCAAGTTGCCGTGCAGCCGTGAGGTCAGCTCCAATAGTTCGCGGACCCGGCCGGGCGCCGGCAAGGCGGAACGCCGCACGTGGTAGCCGAGGTCGACGTCGTCGCCCGACGACCACCCGATGTTCGTGAGCGCGCCGCGAAATGAACTGGGGCGCTTGCGGAATATCGGCGCCACGTCGTCGCATTCCAGCATCGCCTCATGGACGTGGCGGACAAAGGTGGGTCCCGCATCGGTGGGCGGGGTGAACAGCTGCAGCGCGCCGACGTGCAGGGGGTGCTCCCGCGTCTCGGCCGACAAGAACAGCGCGTCGAGCGGCGTCATGAGTTCCACGGTGTGCTCCTCGGTTTGCGAAGGGACGGTTATCCGGCGAGCGCGGGCTCGAGCGCGTTGGCCGTGAAGCAAAGGTTTTCGTCCTCGACCGGACCTTCGCGCAGCGTCTTGTAGTCGCCGCGGTAGTCCATCGAGGTCCGCCACGGCCCCTCGGCGCCCTGGCGCGGAAACTGGTCGACGGAGCGCTTGACGTAGCCGGCGGTGACTTCGAGGAGCGGCTTGGTCGGCATGGACCCGGGCAGCCGCGGGTAGCAGATGCGGTGACCGTGCGCGTCCATGTGGGCCAGCAGCCGGCAGAAGTGCTCGCACACCAGCCCGACCTTCAGCGTCCACGACGAGTTGGTGTAGCCGAACATGTAGGAGAAGTTCGGGACGTCGTTGAGCAGGAACCCCTTGAACGCCACCTTCTCCGGCAGGTCGACGGGCACGCCGTCCACCGAGAGGCTGATCCCGCCGAAGGCCAGCAGGTTCAGTCCGGTGGCGGTGACGATGATGTCGGCTTCGAGTTCACGCCCGGAGCGCAACCGGATTCCGCGCTCGGTGAAGGTCTCGATCTGGTCGGTGACCACCGAGGCGCGGCCGTCGCGGATGGCCTTGAACATGTCGGAGTCGGGCACGGCGCACAGCCGCTGGTCCCACGGGTTGTAGGACGGCCGGAAGTGCTCGTCGACGGGGTATCCGGCCGGCAATTGCTTGGCGTTGAGGTGGCGGATCAATCGGCGGGCGGCGCCCGGGTACTGCTGGCAGAACCGCCAGACGATCCGCTGCTTCGCGATGTTCTTGCGTCGGGTGATTGCGTAGGCGCGGTCGCGGCCGACGAGCTTGGGCAACGTGTTGGCGATGCGGTCCTCCGACGGCACCGGCAGGATGTAGGTCGGCGAGCGCTGCAGCATGGTCACGTGCCCGGCGGTCTCGGCCATGGCGGGAACCAGCGTGACCGCCGTCGCGCCGCTGCCGATGATCACCACCCGCTTGCCGCTGTAGTCCAGGCCCTCGGGCCAGTGCTGCGGGTGGACGATTTGTCCAGCGAACCGCTCCCGCCCCGGGAACTCCGGGGTGAACCCCTCGTCGTAGCGGTAGTAGCCGCTCGCGCAGAAGAACCATCCGCAGCTCATGATGATCCGTTCGCCCGCGCGCTCGATTTCGACCAGCCAGCGCGCGTCCTCGGTAGACCAGGCCGCGCTGATCACCTTGTGACGGAAGCGGATTGACTTGCCGATCCCGTTTTCGGCGACGGTCTCGCGGAGGTAAGCCATGATCGCGTCGGCGCTGGCGATCGCCTTCTCGTCCTCCCACGCCTTGAACTCGTAGCTGAACGTGTGCAGGTCGGAGTCGGAGCGAATTCCGGGGTACCGGAACAGGTCCCACGTCCCGCCGATCTCGTCGCGCGCCTCCAGGATCGCGAACGTCTTGCCGGGCTGCATCGTCCGCAGGTAGTAGGCGGCGCCGATGCCCGAGATGCCGGCGCCGATGATCAACACGTCGACGTGTTCGATGCTGCTGGTGTTCATGACCGTTCCTTGCTGTCGGGTGCGGTGGCTTACCGCTGCATCCACCTTGCGGCAGCGCAGGGACCCGAGTATTGACAGCAGAGGACAGCTTTTTGACAGTTGGAGACAGCGTTACCCGGCAGTCACCCGACGGGCGTGATCCCCGCGTTCGAGATGGAAAAGCCGCGACCTGACGTCACCGTGCAGGTGATGCCGCTGGCTTCCGACCGACAGCTGAACGGGCCGAGCGAAGCGGTTTGGCCGTAGGGCAGGGTGGGCGTGCCCTGCCCGGCGTTGCCGAGACAGAATTCTCCCGTGCATGTCTTGGACGTCCCATCGGTGGACATGTGCACGGACTGCGGCGGAGTCGTCGTCTGGCAATACGCTTCGTCGGGTATTCCGGTTCCGCGTTGATAGTCGATTTCGCAGCCGATGTTGCGTGACGGGGACAGGAACGAACACCACGTCTCGCTGCAGACCGGGTTGTCGGCGGCGGCCCGGGGCGTCCCCACGCACCCGACCACGACGAACCCCAGTGCGGCCCCCATTGCGACAGCGACTGTCCGATGCACGATGCCTCCCCGGGTTCACCGAACCGTTGGCGTGTCCGGAAAGTAGCAGACCGATGTCGGTAGAGGTGGGCGATTGCTACAGCAGATCGGTGATGGTCTTCAGGCCCGCGTCATAGAGCACACCCGGAAGCATGCCGCCGTCGCACTCAACGGTGGTGCCGTTGACGAAGTCCGCGTCCCCGCCGGCCAGGAACACGCAGACGCGGCCCACCTCCGCGGGCTCCCCCGCGCGGCGCAACGGCACTGCGGCGAAGTACTTTTCGCCGGTCGGGTCGTCCTTGGGCAAAACGAACGACCGGAAGTTCTCGGTCATGGTCGGGCCCAGGGCGACGCAGTTGACCCGAACCTTCGGCCCCCACTCCTCGGCCAGCGAACGGGTGAGATGGTTCAGCCCGCTCTTGGCCGCCCCGTAGGAGACCAGGGTCGGCGATCCGGCCGGGTGTCCCGCGCCGCTGGAGATGTTGATAATGCAGCCCACGCCGTCCTGGGTGCGCATCTGCCGGTACGCACGGATCGCGAACCAGAGCGGGCTGATGAGGTTCATCTGCACCGCGAACGAATGAAACAACGCCGTGCGCTCGTAGTCGTCGTCGCTGTCCGGTGCGCCCTGGATGCGCGAGACGAGCGGGGGAATGCTTTCGGCGTGCGGCGCCGGCACCGTGCCGCCGGCGTTGTTCACCAGGATGTCGACGCGCCCATGGGTGGCCACGACGTCGGCGATGAACGAGTCGATCGAGCGGTAATCGCCTTGGTCGCAAATCTTTTGGGATGCACGGCTCGCCCAGTCGGCGTCGATGCCAGGGATGGTGTCGAGGGGCGACCGGGAGCAGCCGACGACGGTGGCACCGGCGCGCAGCAACTCGTGTGCGATGCCGACGCCGACGCCGCGGCTGGTGCCGGTGACGATCGCGATCTTGCCGTCGAGTGCGCCCATCGCCAGCCTTCCCCATGCGTCATTGACAGTGACTGTCAGCGGGTCATACTGTGCCATTCCAGCCGTTGGCGTGTAAAGCACTCGGGAGGTCACAGGTGAGCATTCGGGTCATCCAATGGGCGACCGGGGGCGTCGGCAAGGCCGCCATCGCATGCGTGCTGAATCATCCGCAGCTCGAACTCGTCGGGTGCTGGGTGCACAGCGCCAATAAGGACGGCGTGGACGTGGGCGAGATCATCGGCGCCCCGCCCCTGGGTGTCACGGCGACCACCAGCGTCGACGACGTGCTGGCCCTCGACGCGGATTGCGTCGTGTACAGCCCGCTTGTCCCCAACGACGACGAGGTGCTGGCGATCCTGCGGTCCGGCAAGAACGTGGTCACCCCCGTCGGCTGGGTGTACCCCGATCTGAGCAACCCGCGCCACCAGGCCATCGCCGACGCCGCGCTCGAAAATGGTGTGACACTGCACGGCTCGGGAATCCACCCCGGCGGCATCACCGAGCGATTTCCGCTGATGTTGTCCTCGCTCTCCTCGGCGGTCACCCACGTGCGCGCCGAGGAGTTCTCGGATATCCGCACCTACAACGCCCCGGACGTCGTGCGCCACATCATGGGATTCGGCGGCACCCCCGAGGAAGCGATGCAGGGACCCATGGCCAGCCTGCTCGAGGCAGGTTTCAAGCAGTCGGTGCGAATGGTGGCCGATCACATGGGATTTCGCATCGAGCCGAACATCAGGACCATCCAGGACGTCGCGGTGGCGACCTCCGACATCGACTACGCCCCGTTCCCGATCACCACGGGAAAGGTGGCCGCACGCCGGTTCCGCTGGCAGGCCCTCGTCGACGGCGAGCCAGTCATCACCGCCGCGGTCAACTGGCTGATGGGTGAGGAAAACCTGGACCCGGCCTGGAATTTCGGCGGCCGCGGCGAACGCTTCGAGGTCGAGATCACCGGCGACCCCAGCGTCAGCCTCACCTTCAAGGGGCTGCAACCGGAGACGATCGCCGAAGGGCTGGTGAAGAATCCAGGCGTCGTGGCCACCGCCAACCACTGCGTCAACGCGATAACCGACGTCTGCGCCGCCGAGCCGGGCATCAAGACCTACCTCGACCTGCCGCTCTTCGCCGGGCGCCCCGCACCCGATCTCGCGGAAAAGCCGTGACCGCGCTCGCCGACGTGTCGTTCTGTCACCTCGTCGTCGGGGTGACGGACATGGACCGCGCGCTGGCGTTCTACCGCGACACGCTCGGCATGGACGTCGTCTTCGAAACGCTGATCTCGGGCGAGCCCTTCGACGCGGCACTGCACGCCAAACGAAAGCAGGAGGGTCGAGTGGTGGGCGGCCTGCTGGGCGGGCTGATGGTCGAGCTGCTCTCGCTCGGCGCCAAACCCGGCACCGAGAAGCCGCGGCGCGGCATCACCGGCATCCACAACGTGTCGCTGCGGGTCCCCGATCTCGATGACGCCCACCGCCGCATCGCCGCCGCCGGCTACGCGCCCGACCAAGATCCGTTCGAAATAGGCGGGGTGCGAATGTTTTTCGTCAAGGATCCCGACGGGACACCGGTCGAGTTCATCGAACTGCCCGACGGCGCCCGCAGCACCTACGAGATGCACCGCGGCGTGCCGCTCCAGCTGGGACCGGAACGATGAGCTACTCCCACCCCGATTCGATGCGCGGCCACGCCGCGATCGTCACCGGCGCCGCGCAGGGCGTCGGCAAGGGCATCGCCGCGGCGCTGCTGGAACGCGGCGCGTCGGTGCTGCTCGTCGACATCCAGGACGAGGCCCTGAACGCGACCACCACCGAACTCAAGCAGATCGGGCGGGCCGAACAACTGGTCGCCGACCTGCGCGACCCGGCCAACGCTCCGCGGATCGCGGCGGCCGCGGTCGACGCGTTCGGCACCGTGCACGGCCTGGTGAACAACGCCATCGCCACCAACGAACCCAAGCGATTCGTCGACATCACCACCGAGGACCTGGCGCTCGGGTACGACGTCGGACCCCGCGCCACCTTCCTGCTGATGCAGGCCGTGTACCCGCTGATGGTCGAGGCCGGCGGCGGGTCGATCGTCAACCTCGGCTCCGGCACCGGCACCGGCGGCGAACCCAAGTGGGGCGGTTACGCCGCCGCCAAGGAAGGCATCCGCGGGCTCTCCAAGGTCGCCGCCCTGGAGTGGGGACGCGACAACATCCGCGTCAACGTCATCTGCCCGTTCGCCGAGTCGGACGGCGTCAAGGCGTGGAAGCAGTTCGCGCCCAACGACTATGCCAAAGCCGTAAAGCGGGTGCCGATGAAGCGCATCGGCGATGTCCGCACCGACGTGGGTGCGCTGGTGGCGTTCCTGCTCGGCACCGACGCGACGTTCATCACCGGCCAGACGATCCAGGTCGACGGCGGGATTGGCTGCTTCCGTTGAGCCAGTCGTTGCGGGAACGACAGCGCGCCCAGATCCGTGCCGACATCCGTCGCGCGGCGTTCCGGCTGTTCATCGAGCGCGGCTACGACGCCGTGACGACGGAGGAAATCGCCTCGGCCGCAGGCGTTTCACCGCGCACCTTCTTCCGGCACGTGCCGACCAAGGAGGAACTGCTGCTCGCGCCGCTGCGCCACGGTGGCGCCGCGATCGTCAGCCTGCTCGAGGAGCGGCCGGCCACCGAATCACCCGACGTCGCGCTGGTCAACGCGATCGTCGTCCGCACCCGATCGTTCGACCCGGCCGACTGCGAGGAGTGGCGCGAGGCGCTGCTGGTGGCGCCCGGCCTGCTCGACAAGGTCACGCTGCACACACCCGCGGACAAGGAGCGCGCGACGAAGCTGATCGGCGAGCGGATGGGAACCAACCCCGACACCGACATCCGGCCCGGCTTGCTGGTCCAGCTCGGCTTCGCCGCAGGCGATTTCGCGTTCCAGCGGTGGGTGCGCCAGTCCGGCAAGAAACCCCGTCTGCTCGACTGCTACGTCACCGACGCCGTCGAGGCCATCAAGAGCCCGCATTGGAGAAGGAAGCCGAAATCGTGAACGACACGTACAAGGTCGCGGTCTGGGCCACCGGCGGAGTGGGCAAGTACGCGATCCGAACCATCGCCGACCGGCCGAACCTCAACCTCGTCGGGGTATGGGTGCACTCGGACAGCAAGAACGGCAAGGACGCCGGCGAACTCGCGGGCATCGACCCGCTCGGCGTCGCCGCCACCCAGGACGAATCGGAGATCCTGGGCGGCAACGCGGACTGCGTCGTCTACGCAGCGCCGGCGCCGCCAAGAATGAAGGAAGCGATCGGCGACCTGTGCCGAATCCTTTCCGCCGGAAAGAATGTCGTCACCACCGCGATACCGGGACTGGTCTACCCGCGCGGGTCGATGCCCGCCAAGGTGACCGATGCGATCCGCGGTGCGGCCGAAGCCGGTGGCAGCTCGCTGTTCTCGAGCGGCATCGAGCCGGGATTCGGCGCCGACCTGTTCCCCATCGCGCTGATGTCGATGTCACACAAGGTGTATTCGGTGCGCGGCATCGAGATCACCAACTATTCCGAGTACCCGGCCGAATACGACATGCGCGAGCTGTTCGGCTTCGGCCAGCCCCTCGATTACCAAGGCGGGTTGATGATGCCCGGCGTGCTGCGCTGGGGCTGGGGCGCCGCCGTCACCATGGTCGCCGAAGCGCTGGGCGTGGAACTCGACGACATCCGCGAGACGTGCGAGTTCTTGCCCACGCCGCGCGAAATCCCCACCGCCTTCGGGCTTGTCGAGGCGGGAACGGTCGGTGCCACCCGGGCCCGTTGCATCGGCGTCATCGACGGCGTCGACGTCATCACCATCGAGCACGTCGACCGCATCGCCGACGACCTGGCCCCGGACTGGCCGAAGGGCCGCACCGGCGGAACCGATGGCATCTGGCGCGTCATCATCGACGGCGAACCGAGTTTCGACGCCGAGTTCGAGGTGGGACATCGGCCCGGCGACAGCCACAACGACCACGGGCTGCTGGCCACCGGCATGCGCGCGGTCAACGCCATCCCGTGGGTCTGCGCGGCCGAGCCCGGAATCGTTGACGCGCTGCACCTTCCGCTGACTTCCCCGGTCGGAGCGCTGCACCCGCATCGCGACGGGATCTCCGCCTTCTGAGGTCAGAAGCTGTCGTTACCGCCGCCGGAGTCAAAGCCCCCGCCAGAGTCGAAGCCCCCGCCGGAGTCCCAGCCGCCCGAATCGAATCCGCCGCCGCCCGAATCGAATCCGCCGAAACCTACGTCGCCGCCGCCCGAGTACGAGTCGCCGCCGAAGCCGGTGTCGCCGCCGCCCGAGTACTGGTAATTCCCGTCGAAGCCGACGTCGCCCTGCTGGCTGTCGTAACCGCTGTCGTAGCCGCCGCCCTGGTAACCGTCGTAGCCCGAATTGGCCAGCGCCGAATCCCGCCCGTCCTCGAAGCCGCGGTCGTAGCTGCCGCCCCAGTGGTCGTCCAACAGGGCATCGATGAGCAGCACGTCGGCGATGGCCCAACCCCAGCCCGGACCCCAGAACGGGTACGGGTAGTAGCCGGGGTAGAAGAACATTCCGTTGTGGTAGCCGCCCGGGTAGTAGTTCGCGTAGCCCGGCTGCGGGGTGGTGCTGTAGTTGTTGTTGTTGATCGTCATGACCTGCCCGGTGTCCGGGTTCCTCGCCTGCACCGTGGCCTGCTTGCGCTCCCCAGGCGGCACCGAGGTCACGGCGTTCACATTGGGGATCGCCGCCGGGTTCAGCTTGCGATTGGCCTTGTCGACGGTGGACTGCACGGCCCGCAGGTGCGCCCGCGCCGCGGTGTAATCACCCGCCTGGTACGCCTTGCGGGCGTCGGACAGGCTGGCGTTCGCCTTCAACGACTCGGCGCTGACGTCTATGTCGGCATTGGCGATGACCGCGCTATCGAGGTCGGCGGCCTCGGATTCGGCGGCGATCAGCTGTTCCTTGATCCACTCGCGCGCCTCGGCGTCCTTGTGGCGCTTGCGGTTTCGGCCCACCGCGAACCAGATCGCCAGCACCACGCCGACGAAGATCAGCAGCACCCACAGCCAGGTCCAGCTGGTGTGCTTCGCGGTGCCGACCGGGGAGGTCGTCACCGGCCCGCCCGAAGCGACGCTCACACCGGCCAGCTTGCTGACGAAGTCACTGGTCGCGCCGTAGGGATCGTTGCGGTGGGCCCTTGCCGACTGGTCTAGGAGCGAATTCACGCTGTCCGCGACCTCCCGCGGCACGTTGTAGGCCCGCACGTGGTAGCCCCTGGCGTCGATTACCAGGATGACGCCGCTGAACCCGGGATCGCGGCCCAGGATGACGTTGTGGATGGCATCCGCCGTCGTCACGCCGGTCTGGTCGGGGGCCACCGCGGCAACCCAGAGCCGGGGTGTCGAGCTCCACGCCCATCGAGTGGTCAGGATCTGGTCGTTCACCCTGTCCGGGTTCTGCAGGGGCGGCCTGCCCGCCGGGTCGGCAACCACATGCGTCTGCGCATTGAACCTGCCCACGACCTGGTCGGTATAGGCGTCGGCCCACGCCGACGGCGCGAGCAGCATCGCCAACGCCCAGATGAACGGGATCACAAAGATCCGGCCGAATCGTCGAGTCACTTTTCTCCTGACCTCGTCTTGTGCTGATCGAACCACACGGTGACACCTCGCCGCCCGGCGATTCGCGGCGAGCTGAATGGGCACAGTCTTCCTATGAGCGTTGTGGTGATGGGCCGAATCGGACGCGATCTGGTGTTGCGCACCGACGGGCCGCCGTCGGCGAGCGAGGCCACCACCGTCCTGCACCGCGACGAACTACTTGGCGGCAAGGGCGCCAATCAGGCGGTCGGTCTGGCTCAGCTCGGCGCGCCGGTCGCGCTCATCGGCGTGGTGGGCGAAGATCCGGCGGGCGCCTCGGTGTTGCGACAGGCGCGGGGTGACGGCATTGACGTCGACGGTGTCGTGCAGCGCGGCACCACGGCGTTGCTGATCGACATCGTCGGCCGGCCGGCCGAACGCATCCTGCTGGAGGACGTGCCGGAAAGCTCCCTGGTCCGCGTGGCCGACCTCGACCGGAGCGCCTCCTTATGGGAGGACGCCGACACCGTCTCCATTCAGCTGCAGCAGCCGCCCGACACTGCGCTGGCGGCCGCGCGGCGGGCGCGGCGGCGAGGACTGCGGGTGGTCGCGGACGGCGTGCCGGAACCCGATATCCGCGACGACCTCCTCGCCATGGTCGACGTGCTGCGTGCCGATTCGACCGAAGCCGCCCTGATCGCCGGCACGGAGGTCACCACCGTGGAGCAAGCGGCGGCGTTGGCCGACGACTTGTTGACGCGCGGCCCCGGGCTGGTGGCGCTCGCCGTCCCGGACGTCGGCGACCTACTGGCATGGCAGGCCGACCGCGAGCTGTTCGAGTTCGCCGACGTGAAGGTCGTCGACCCCACCGGCGCCGGGGACGCCTTCGTGGCCGGGCTCATCGCCGCCCTGCGCGACGGTGCCGGGCCGCGCCAGGCGGGCCGGCGCGCGGCGGCGGCCGCCAGTTCGACGGTGCAGCGCCTCGGCGGACGGCCCGACCTGACCGGGCTCGCTTCGTGAGAGCGGCCTAGCCGCCACCGCCCCCGGCGCCACCTCCAGCGCCGCCGCCCGATCCGGCGACCGCGCCGCCCGCGCCTCCCCCGGCGGGGGGCACGCTGCCGGAGCCGCCGCCGTACGAGGGCACCGACGGCGGCGCGGGCGGCGGAGCGGGGCTGGACGAAGTCGGCGGCGCCGCGGGCACGTTGGTCGCGGATGCGTTGACGGTGCTGCCCAGGGCGACCCCGAAGACGACCATCACGGCACCACCGAAGAGTGCGACTCCCCTGCTGACTGCAGATTTCACGCGTTCCCCCATCCTTGTGATCTCAGTTCCGACGCAAGGGCCATACCCGTTATAGAGGTGCGCAATCAGGTGAGTGCGGGCAGGACCTTGTCGGTGAGCAGCTGGACCGACTTCCACGCCTCGTCGGCGGGCATGCCGCCCACCAGCGGGTGCATGACGAGCGGCCCGAAGTCCTCGGCGTCACGCACCTCGGCGATCAGCTCGTCGGGCGTGAGGAACCGGTATCGTCCCGACGCCCTGACCTCGTCGAGCGTCCGCACGCCGGGCAGGTGCATGAGCGAACGCTGCTCGTGCGACCAGCCGCCGTAAGTGACTGCCTCCCAGAGGATGTGATTGCCGAGCTCCGCCCAGGCGCGATCGGGGTCCTCGTGCAGGAAGATCATCCCGCGGTTGATCGCGGCGGGCATGACGACGAGCGGCTTGAGACCGACCTCGGCACAAAGCTCGCGGTAGTAGGCGGCGACGTCGGGCAGGTGGTCGGCGAGGCTGAGCGGGAGCCGAAATCGTGCGGCGCGCCGCGCCGTCGCGCGCGAACCGCCGCCGACGAACAACGGTGGGTGCGGCCGGGTCCAGGTGCCGGTGCAGACTCCCGCGTCCGCGCCGGCGCCGGACCACACGGACAGTATCCGCCCGACCAGGCCGTCCATCAGCTCGCCGCGGCGGCCGAAATCGATTCCGAGCGAATCGTATTCGACCGTGCGATAGCCCAGGCCCACCGTGGTCAGCAGCCGGCCGCGGCTCATGTTGTCGACGAGCGCGATGTCTTCGGCGAGCCGGACCGGATTCCACAACGGTCCCAGCGCGCAGTCGACGCTGGCGATCAGCGTCGTGGTTCGGGCCAGGAACATCGACGCGGCCATGATCGGGTTGCAGCTCCACCCGTGCCCGGTCGCGTGGTGCTCGTCGACACTGATCGAGCTAATGCCGCGCGACTCGCCCCACTGCGCCAGCTCGAGCGCGGCGCGGAGCATCGCGCTCTGGGTGCGCGGATCACCTTGCGGCGACGCGAAATTGAAGCGCAGCACGCTCAGCAGCACGTCATGCCTCCCCCTGCCCCGCCATCGACTGCAGGAAGGCGGGGAAGTCGGGGAAAAGAGCGCGGTCGACGATCTCGATGCGGGTGCCGGAAGCGTCCGTGAAGTAGGCGAACAGCGAAAGTTCGGACCCGGGCGTGTCGGCAGTCATCTCGAGAGTGAAGCCGTTGGCCTCCAACGCCCGCGCGCTCTCGGCCAAATCATCGGTGAAGTAGCCGAGGTGATGGACGGCGTTACCCGGCGCAGCCGTCCACGGGCTGCCGGGTACCTCCTGCACGAGTTCGACGTGGGGACTTTGCAGGGAGTAGACGATCGTAGACGTCAATTCGCGGACGCCGGAGGCGGTGCGAAAAGGCAGTGTATAGCTCATCGGATTGATCCACCGGTAGCCGGCCAGCGCGCTCAGCCTGGCCATCGCCGCGCCGAGGTCGGGCACGACGACGCCGGTGTGGTAAAAGTCTTGCGGGTGCAAAGCGAATGTCATTGTGAGCCCCTTGCTTTCACACGCAGTCCGATGCGCCGTCGACGACGAAGAGGGCGCCGCTGGTGTAGCTGCTTTGCTCCGTGCACAGGAAGGCCACCGTCGGCGCGATTTCCCCGACCGACCCGAAGCGGTGCAACGGGATGTGGGCCAGCTCGGATTCGACCAGCTCGGCCGCGCCGTGCATGGGCGCGGTCATCGGGGTGTCGATCGTGCCCGGCGCCACCGCGTTGACCCGGATTCCCTTGCGCGCCCACTTGACCGCGAGGTTGCGCGTGATGCAGACGACGCCGGCCTTCGCGGCGCCGTACCCGGGCACCAGCGGGACGGCGCGCAGCGCCGACATCGACGCGACGTTGACGACGCTGGCGCCCCCGGCCGCGGTCGACGACTTCAGCGCCGGGTACAACGCGACGGTGAGCCGGTACGGACCGATCAGATTGAGCGCGACCGAGGCGTCGAACCCGTCGGGTTTCGACTCGTCAAGTCCGCCGGGGAAATTCGCGCCGGCATTGTTCACCAGCACGTCGAGGCGCGCGAACGCCTGCGCCAACGCGTCCACCGATTCGGGTTCGGTGATACGCAACTGTTGATAGGCCATGCCCGACAGGTCGGTGTCGTAGTCCTCGGCCGCGGGTTTGGTTCCCGTTATGGTGACGTCGGCTCCGGCGTCCCGGAACAGCGTTGCGGTGGCATGGCCGATCCCACTGGTGCCACCGGTGACCAAGACGGTCGTCCCGGTGAAGTCGAAGCTGATTCGCGCCGTCATGCGTTCCTCGCTAGTTGGTTTCTGAGCCAGGCACTTTCCCAGAAGTTGGTGCTGTCGGCCAGCAGCGTCTCATGCGCACTGGTCAACACGTCGCGGGCCCCCGGGTGGTCGCGGGGAACCAGCTCGGCGAGGTGGATGGCGTGCAGTGGTCGCCCCGCGTCGAGGTGTGCTCGCGCCCTGTCCACCAACGCGTCGGCGCCGGCCAGCTCGACCACGTCGGCGGCGACGGCGTCGAAGCCGACCGGATACAGTTCGGTGGTCGATCGGTGGTGGAACCAGCCCGAGTAGTTCTCCCACACAGCGCGCACGTCCCAGTCGACCTTCCCATAGCCTTGGCCCACTTCGTATTCCGGCGGCAGAGTGATCTCACGCATCAGGGTCTGGACGTCCTTGCCCGCGTTCATCCCGGCGACGGTCTGGTCGTGGACGTACCGGATGGCGTCGCGCAGGCGGGTCAATTCGGCGTTGATGCGCTCCCATCCCGCGATCGGTTCGAAATGACCCGTCACCAGGAGTTCGGGCTCGAGGTCGCGGACCCGCTCGACCGACGCGATGGCGGTCAGGGCGTCGCGGTACCGGTCGCCGCGCATGGTGACGAGGTTGGGAATGTGGCCGAATATCGGGCCAAAGGTGTTTCCGCACAGGCAGATCCGCTCGTCCGGCAGCCATACCACCAGCGAGTCGGTGGTCTCGCCGCCGGGCACGGCTATCAACTCCATGCGCCGGCCGCCGAGCTCCAGGGTCAGAGTGTCCTCGAAGTCGAGATCGACGGCGGGGACACTCTGGGCGGGCAGCCGCTTCGTGCCGAGCCGGCGCTGGATGTCCTGGATTCCCGACGCCAGCGTGTCCTTGAAGGCGAACGCGCTGCGGGCGGCGCGGTACGGGATCAGCCTTTCGTTGTCGTCGCGCCACGCCGTCCAGTTCGCTTGCGCGACAACCGTTGTGTCGGGGTCGCGGACGCTGTCCAGGCCGCCGACGTGGTCGACGTGGCCCTGCGTGAAGATGATGTAGCGCACCGGCGAGGGGTCGACGGCGTCGAAGTTGGCGCGGTGTACCGGCCCCTCGAAGCCCATGCCGGTGTTGACGATGACCCGGCCCTCATCGGTGGTCAGCAGGTAGGCGTTCGACAGCCCCGGCGAGCACCACAGTCCCGGCGCTATCTGCTCGGCCTTCTCGGCGGCAGCCGGGCGCAGGCCGTCGGCGCCGGGCCTCTCGCGATAGATCGGCTCGAACATCGCTGTTGACTCCTTCATTCGGGCCGGACGTCGAATCGGTTGAAATAAAACTCGAAGCGCCCGCGCAGTTCGTCGGGCGAAATGCCGAAGTGCCGTTGCAGCGCGTAGCGGACGCGGCCATGTTTGCCGCGCGGGTTGCCCTCCAGGTAGTTCTGCAAGCGGGCGCGCACGTTGGGCGTCAGCTCGACTCCCCCGCGCTGATAAAGCTGCTCCAGCAACGGCATTTCGTTGCCGTTGAGGTGGTGGAAGCCGATGTCGATGCTGCGTTCGGCCGGAACGAGGTCGCGGTCGCGCACGCAGGCGCCGAGCAGCCGCTGCACGCGGTCGCTCCAGTAGTCCAGCAGCCATTCCGGGTCGATGGTGGTCCGGCGTAGCCGGTCGGAGTAGGCCATCATCGTGATGGCCGACTGGACCACGGCGACGGGATCGCGGTGGGTGAAGGCCACGGTCGCGTCGGGGAAAGTCGCCATCAAGGGGCCGAGCTGCTCGCAGTGCTGCGGGCTCTTCAGCACCCAGGTCCGCGGACCGCGGAGGAACGTCAGCGCCTGCAGGACCTTCTTCAGATACGCGTAGTGCCGGGTCTGGTCGAGCCCCAGGTAGTAGTCGCGCCAATCCGGCACGCGCGCATGCCATTCCAGGACGTAGGCGGCCAGGTCGAGGTCGAGGAGTTCGACCTCCTCCTCGATTGCCTCGGGAAAGCGGTCGTGCATGGCAGCCACGACCGGGGCGCTGGCCATGAGCGCGTCGTGCTCGGCCTTGGCCCGCGCGTACCGGGGGTCGATGCCGGAAATGTCGGGGCCTTCGCCGCGCGCGGGTATCGGCTCCTGACTCTCCCAGTAGGGCAGCGCGCGCCGGCGCGGGTCGGCCGCGACGAGGTTGACCAGGTGCGTGGTTCCGGAACGCGGCATCCCGACCACGATGAAGGGCTTCTCGATGGAGATCGATTCGATTTCCGGATACCGCTTGATGAGTTCGGTCAGCGACAGCCGGTTGCGGAGCAGACGAACCACGCGTTGCCGCAGCGACGAACGGGTGAGCTGGGTCAGGCCTTCGTCCGCTTCGATGGCCGCGACGTGCGCGGCCAGCCGGTCTCTGAACCCGTCGGTGTCGTCTAGGTCGTCGGCCTGCGCTTGCTGGACCGCTTCGGCGAGCATCGCGTCGACGCTGAAGTCGACGCGCCTTGCCTCGGTGAATTCGAGGATCTGACGCTGGACGTCGGTCAGCCGGGGGGCCGTCAGGTCATCGAAGTCGATGTCGTCCACGTCGCCGACCGCAGAAGCCACGCGAGCTCTACAGGTTGGCCAGGTCGTCGGGAACGTCGACCTTGTGTTCCTGCAGCGCCTCCAGCGGCACCACCTCGAGGGTGCGCTCGTGGGTGGACGCCAACACCACCGGCGCGGCGCATCCGTCGTTGTGGGCCCGGAGCCAGTTCAGGGCGGTGACGCACCAGCGGTCACCGGGCAGCAGGCCGGGAAACCGGTGCTCGGGAACCGGCGTCAGCAAGTCGTTGCCGATGGAACGCTGGTGTTCCAGGAATTCGGCCGTCATCACCGCGCAGATCGTGTGCCGACCGAGGTCTTCCTGTCCGGTCGAACAACAGCCGTCGCGGTAGAAACCTGTAAGCGGGTCGGTACCGCACGGTTCCAGCGGACCGCCGAGCACGTTGCGATCGGGCACCGGTTTAGTATCGCGCCCCGGGGTGCGAAATTTATAGTCAGTTTGCCCATCCGCGCCCGGCGATTTTTTGCCGCCGCCGGCGTTCGACGCCCGAGCGGCCGCGCTGCGCGGTAGGTTCTGCCTGTGAAACTTTCCGGGGCCTTCCTGGCGGAAGCGGCCGCGACCGTCGACAACAAGCTGAACGTGCAGGGCGGCGTGCTGTCGAAATATACGGTCGCGCCCGACCGGCATGCCCGGTTTGTCCTCGTGGTGCTGACGCAGTCCGGAACGGGGGATTCGGACCGACGGATCGATGTGGAACTCAAGCCCCCGACACTCGACGCGCCGCAATACAAATGGTTCGACGCGCCGGAAGCCGCCGTCGGGGAATTTCCGGGGTTCGCCTTCTTCGAGATCGAGGCCCGGCTGCCGGTTGACGGCCGGTGGACGATCGAGATCAGTTGCGGCGATTCATCCGTGTCGTTGCCGCTTGTGGTGGACGGGTGGACGTCGCCGTCCCTTGACATTTGAGCAAGCCCATTTTCGCTTGGCGCGCAATGGCCTTGCACACCAAGGAAATCCGTCCTGTCGGGGCGGCCGGCCCGTCATGACCCCCGACCGGGCGCGCGAATGCCCGTAGATCACAACAAGATAACAATTTCCGCGGCACCGAGAACACGGCGCGACGCGCTGGCCAAATGCCGGGTCCGGAGCCGCGGGAAATTTATCGTCATTTGGTGCATCGTCGTACGGCCTTGAAGCTTCCCTTGCTGCTGGCGGCGGGCACGGCCCTGGCTCACGTACCACGCGCCTCCGCGGACCCGGCCCCGCGCTCCTCCGGGGAGATCACCCGGTGGTCTCCCGACCGGGCCAATAGCTGGTATCAAGCGCAAGGATGGCTCGTCGGCGCCAACTACATCACGTCGAACGCCATCAATCAGCTCGAGATGTTCCAGCCCGCCACCTTCGACCTTCGGCGCATCAACACCGAGCTGAGCTGGGCCCGGGCATACGGTTTCAACAGCGTGCGGGTTTTCCTGCACGACCAGCTGTGGGCGCAGGATGCGAGGGGCTTTCACAACCGCCTCGCGCAGTTCGTCAGCGTCGCGGCGAGCCACGGCATCCGGCCGCTGTTCGTGTTCTTCGACTCCTGCTGGGACCCGTTCCCCAAGCTCGGCCCGCAGCGCGCGCCGAGGCCCGGCGTCCACAACTCGGGGTGGGTGCAGAGCCCCGGCGCGGAACGCCTCGGTGACCCCGGCTACACCCAGGTCCTGCACGACTACGTGACGAGCGTGTTGACCCAATTCCGCAGCGACAACCGGATTTTGGGTTGGGACCTGTGGAACGAGCCGGACAATCCCGCGCGGGTGTACGCCAAGGTCGAGCGGAAGGACAAGCTGGAGCGGGTCGCGGAGCTGCTGCCCCAGGTGTTCCGTTGGGCCCGGTCGGTCGATCCCAGTCAACCGCTGACGAGCGGCGTGTGGCGCGGCGCCGACCAGGGCGAGCATGGGGGCGCCAGCGCGATCAGCGACATCCAGCTGAGCAACGCCGACGTCATCACGTTCCACTCCTACGCCGAGCCCGCGGGCTTCGAGTCGCGCGTCGCGGAGCTCGCGCCGCACGGGCGCCCGATCATCTGCACGGAGTACATGGCTCGCCCCCAGGGCAGCACGATCGAGTCGATCCTGCCCATCGCGAAGCGCCGGAACATCGGCGCGTTCAACTGGGGGCTGGTCGCCGGGAAGACCCAGACGTACTTCCCGTGGGACTCGTGGGATCACCCCTACGCGGCGCCGCCGAAGGTGTGGTTTCACGACCTGCTGCAACCGGACGGCCGGCCCTATCGCGACAGCGAATTTCAGACGGCCCGCAGCCTGGGCGGCGGCGGGCCCACTTAAGACGCTCCGAACCGCGCCAAGCGGCGATCATGCGGTGTTTGTGGTGGGAAGCAGTTCGGCAATCAGTGCGCGGACGTGCTTAGCGATGTCATCGCGGATGGCGCGAACGATGTCGGGGGGCTGGCCTTCCGGGTCCGCCAGTTCCCAGTCGCGGTAGATGACTCCGGGTAAGTGGGGGCTGATATCGCCGCAGCCCATGGTGATCACGATGTCGCCCGCCCGCACGGCGCCGGGGGTGAGGAGTTTGGGGGCCGCGGCGGTGATATCGATGCCGATTTCAGCCATCGCCGCCACGGCGGCGCGGCTGATCACCGAGGCGGGTTGGGTTCCGGCGGAGCGCACTTCGATGCGGTCTCCTGCGAGGTGCGCGAGCAGCCCGGCGGCCATTTGCGAGCGGCCGGTGTTGTGCACACAGACGAACAAGACGCTGGGTTTATCCGTCATCGGCGGGGCTCCAGGAGTGGATTGCGCACCGCGAAGCTATGAGATTTTTCGATCTGAAATTCACCCATCTTGTGCCCAACCCCCGCCCACTTCCGCAAGCGCTGGGCGTTACGCAGGAGTATTACCTGCGATTCTTATTCATTCTTGGCGGTGGCGGAGGGATTTGAACCCTCGGACGGTTTTAGCCGTCACACGCTTTCGAGGCGTGCTCCTTAGGCCGCTCGGACACGCCACCGCCAGGCAGCTTACCGAACGCCTGGCCACTCACCCCAATCGATGGTTCCGGGCACCGAGATTGCCGCCATGGTTGTGCTCGCGCCAAGATCACAGCCCTCACGGCAATCTCGACGCAAAATTATCGCCACTCACCCCAATCGCTGGCGGGCGAAGAAGACCTCCAGCGGCGCGGCGCACTCCCGCGCGAGCACGCCACCGCGCACCTCGGGGCGATGGTTGAGCCGACGGTCGCGGACCACGTCCCACAGCGACCCGACGGCCCCCGTCTTGGGTTCCCACGCCCCGAACACCAGCCGCGCGACGCGGGCCAGTACCAGCGCGCCGGCGCACATGGTGCACGGCTCGACGGTCACGGCCAGCGTGGTGCCCTCCAGCCGCCACCCGTCGCCGAGCACGCCGGCGGCCGCCCGCATCGCCAGGATTTCGGCGTGCGCGGTCGGATCGCCAAGGGCCTCACGGGCATTCACCGCCCGGGCGAGCTCGGTCCCGTCGGCGCCGACGACCACCGCACCGATCGGCACGTCGCGCGGCCCCGCCGTCGCGGCGACCGACAGTGCGGAACGGATCAGGTCTTCGTCAGTAGTCACCGACCGAGGCGGTCGATCACCGCCGACAGCTGGTCGGCAAAGCCCATTTCGCGGGCGATGCGGCCGAGTTGCTCGTCGGCATACAGGTCGGTCTCGTCGAGGATGACGCCGAGCACCGCCTCGGGCAGCCCGACATCGGACAGCAACCCGAGGTCGCCCTCCTCGAACGGGTCGGCGTCCTCGAGGTCCTCGGGATCGATGTCGGCGTCGAGGTTGTCCAGCACCTCGGCGGCGATGTCATAGTCCAGCGCGGCGGTGGCATCGGAGAGCAGCAGCCGGGTCCCGGACGGGCCCGGGCGCACGATGACGAAGAACTCGTCGTCGACGTCGAGCAGCCCGAACACCGCGCCCGAGCTGCGCAGCTCACGCAGCTCCGTCTCGGCGGTCTGAAGGCTCGTCAGCGCCTTGGCGCCCATGGGAGCACAGCGCGCTCCAGCGCAAGGGCCGTCCGCGGACGCACCGGACGGCTTCGGCGTTGCCGTCGTGCGAGAAGAGGGTAAGTGGCGCTGTTATCCCATGGGCGCC
>NZ_LZKK01000228.1 GCF_001672815.1 Mycobacterium sp. E796 | reverse complement strand
GCGTTGTCGAGCAGGTTGGACAGGATCTGCGCCAGCCGGGTCGGGTCCGCTTTCATTCGCAGTTCGTCCGGGCCGGTCCGGATGACCGTGACGCCCGGCGCCAGCAGGGCCGCCCGGTCGGCTTCGGCGTCGACGACGGCGGCGAGGTCGACGTCTTGCAGATCCAGCGGCAGTCCCGCGTCGATGCGGCTCAGGTCGAGCATGTCGGCCACCAGGCGCCCGGCGCGGCGGGCGTCGGACAGCAGCAGGCTGGCACGGCGGTACTGAGCACGGGCCGCGTCGTCGTGCTGCTGGCCGGCGTTGCTGACGAGTTGTTCGGCGGCCGCCTGGATGCCGGCGATCGGCGTGCGCAGCTCGTGCGCGGCGTCGACGAGAAATCGCCGGGTGGCCGCCTCGGCGCGGCGGGCATCCTCGGCCGAGTGCTGGGCCCGCCGCTCGGAGGCTTCCAGCGCCTCCAGCATTCCGTCGAAAGCTGCTGCGGCACGGCCTAATTCGGTATCGGCGCGCTTCGGGCGCAATCGTCGGCCGCGATCACCCGTCGCGATGTTGGTGGCCAGCGCGGTGAGCCGGTCCAGTGGCCGCAGCGCGACCCGGCTGACCGCGATCAGCAGCAGCGCCGCCACCACC
>NZ_LZKK01000227.1 GCF_001672815.1 Mycobacterium sp. E796 | reverse complement strand
GAGATCCCGCCAGCGATCCCGACTTCACTGCGGCAACTCGGCTATCACACGTCAACGGCTACGCGCCGCCGTGCGAAAACTTGGATACCGCAACTTCGCGAGAGCCCAGCCGGTGTGTTGTCGGCTGGTGTTCGTGGCAATTAAGAGATGCGGTTCGCGTGTTCGCACGGCGGCGCGTAGCCGTTGACGTGTGATAGCCGAGTTGCCGCAGTGAAGTCGGGATCGCTGGCGGGATCCCTGAGGTGCGTTATCCGCGGAGGGAGAAGACATCCCGCATGGCGTCGACGGCATCGGCGTCGCCGTCGAAACGGATCCGGCGCAAGGCCGATTTCCGGGTGGCGGCGTCGCGGCCGAGACGGGCAGCGACAAGGTCAGCAGCGCTGGCGGTGACCGACACCCTGGGTTCACCGCAAGCGCTGGTCAGATGTCCGTGCCTGACCGTGAATTCGAAACGTCGGCCGTCAATGTCGATGCGGTAGGTGGTGTCCAGGTCGGCCGCGGCGGCGGGATCGAAGGCGAGCAGGATGCCCGCTAGGAACCCGTTGAGTGGCGTGACCGCACTGCTGTCCATGGGATCGATCTTGTCCAGGCCAAATCGAGCGATGGCCTGCACAATGGGCAGGACCCTCTGCCACGCCGCGTCGGTGAGGGTATACACCGTGCGGCCGATCGGGGCGGGTAAGTCGGTGCGGTCGACCAAGCCGGCGTCCTGCAATTCCTTGAGCCGTTGTGCGAGCAAGTTGGTGGCGATTCCGGGCAGTTCGGCTCGCAGATCGCTGTAGCGGCGAGGGCCGCCGACCAGTTCGCGCACGATCAGCAGTGTCCAGCGCTCGCCTATGACATCAAGCCCGCGTGCGATGGGGCAGTTCTGGTTGTAAACCCGGGTGTTCACGACACTACTTTAACAGTAAGGGAGCTGTTTATCCACCAGTCGCTTGATTTACTTGTTTCCATAGTTTACTGTTCTTCCCATGGTTGAGGGTCCGCGTCGGTCCGGGCCGTGCCCCAAGCGGTGACGGCCAACGCCGTCCCGGCCACAGCGCTACGAGTTGGTCCTACCCGGCCTAAGGAAGTGGGGAGATCGCGTGGGAAAGCCGTTTGAGAACAAGGTGGTGTTGGTTACCGGCGCTTCGCGCGGGATCGGCAAAGCCGTGGCGCTGGCATTTGCCAAGCAGGGAGCGCGGGTGGTCCTGGCGGCGCGCTCGGCTGACCGCCTCGCCGACGTGGCCGACGAGGTTCGGGCGCTGGGTTGCGACGTGTTGGCGGTGCCAACCGACGTGACGTCGCATGCTTCTGTTGTCGCGATGGTGGACGCGGCGTTGCAACAGTTCGGCAGGATCGATGTGCTGGTGAACAACGCCGGGATCGGCCGGGTCGGCGTGGTCGAGTCCGCGGAGTTCAGCGATAACGTGCGTGACACTCTTCAGGCGAGCCTGTTCGGGCTGATCGACGTGACCCAGCAGGTGTTGCCGACGATGCGCCGGCAGGGATCAGGTGCGATCGTGAATATGTCATCGGTGATGGGGCGCAAAGCCTTTGCCCGTTTCGGCTCGTACGCGGTCGTGATGCACGCGGTCTCAGCGGTCTCCGATGCTCTTCGCCAGGAACTGGCGGGCAGCAACATTCGGGTGTTGGTGATGTATCCCGCGCTGACCGCCACCGACCTGCTGCGTGAGGCCGATGAGGCCGATATGCCGCCGCCGTTTCGCCACATGACTCCGTTGGCGTCAGAAGATGTTGCGCGCGCGGTTGTTTCGGCGGTGCGGCGCGGAGCGCCTCGGGTGGTGATGCCGGGACCGGCCAAACTATTGCTGCTCGGCGAGGCGTTCTCGCCGCGGATCGGCGATCTGATAGCTTCCGCTCTTGCTCGGCGCTCCTTAATCCGGCTGGTGGGAATGAGTCGGGGCAAGACCTATCACCAGACGATCGGCGTCGGGTGAGGAGGATGCACAAAGCTCCTGGCGGGGCCTCGGCGCAGCAGCCGTTACGCTTGATTGCCCTGTGAGGCAACGCATCACGGTTTCTACCACCGCTGCCGAGTAATACGCTCATGCTCAACTTCTGACCAATTCAGGAAGGCCCCCGATGGCTCCGTTGACAGCTCGCGTTGAAGAGACACTGTTTACGACCTTTGCCCCACAAATCATCAAACACATCAAAGCCGTCTCTCCGCGGGACGCCGACGGCCTAGTCGGCGAGGTCTACGGGCAGATGAGACGAGAGTTTCAGCTGGTGCCACCGGTCACCTTGCACGCACCGATACCTGAGCTGCTGGCAGGGGTATGGGGGATGCTGCGGGAATCCATCGTCGCCGGCGCTGTGAGTCGCAGCCTGCGTGAAGTGGTCTGCGAAGGCGTCTCCGCGATCAACCAGTGCTCGTTTTGCGTTGACGCGCATAGCATGCTGCTGGTCGGTGCCGACGACACCAGCACCGCCGACGCGATCCGCGCGAATCGACCTGACCTGATCACAGACCGCAAAACCCGTGAGGTCGCGATGTGGGCGTTCGCCAACCGCCAGCCCGGCGCCGACATCTTGCGTTGCCCCCCTTTCACCGCTCAGGAGGCACCCCAGCTGATCGCCTCGGCCGCCAGCTTTCACTACATTGACCGGCTGGTGCAGGTCTTTCTCCCGGAGGGCCCTGTCCCGTTGCCGTCCAAGCTGCGCTGGCTGCGAGGGACCACCATCCGGGTGGCCGGCACACTGGCGGGCAAGCGGGTCATGGCGGTCGATGTCGCATCGGGGGGCGCGGTGGGCCGCCTCCCTGAGGCGACGCCGTCACGGGAGTTTGCCTGGGCCGCACCGCGGCCCGCGCTCGCGGCCGCCTTCGGCAGCCTCGAAGCCGTCATCGAGGACCTCGGCTCCGATGTGCTGGCACAGCCTGTGCGCGACTTGGTACGCGAGCACGTCGCGGCTTGGGATGGCCGAGAGCCGGGGATCAGTCGGGGCTGGGTCGAACAGGCGGTCACGGGTCTCGACGCCCGCGACCGAGCAGCGGGCAGGCTCGCCCTGCTGGTCGCGATTGCGCCCTATCAGATCGACGACGGGATCATCGCGGACTTCCGTGACAGCCAGCCCACGGATGCCGAGATTTTGGCGGCGGTCTCCTGGGCCAGCTTCACCGCAACGCGCAGGATCTCCGGATGGCTGTCCCCGGCTGCCTAGCAGCACATACTGGCGTGATTACCGGCCGGCCAACTGCCGCATGGTCATCGCGACCGCGACGTGTCCCGCGGCGCGTCGCCGGCCTTTCACGCGATGAGGGCGCCGCTTTCCCGTAGGGCCTGAATCTGGCTGTCGGTGCAGCCGAGCTCTTTGAGGATCTCCTCGTTGTGTTCGCCTTGGCGAGCGGGCACCTGGTCGGGCAGAATTCCGGCGTCCTCGCTGAAATGCCAAGGGGGAGCTGGGATGGTGATGACGCCGCCCTGCCGGTCGGAGACCTCGCGTGTGGTCACCCAAGTTTTGGCCCAGTCGGTCTCGTTGAATTCGGCGGTGTCCCGCAGGCGGCCAGTGGCGATCTTGGCTTCGTCGAACTGGGCGTCAAGGGATTCCATCGAGTCGAAGGTGTAGATCCAGTCCTGGACGATCGAATGCAGGACCGCGAGGTTCTTTCTGCGCAACTCGACGCTGAGGAAGCGCGGATCTTCGGCGAGGTCTGGCCGGCGCATGGCGCGTAGGTAGAACGGGAAGGTCGCGGTGCCGACGATGCTGATCGGCGCGACGAATTGGTGGCCCTCGGGGCTGGTGAAGAAGGGACAGTCGGTGGCGCCCAGGATGGGGGGCTCGGCGCCGAGGTCTATGCCCGACAGATCGTAGTGGACACGCTCGTTAATCGAGGTGAGCACAGCGGCCATCGCGACGTCGACGTACTGGCCGCGGCCGGTGACCCTGCGCCGCTGCAGCGCGGCCAGCACGGCGATGGCGGCGTGCAGGCCGGCGTAGACGTCGCCGTGCGAGAGTGCGTCGGACCGGCTCGCCTCGCCGTCAACGCCGAACTGTTGCAAGGTGTTTCGGGTGAACCCGACTTCGGCTTGGACGGTGGGTGCATAGGCCATGCGGGTGCGCCACGGCCCCTTCTGGCCGTAGCCGCTGATCGAGGCGTAGACCACGGCGGGATTGCGTGCGGACACCGAGTCGTAGTCAAGACCGAACGCGGCCAGCGCGCCGGGCCGGAAGTTCTCCACGATCACGTCGGCGGTGTCACAAAGCTCCGCGACGACCTCGCGTGCCGCGGGCACGTTCAAGTCGATGCTCAGGTTCCGCTTCCCGGCGTTCTGCTGCGCGTAGTAGCCGCTGATCTGACCCTGGCGCGGGTAGGCCAGCCGGCTGATGTCGCCGGCGGGGGGCTCGATCTTGATGACCTCGGCTCCAAGGTCCAGCAGGTGCTTGGTGCAGTGGGGTCCGGCAAGCACACGGGTGAAGTCGACGACCCGTACGTCCTCGAGTGGCCGCGTCATCGTCAGCGCCCCACGAACCGGGCGGCGCCGGGGCCGTTTATCTCGAGCGATTCCAAACCCCGCTTCAAATCGTCGGATCGCCAATACTCCTGCTGCAGTTCGCGCATGGCCTCGTCGGCCGCAGGCACTCCATGGGCCAGGGTGTAGGACACGATCGCCTTGGTGGACGCGTGCGCCAGGGTCGGGCCGTTGGCCAGTTCGCGAGCGAGCGTCATACTCGCATCGCCAAGTTTCTCGTCGGGCACCACCCGGTTGATGACGTTCCATCGCTCCAAGGTCCGGGGATCGTACCGGCGGCCCAACAAGACCATTTCCTTGGCGCGGGCGGCGCCGGCGCGTTCGGTGATGCGCTGTATCCCGCCCATCAACGGGTTCAGTCCAATGGTCGCCTCGACGCAGCCAATCTTGGCCGACTCGCCGGCGATGACGAGATCGCTTGCCAGCGCTAGCTCCAACCCCCCGCCTACGGTCACGCCGTGTATAGCGGCCACGATCGGTATCGGCAGCGTGTCAAAGGCACGCAGCACCGCCACCAGGTCGACGTCCGGGGCGACCCCTCGCTCGGCGCTCTCGAACAGCGCGACGTCGGCACCCGCACAGAAGTTGCGCAACCCGCTGCGCAGCAGCACGGAGCGCGCCCCCTGGGCCTTCGCCCACCCGAGGCCGTCGAGGAGGCCATCGATCAATGCCAGCCCGAGGAAATTGTGTGGGGCGTACTGCATCGTCAGCACGGCCACCTGTCCGTCCAATTCGCGCCCCACGGGGGGTGTATCCGGGCCCGGGACAACCACGCGGGCGGGGTAGCCAGCGCCCAGCTCTGTCTCGGTGTTCATCACGCCATCACAACTATGTCTATCGTCATACTTATAAAAGTAGTCGCATTCACACCGATATTCAACGTCAAGGTGCAAACTATGTATGATGGACGACATGGCGCAGCGCAGCGACAGCAGAGACCGGATGATCGCGGCCGCTCGGGGGCTGTTCCGCGAGCACGGTTACCTGGGCACCGCCCTGTCCGATGTCATTGAGGAAAGCGCCGCTCCGCGGGGTTCGTTGTACTTCCACTTTCCCGGCGGGAAGGAAGAACTGGCGACCGAAGTCGTCCTGCGGCATACATCCGAGGTCATCGCGCATGTCAATCGGGTGGCCGGCGCCACCACCACCGCGGCCGACCTCATCGCTGGATTCCTGAAGCTCTTCCGCGACGAAATCGTCTCCAGTGACTACCGCCGAGGCTGTGCCGTCGCGCCCATCGTCATCGAATCCACGCCAGCGTCGCAGCCGCTGAGCGACGTAACCCGCCGGGGATTCGGCGACGTCATCGCCACACTTGCCGCACGCCTGGAAGAGAAGGGCGTCTCCCGCGAGCGGGCTCACGACCTAGCCACGCTGGCGGTCACCACCATGGAGGGGGCTCTCATCTTGAGCCGGACGCTGCGCAGCCCCAAGCCGTTCGAGACTGCCATCACCACGCTCACCGCCGCCGCGCAGGCCGCAACCGATGCCACGGCATAAGGACATCGCAACCGAATCGGAAGGGACGCTATGACCACGACCGCGTTGAAGGCCAACGATCTGAGCGAATACCTCATCGGGGCCTGGACGCTGGAGTCGTATCAGAGCTCGGTGCTCGACGGCTCCGACGTGCGTTATCCATTAGGACCCGACGCCGTGGGGATCATCATGTACACCCCCGATGGCTACATGTCGGCGCAGATCATGCGGGCTGACCGGCCGCCACTAGATGTGGGCGACCTTTCCACCGGCGACGACGCCGAGTTGGCAACCGCCGCACGTGGATATCTGGCCTACACGGGCCCCTACACCACCACCGACGACAGCGTCGTCGCCCACCACGTCGACGTCAGTCTGCTGCCCAATTGGATCGGCGGAACGCAGTATCGAGCGGCCCAAATTGGGGACTCCCGACTCGAGCTCAGTCCCACCGAACCCGTGCTCATCGACGGACAGCGCCGCAACGGTCGCCTGGTCTGGCGGCGCGTTCAGCCGCTTTCGGCCTGACAGGTCAAAAGGCACCGGAACACACGCGTCCGACGATGTGGTCGGCGGCGCCAATCGTTGACGGCGGGCGATATCCGGATTGATCCGGATTTTTCGGGTTACTCCGGGTGAGGGCGCTGAGCGGTGTGGACGGAGCGGCTCGACGCCTCCTTGTGCGCCCAGAATCCGAAGGATGCTCGAGCGCGCCGATGCACGAAGGGGGAGTGACGCCGTGCGCGAGGACGACGAGAACTCGATCCACCGCGGGGGCCCACGCTCCGAGGGCAATCTAGAACTGTTTTTCGATCTCGTATTCACTTTCGCCATGTCGCAGGTCACGGTGATTGTCCTGCACGATCTTTCGCCGAGGGGTTTCGGCCGGGCCGCCCTGGCGCTGCTTGCGGTGTGGTGGGCCTGGGCGGGTTACACCTGGCTCATCAACACGTTCGACGCGCCCGACGTGTGGCACGAGGCCGTGGTCATCGCTGCGATGGCCGCGATGCTCGTCGCGGCAGCGGCGCTTCCGGCAGCTTTCGGGTCGGGCGCGCTGGTCTTCGCGATCGGCCTTCTGGTGGTTCGGTTGATCCACGTGGCGAAGTTCGTCGCCCTCGCTTCCCACGAGGACGCCGCGTTGCGGCAGGGCACCCGTCGAATAGCGCCGGCGTTCGTCGCGGCCCCCGCATGCATCGTGGCCGCGGCGTTAATGGACTCGCCGGGCCGCGAACTGTTGTGGATAGCCGCGGCGGTGATCGACTACGGCGCACCGGGCGTCCTCGGTCTCGGTGGATTTCGCATCTCGCCGTCCTACTTCGTGTCGCGCCACGGGTCGATCATCATCATCGCGCTCGGTGAGGTGGTGGTCGGATTAGGTGGAGCTGCAAGGGATCTCGGTCGGTGGGAGGTCATCGCTGCTCTGGTGCTGGGTGTGGCGGTCATGGCCACGTTCTGGTGGACCTACTTTGGTCTAACCTCCGGAGCGCGGCAGCGGCTGGAGCAGGCCACCGGTATAGAACGGGCTCATCTTGCCCGCGACGCCTACAGCTACCTGCATCTGCCGCTGGTCGCCGGCATCATGCTGTTCGCCGTCGGAGCGCACGCCACCATCGAGCACGCCACCCACCCACTGCCGCTGCCGCCCGCCGTCGCACTGGCCGGCGGCATGGCGCTGTTCTACCTCGCTGACGTCGCCTACCGATGGCGAGACCACCGGCAAGCCCCGGTTGACCGCACCCTTACCGGTGTGGCCGCGGCGGCGACTCTGCCAGCTTTGTTGCACATGCCCGCCCTCGCAGCGCTCGGCCTGCTCGCCGGCATCGGCGTTTGCCGGTTGGTCTGGGAATTGTTGCGGCGCCCGCGGGTCGGTCCGGCCGTAGCAGGACAGGCGCGTTGAGGGATTGCGCCGCTCACGCGAGCGGGTGCGTCCGCGGGTCGGTTGAGCAGCCAGCCGACACGAGACAAAGGTAAACCGGCGCTTCGAGCGCCATAACCGACAGGAGAGCCTGATGTCACAGGCAAGACGCCTTTCTGGGCGAAAAATCGCAGCATTGGCGGCCGACGGCTTCGAGAAGGTGGAGCTGGTAATCCCTTTGCGTGCATTGCAATTGGCCGGCGCCAAGGTGGATATCGTGTCGCTGCGCCGCGGCCGCATCCGCGGAGTGAATTTGCATATGCCGGCTAGCCGGGTCGGCGTGGACAAGGTCGTCACCGACGCCGACCCTGGCGCCTACGACGGACTGCTGCTTCCGGGCGGCTTCATCAACCCGGATCTGCTGCGGCAGTCGGCGGCCGCCCGGGACTTTGTCCGTGCGTTCGATCACGCCGGCAAGCCAATCGCCACGTTGTGTCACGGTCCGTGGGTGCTCGCGTCGGCAGGATTGCTCACTGGGCGCACCCTGACCTCGTGGCCGGGCATCCGCGACGACTTGGTGAACGCCGGCGCCACCTGGCTTGACCGCGAGGTCGTGCGTGATCGCAACCTCCTCACCAGTCGGGGGCCCCAGGACATGAGGGCTTTTCTCCCGGCGACCCTCGACATCTTCGCCGAGCCGACGGATCAAATGCAGACGGTCACGAACCATAACGGCTCGGATCCGCAGCTCGACAAGCCGCTCGGCTGGGCCGTGTCCGCCTTGCGTTGGTCACCGAAGCCCTCGGCGGCGGCACTGACCAGCGCGGCCGCGGCGGCACTGGCGTCGCCCCTACGCAGACGGATCTCCATCAAGAACTAGAGAAGCACCCTGGTCTTGGCCGGCTGTACGGATGTGGCTCCATTCCCCGGTGCCCGTAGGCGCGCTGCGAGATCGAGCAGCAAACTTCATGCTTGCGCAGCTGCAGCGCGGGTATTCGTCTCAGCACGATGACAGGAAGGTCCGATCGACCCACGGACGAAATCGACTCGTGCGTGCGCGTTTACGGGACACGGGTCCACAATCTACGGAGTGTCGACGTCGTAGCGCCGCGTGACGCCCTGGTCGCGTTCACCGGGATCTCCGGGTCCGGCAAATCGTCGTTGGCCTTCGGGACCATTTATGCCGAGGCTCAGCGCCGCTACTTCGAGTCGGTCGCCCCGTACGCGCGTCGCCTGCTACTGCCGGCCGGCGCGCCAAAGGTCGACGACATCACCGGGCTACCGCCCGCCGTTGCGTTGCAGCAGCGACGGGGTTCGGCGACATCGCGGTCGACCGTCGGCACCGT
Source organism: Mycobacterium sp. E796 (assembly GCF_001672815.1). Taxonomy (GTDB): domain Bacteria; phylum Actinomycetota; class Actinomycetes; order Mycobacteriales; family Mycobacteriaceae; genus Mycobacterium. The sequence goes on along the minus strand of NZ_LZKK01000227.1, from coordinate 9,221 downwards.
CACCACCCTGTCGAACCTGCTGAGGATGCTGTTCTCTCGCGCCGGAACCTACCCGCCGGGGGCCACCGAACGACTGGACTCCGACGCGTTCTCCCCGAACACCGCGGTTGGGGCGTGCCCCGAATGCCACGGGTTGGGACGAATCCATCGGGTAACCGAAGAGACACTGGTACCGGACCCTTCACTGACCATCCGCGAAGGCGCCGTCGCCGCATGGCCGGGCGCGTGGCAGGGCCAAAACCTACGCGACATCCTGGTCACGCTGGGGTACGACATCGACAAGCCCTGGCGAAAACTTCTTAAGCGCCAACGCGATTGGATCCTTTTCACCGATGAGCAGCCAACAGTGGAGATCGATCCGAGCCAGCACCCCGTGCAGGCCGATTATTACTACAACGGGACGTTCTCCAGCGCCGAACGTCACGTCCGCCACACGTTGGCCAACTCCCACAGCGCGATGATGCGCCGCCGCGTGCTGCAATTTGTCGACACCGTCGAATGCCCAGTATGCGAGGGTTCCGGGCTGCGACCCGAGGCGCTGAAGGTGACATTCGCCGGGCGCACCATCGCCGACTACGCGGGGATGCCGTTGGCCGGCCTTGCTGACGCGTTGCGCCCGACGGCTTCCCGGACCGATGCCGCTCCAGCGTACGAGTCAACGGAATCCGGTGAGTTGACGGAAGTGGCCACGATGATCGCCGCCGACCTCGTCGCGCGCCTGCAGGTACTCATCGATCTCGGCCTCGGCTACCTCACGCTGAGTCGCCGCACTCCTACGGTGTCGCCCGGTGAATTGCAGCGGTTGCGGCTCGCCACCCAATTGCGCGCCGGTTTGTTCGGGGTGCTCTACGTGCTCGACGAGCCCTCGGCCGGACTGCACCCCGCGGACGCCGAACCGCTACTCGACGTGCTCGATCGCCTGCGGCGCGCGGGCAATTCGCTATTCGTGGTCGAGCACGACATGGACGTGGTACGCCGCGCCGATTGGATCGTCGACGTCGGACCGGGGGCGGGAGAGCTGGGCGGGAGCGTGCTCTACAGCGGGCCGGTGCCGGGTCTTGCGGACACCGAGGAATCGGTCACTCGCAAGTACCTTTTCGAGGAGGCCAGGCCGCCCTCTCGTCAATCCCGCACGCCGTCCGGGCGGCTGCGGCTGCGCGGGATCTGCTTCCACAATTTGAGAGACCTCGATGTGGACCTTCCACTCGGTGTGTACACCGCGGTCACCGGAGTGTCCGGCTCCGGCAAGTCAACGCTCGTCGTCAAGGTCCTCGGCGACGTCGTGAACAGCCATCTCGGCACGGGACGTGCCTTGGAGCCGGCCGAAGCCGACGGCGACGAAAGTGACACTGAGATCGTCGATCTCGATCACGACGCCAGCCTCGGCGTGACGGCGGAAGGTGTCGAGAAGATCAATCGGCTGGTATCCGTTGACCAGCGCCCGATCGGACGCACGCCGCGCTCGACGCTGGCGACGTACACCGGCTTATTCGACGCCGTGCGCCAGGAATTCGCCGCCACTTCAAAGGCGCGTCGCCGCGGTTGGGCAGCGGGCCGGTTCTCGTTCAATGTGCCCGAGGGGCGCTGCCCCACCTGCCAGGGGGAGGGTTTTGTCTCGGTCGAATTGCTGTTTCTGCCAGGCACATACGCCACATGCCCAGCATGTCACGGCTCGCGTTACTCCGACGAGACACTCGAGGTGCGCTACCGCGATCGCACGATCGCCGACGTGCTCGCGATGACCGTGGATGAGGCCTCAAACTTTCTCGCCGACGTTACGAAGGCGGCCCGAAGCTTGACCACGTTGCGAGAGGTCGGACTGGGATATCTCCGTCTCGGACAGCCGGCGACTGAACTGTCAGGCGGCGAGGCGCAGCGGATCAAGCTTGCCTCCGAACTCCAGAGACCGCGCCGAGGGCATACCCTCTATGTTCTCGACGAGCCGACCACCGGGCTTCATCCCGCCGATGTGGATCTGCTCGATCGTCAATTGCACCGCTTAGTCGACGCGGGCAATACGGTGGTGGTGGCCGAACATGACATGCGGATGGTCGCGGACGCGGACTGGGTGATCGACCTGGGACCGAGAGCCGGTAGTGACGGCGGTCGAGTCGTTGCGGCGGGCCCGCCTACCAAGGTGGCACGTGCGAAAAACAGCCGCACGGCGCCGTATCTGGCGAAACGGTTGGCGCCGTTGGCTATTCGCTGAAAAGTCGAGTCTTTCTTGTGAATCAACCCGCCATTCCGTTGGGTTCGTGCCGCCCGCCTCAATCACAGGGCGGAGGCGGGCACGGGGGCGGACAGGGAGGCGGACATGGCGGCGGGGGCGGACAGGGCGGCGGAGGCGGACATGGAGGCGGGCAGTGGTGCGGCGGTGGCGGCGGCGGTGTGAGACCTGGCAAGCCCAGCACGTTGAGGTCGAACAACACTTTCTGATCCAGTGCGCCCAGTAGACCGCCGACCTGACCGCCGCCAATGACTTGGTAGGAGTCACCGGCCAAAAGGCTGGCGGTGAAGTCCGCCGGGACCTGCGCACCAATGAGACTGTCGCCAGTCTGCTCACCGGTACCCAGCATCAGATTCCAGAAGTTGTAGACGTCGTTGACGACGCCGTTGAGCGCATGGTTGGTGCCAAAGACGGTCTGCTCCAAGCCCATCTCGCTGGTGATCAGGGACTGGTTGAATGCCAATTCACTGTGGACCAGGTTGTTGGTGAAGCCGATCTGGGCTTGCACAAATTGCTGGAACATGCCGACCGACGAGGTCGCCGACCACGCCTGCGCCGACACCGGAAGCCCGCTCACCATCGCCTGCAACGGCGTCCCATTGATGACCGTACTGAACGCCGCCTGCATCGCCCCGTGGCCAGTCATCGCGCCGGTGACCAAGCCGCCCATATTGAGCTCGAACATCAGTCCCTGATCGAGGGCACCCAACAGGCCACCGACCTCGCCGCCGTGAACAGCGAGGCTTGGGCTACCAACCAACAGGCTGGAAGTCAGGTTGAGGTTCGCAGGTACCTGCGCACCCAGCAGACTGTTGACGGTCTGCTCACCGGTGCCCACCATCGTGTTGCAGAAGTTGAAAACATTGTTGACCGCGCCGTTCAATGCGTTATTGGTGCCGAAGACAGCCTGCTCTATCCCCATCTCGTTGGTGACCAGGGAGGCGTTTAAGCCGAACTCACCGTTGACTATTGTTGTGTTAAAGCCGATCTGGGCCTGCGCGAATTGCTCCAACACGTTGACTGGCGCATGTGTGGCAGCCACCAACGATGCCTGGGTAGGCGCAGGTATTCCATTCAGCACCATCCCCGGAAGCCCGGATAGCCCACCACCAAAGCTGCCCGACAACGCAGTGTTCACCTGGGCGCCCAGCCCGGAAAGCCCGCCGGTGAGGTCGGCCTCCAGCGCGGGCAGTCCAGCGCGCAAACTTGCCGCCAGCGCTTCACCATTCCCCGCCGACAATGCCTGCGCGGGCGTATTCAGCGCGGTCGCCAGGGTCGGGACGACGTTGGCCTCGGCCGCCGCATAGGTGTTAGCACCCGCGGCCAAAGCCTGCACAAACTGCTCGTGAAATGCCTCCGCCTGCGTGCTGAGCTGTTGGAACCCCGACGCATATTGGGAAAACAGGGCAGCGATCCGGCCTGATATCTCATCGGCGGCCGCAGGCAGTACACCCGTTGTCGCGGCCGCGGCTGCGTTGTTGGCCAAACCGATCGCCGAACGGATATTCGCCAAATCCGTTGCGGCATCCTGGATTATCTGCGGAGCTGCGACCAGAAACGACACCGTTACCTCCCGAGGCTCATCCCCTGCGGACCCATCCCGTGGCCCGTTCGGTGGTTGCTTACATACGCGAACCGTAACGCGAAACGGTCATAAAGTAGTGAAAAATGCAATTTTCATAACTATAACTCCAGTTATTAGGCGTGTGTCGATCCGTTAAGGATGCTATAGGCGGGCTAAGCCGACTATTGGGTATGACTGGTCTGAGTGACTGACGACGCGTCGCCGACGATGCGACCGGTGCCGCGCTCGCGGCGGTGCAGGATGCAGGCTGCATGACGCGGCAGCCAACCAGGTGTGACATCGAGTCGGAGGTCGCAGCGAACGCGGCGGTTTAGGACGGGCACTTAATCACAGGTCTGATGACCGTCTTCGCGGCGGCCCCTGCCGGCGACGCGGTCAACCTTGCTTCCCGAACGCCGGGCCGCGCGAATGGCACTGAGAGAGGCGCCGACTCAGTCGTCCTGTGTGCGTGAGTTCTGTTGGTCGAATCGTTGGCGTTGTCGGGCCCCATATGCCGCCGCCTTCACGGTGTCGTCGTCCTCCATCCCCGATCCGAGGGCACCGCCCAGCGTGGCGACCGCCGCTACCAGCCAGGCCATCAGGAGTAGGGCCGAGAGGCCGACGGGATGGCCGATGCTTTTAGCCACCATTTCCGGAGGAAGCGTCCACCATGCGGTCACCAGCAGCAGGAGAAACAACCCAGCGTGGAAAATCATGACGCCGATTAGCAGAGTGACGACAGTTGAAGCGTTGTATAACACTGCGCGTTCGCGTCCGTCGGCTGACTGCGGGCGTTCCCACAGTTCGTGTTCGATGATCAGCCAGGCGATCATCGCTGCCGTCGCCAAGATGGTTGCGGTGGCTAATCGCCAGGGGCCCATAGTGGCGGACAGCTGCCAGATCGTCGGATATGCGAGGCTTACCGCCCCCGTGGCGAACGCCGCCATCATCACCTTGGACATGCCAGTGACCAGTCGCCACGGACGGTTCGCGTGAACCATCCCCGCCAGCAGCCGCAGACGCGACAGAGCAGTCGGCGCGAAGTAGCGGACAACATCGTCCTTCTGCTTCCGCGTCAGTCGCTTCACCGACGGATTGTGCTCGTTCGACTGCTCCGTCACCTCGGCCACGATGGTCCGCGCCAACTTCGTCACCCGGCGATCGACAAACACACCACCGACGCCGGGAATGGAAATGACTCCGAGTCGGCCAGGCACGCTGATGTCGGCTATCACCGGCGTCGTCCCATGACGTCTCGGCAAGTCGGTCAGGTAAATGACAATGTCTTCTTGTTCGCCACCCGGGTCGATCGTGTCAACGACGTCGGAGACCTCGGCATGTTCGTCGATTGGGTAGGCGTGACGCCGCACGGACACCTCCCACTTATCGCCGGCCGAAGCGAAGTTAGCGAGCGCGGTTGGTAGGGAACTAGACAGACGTTCGGCTATCGCGGCGGGAGCTCCCGGATCGGCGATAAGCAAGATTGACGATCGTCCGCCTACCATCTGGACCACCTACCCGCATCCCAGGCAGCGAAACCTCACCAGATGCCGGTTCGTGTACGTCCGACGATAGACTTCTGAGGACGCACTCGGCCACCGAATGGCAACCACTGTGCTTGTCCGGCTGGCCGATCCAGGAGCTAGCCGGCCGCGTTGGGAAGCAGCGCCGGGCAGTTCCCCGTCGCATCCGTCGCCAGTTCGAAGTGCCACAGCTCGTTGGCGTAAATCCGGCACAGCCCGAAGCGCGACCCGTTGGCGATCAGCCAGTCGTCGGCGCCCGCACCCCCGACGTCGACGGCCTCGCCGGCGACGTGTTTGGACATCGCCGGGGTCTGCACGTATTGCCGCGCCGCGGCGAGGCTCCCGTAGGTCTGCACAGCATTGTCCAGCAGCCGCTGCTGAAACTCCGGCGACCGCCAGCCCGAGGTGATGGTCATGGTTACGCCGTCGGCAGCGGCCGCCGTGGCGGCGCCTTGAATCGCTTTCAACAACGCCGGGTCGAGCCGTGCGATTGCCGAGTACTGGACGTCGAACGGCGTCAGCTGGCCCCCGTTCGGCAGGGAACCGTCGCCAGGGTCGGCAGGAGGAGCCAACGGGACCGAGTGATCGGCAAGGCTAGTGGGCGGTGCCGGTGGATCAGACGGCGCGAGGAAGCCGAACGCCACTGCAAAGGCGGCGGCCAACGCAATTGATCGCATGCTCCCTCTCCTGGCTGTTCTGTGGCACTCTACCGATGGGGCGTCCGGGGGGAGCGTCGGTCAAACCTGGCTGGTGGAAAACGGTTGCGTCTCTTGGCCCGCCAAGGCTATGAAGTTATAGATCGGCGCGGTGTCGTAGGTGTAGTGGGACGCATTCGGACCGGCCGCCAAGAACATGCCGCCGTTGTAGATCGCTTCGGTGATGGAAATAATTTCCTCCACGGATGTGGATGGGTTGACCAGCTTTAGCGCGTCGCGCAGGATCGCGAAAATATTTGGGCTGTTCGCGTTTTGGACGATGTTGTAGATCTGCGTCTCGATGACTCCCGGGCCCGCCTCGGCTGTCCACGGGTTCGGGCCGACGGGTGCGTCCGTGTAAATGTCGTTACCGATACCGATGGTGTTGACGAAATCGCCCCAGAAATGCGTCACCGGCGTGAGCAGGTGCGGTGCGACGTCGGCCGGCATCATGCAGGCCGGACCTGAAACGCCACCGGTGACAACGCCGTCCACGTCGGCCGGCATCGGCCAACCAGCGAACTGGTTGCCGGAAGCGAATCCCGGCAACCGGAGCGGGTTGCCCCAAACGCCCACCGCGACAATGCGGTTCGCGATCTGCGGGTTCATCCAAGCTATCGTGTGCAGGAATTGACACACGACGATGGCGCCCTGTGAGTATCCAAGCAGGATGATGGAACTCTCCGGATAGGACGGCGCTCCGGCTGGCGGATTGATTTGTGTGCAAAGCCTATTCAGCTCGGCGACGCCGGCGTCCACGCTTGGGCCCATGGGGAACACGCTCGCCGGGTAGTTACCGACGGGCTGCCAGTAGAACAGGTCTGGAAACGCGGCCGCCAGGGCGGAAGCTACTCCGGCGGGTTGCGGTGGCGCGGTGTTCCACATGTCGACACCGGTTCCCGATACGGTCATCACTATGTGCGGCATCATGCACCTTCCACGGGTATCTGAGATGCGAATTAGCGCTTAGAGGTGGAGTGCCCAGTACTCGGCAATCCGACACTCCCGCGGGAGTTCAGAATTTCCGCGTCCGGCCGCCCGCCGGAGTCGGCCTTACTTCCAGAACTCGTTCATGGGTTGCGCGTACATGTCGTTGGCAGTAAGCGGCCCCAGGGCTCCCGGCGAAGGACTCAAGGCGTCTTCGATGGTGGCCATCAGGCTGTACTGGTCGTAGTGGCTGGTGGCGACGAAGTGGCCGGATTGCATCGCCCCGGTCGCGGCGTTCACGGCGCCCGCGTTCGGGATGACGATCATCGGGACGTTGTTGCCCTGGTTACCGATGCCAAGCGACAGGTTGTTGTAGTCCTCGTCGAACGTGATGATGATCGCGTCGTGCTGCGTCGGGTCGGTCCACGTCGGCGAGCTTTGGATGGTGGACACCTGTTGCTGGACGAACTGGTCGCCGGCCGCGATGTTGTACTGATGCGTCGTGAGCTGGCTGCCCACGAAGTTCAGCGCGCCGGTCGGGAAACTCACGGGGCCTTCCATGTTGTTCGACTCGTTGGCGGCTATCCACGCGAATTTCGGTGCAGTGCTTGGGTTTTGCAGATCGGTGCCCAAATTCGTCAGCGGAAGCAGGTGGGTCGTCAGGTAGCCCGGGGTTTGGTTGGCATACACGTAGTTGAACATCGCGAACGGTAATTGGTCGACGGCGTAGTCCCCGGAGTCGACGATGGTGCCCGGGGCGGGCATGCTCTGCGCGTAGCCGGCCCATGTGACGCCCGAAGCATCCATTTTTGCCATGAGGTTGTTGTTTCCGTAGATGACGTTCGGCGGCGGGTTGACGTCAATGCCGTAGTCCGTTCCGCCCAGGATCCGGAAGTAGTTGGGGTCGCTGGGATGGCCGAGCGCGTAGTAGTTGTTGGCGTATCCGTAGCTGTTGATCAGGGCGTTGATGTACGGCGCGTTCGGGCTGCCGAGGATGTCGCCGACGCCGTGGTTCTCCATGTAGATGAGGAATACGTGATCCAGGTGGCCGACATTGGATGTCGGTACGGTGAGCGTCGGCTTGGCGAGGTTCGGATCGCCGACGGTGAACGACAGGTTGTCGGCGAAGGCGTTGTTGTAGTTGCCCAGGACCGGGTTGTGGTCGGCGAAAGTCGCGGTCACCACGGCCTTGGTGGTACCCACCGGGATCGTCCCGGAGACGTCCCGTCCCTGGAATCCGGTGATTCCCAACCGATCCAGCGACGTGACCGACGTGGTCGTCCCGGTGCCCAGAACGGCCCCGCTGTTGTTGAGGAACGTGACCTTCAGTGAGGTCGCGGACGGGTCCCCCAAGTAGCCGCCGAGCATGCCACTCAGCGTGTACGGCGTTGTGCCGGTGTTGATCTTGCCGGCTGCGGCGCTCAGGTCGACGATTTGGCTCATGGTCGACGTGGCCACGGGCCCGCCGCCGGCGAAATTGCTGCCGCCGCCCGGGGGCGCTGTTCCGGGGAAGCCCAGGAAACCCGGCAGGTCCGGGATGGAGAACGGTCCCGGGTAGCCGCGCGGGGTGCCGTAGGTGATGATCGTCGGCGTGCCGCTCACCGTCCAGCCGGGAATGGTCACGCCGCTGTAGCCCGACCCGGACGGGTCGGCCGTTTCGAAGCCGGGGTTGACCAACAGGTTCGGGCTCATCGGTAAACCGGGGATTCCGTTGCGGCCAAGCAATGTCCCGCCGGCCCCCACGGTGCCCGGGCCGCCCAATAGGCCGGCGGCGGCGTTGCCGCCGTTGCCGCCGTTGCCGCCGACGCCGACCAGGAAGGAACTGCCGCCGCTCCCGCCGCCTCCGCCGCTGAACGTCGAAGTGGCGGCGACGTCCGCGCCGGCCGCGCCGGGGCCGCCGTTGCCCACCAGCGACCCGCCATTCCCGCCGTGGCCGCCATCCCCGCCGGGGCCCGTCGCGGCGAATCCGCCGGGTCCACCGGCCCCGCCGGAGCCCACGAATCCGGCGCCGCCGCCGGCCCCGCCCTGGCCGCCGGAATGGGTCCCGGCGGTTGCTCCCGAAGTGCCGCCGGCGCCACCGGCACCGCCGGAGCCCACCCAGCCCGCGGTGGCGCCGACTCCGCCGAGGCCACCGGCGCCGTTAATGCTGGATCCGCCGGTCCCACCGGACCCGCCGGTGCCCGACAGCGCGCCACCCGCTCCGCCGGACCCGCCGGCCCCGCCGGCGTTGAACGAGCTGGCGCCGCCGTCGCCGCCGGTCCCGCCGGGACCGAACAGCGGGCCGC
>NZ_LZKK01000226.1 GCF_001672815.1 Mycobacterium sp. E796 | reverse complement strand
TTCCGCCCGATGCTGGGCGACGCGTCGCCCGACCTGCACGACGCCCTCGCGCCCGTGCTCAACTGCGGGGCCCAGGGCGTCGACCTCTTCTTCATCCTCAGCGGGTTCGTGCTGACCTGGAACTACCTCGACCGCATGGGCCGGTCGTGGTCGACGCGGGCCACTCTGCACTTCCTGTGGCTGCGGCTGGCCCGGGTGTGGCCGGTGTACCTGGTCACGATGCACCTGGCCGCGCTGTGGGTGATTTTCACGCTGCACGTCGGGCACGTGCCGTCGCCCGACGCCGCCCAGCTCACCGCGATCAGCTACGTGCGCCAGATCCTGCTCGTGCAGCTGTGGTTCCAGCCGTTCTTCGACGACTCCAGCTGGGACGGTCCGGCCTGGTCGATCAGCGCGGAATGGCTGGCCTACTTGCTCTTCGGCGCGCTGGTGCTGGTGATTCTGCGGATGAAGCAGGCGACCAGGGCGCGCAGCCTGATGGTGCTGGCCTTCGCGGCGTCGTTGCCGCCGGTGGTGATGCTGCTGGCCAGTGGCCACTTCTACACGCCGTGGA
>NZ_LZKK01000225.1 GCF_001672815.1 Mycobacterium sp. E796 | reverse complement strand
GCCATCGGGCTGGCGATACCCGCTCACACGGCGGACACGCTGCGCCACTGCGAGGCTCTCAAGGGCGGCGCGGATCTCGTAGACCTCGCGCGCCTCGCCGGGCGACAACGGGGCCACCGTCGCCCCCTTGTTCATCTCCACCTTGGCCCAGCCTTCGCTCTCCAGCTGGCGCAGGGCCTCGCGAACCGGGATCGCGCTGACCGAGAAGTGCCGCGCGATGGCGTCCTGCCGCAGCGGTGCCCCGGGGGCGAGGGTGCCATCGACGATCGCGGCGCGCAGCGCGTTGGCGATCAACCGCGACGTGCTGCCGCGCTCCGCCAGCGAGAGCGCCGTGGGCAACGCGCCCAACGCATTGTCCGACGGAGTCCGACCTGTTATGCTCATCACTATATTATATACAATGTGACGCAGCCGGCGGTAAAGCAAGACCGGCTCGCGCATCGAATCCCGATAGTCGTTCTACCCGTGCCAACGGAGGCCAGATGACGTCAACGACGCAGCCGGCAAGCCTCACCAGGCGTCGCACACCGCTCAATCGCTCCCAGATCGCGGGGTTCTGGGGCGCATGGACGGGCTGGACGCTCGACGGAATGGATTCGTTCATCTACGCGCTGGTGCTCGCGCCCGCGCTGACCGAACTGCTGCCGCGTTCGGGTTTCGCCGCGACGTCGACCAATGTCGGGCTCGCGGGATCGATCCTGTTCGCCCTGTTCCTGGTGGGCTGGGGCCTGTCGTTCATCTGGGGGCCGATCGCCGACCGCTTCGGGCGCACCAAGGTGCTGGCCGCGACGATCTTCACCTTCGCCATCTTCACCGGGCTTTCGGCCGCGGCGCAAAACGTCTGGGAGCTGGCGATTTTCCGCTTCATCGCGGGCGTCGGCATCGGCGGCGAATGGGCGCTGGCGGGGACCTACGTGGCCGAGGCGTGGCCCGAGGACCGGCGCAAGATGGGGGCGGGCTATCTGCAGACCGGCTACTACGCCGGGTTCTTTCTGGCGGCGGCCCTGAACTACACGATCGGCGTCCACTTCGGTTGGCGCGCAATGTTTCTGACGGGCGCGGTGCCGGTCGTCGTCGCGATCCTGATCCTGACGCGGGTGAAGGAAACGGAGAAGTGGGAGAAGCTGGAGGCTCAGCCCAAGGCGCGCGTCAAGCCGCTGCGCGAGATCCTCGGGCCGCGCTACCGGCGTCGCACCTGGGTGGCCTGCGCGCTGCTGACGATCGCGATCGTGGGCCTATGGGCCGGCGCCGTCTACGAACCCACTGCCGTCATTCAGTTGGCGCAGCACGCGGGCTTGGACAAGGCCGGCGCGACGAAGACAGCGTCCTGGGCCACGGGCCTGTTGTCGATCGGCACCATCCTGGGGTGTCTGATGGTGCCGGTGCTCTCCGAGCGCATCGGGCGCCGAAAGACGCTGGCGATCTACTTTGCGGGGATGGCCGTTTCGATCGTCGGCAGCTTCGGTTGGGCGTTCTATCTGCCCAACGGGCTCGCACCATTCATCGCGTGGCTGTTCGTGCTCGGGTTCTTCGGCGGCAACTTCGCGATCTTCAGCCTCTGGCTGCCCGAGCAGTTCGAGACGCGCGTGCGCGCAACGGCGTTCGCGTTCTGCACGTCGTTCGGCCGCTTCGTCGGCGCGGGCGTCAACTTCCTGCTCGGCGCGGCGGTGCTGCACCTGCACACCCTGGGGCTACCGGTCGCTTTGACGGCCATCGCGTTCGTGATCGGGCTTTTCATCATTCCGTTTGCGCCCGAGACGCGGGGCGAGGCGCTGCCCCAATAAGGGGCGAAACTCAGCGGCCGAGCTGGACGGCTTTGACCACTAGCAGCAGCGCGCCGACGACCAGGTAGCTGCGCAGCGCGATCATGCCGAGCCGGGTGCCGGGGGACCAGGTGACCGGTTCGAGCAGCGTCAGCGGCGGCATCCGCCAGGTGTTGCGGTCGACGGGACGTGCCGGCTCCTTGGGGGCCGATGGGGCGGGCTGGCCGCGAGACATCCAGCGCAGGGCCGGTACCGCGGCGGCGGCGAGGATGACCAGCGCCAGCGAAAGGTAACCGGCCACGGCGACCACGTCGATGTGGGGGAACAGGGTGGTGGCCATCAGGATGCCGGACAGCAGCAGCAGGATGCCGACGATCAGCCCGGCGACCCAGTTGAGCCAGCGGCGATTGACCCAGGGCCCCAACACTTCCCGGTCGTTGCACAACAACAGCAGAAACACGCTGGCGCTGGGCAATAGCAGGCCGGCCAGGGCCTGCACGGCGGTGGTGATCAAGCCCAGTGGCGCGCCGGGGATGAGCACGATGGCGGCGGCCAGCGCGACCATCGCGGTGTAGGACAGGTAGAACTGCTTGGCGTCGGCGAACCCGCGGTGCAGCGAATGCTTGAGGCCGAAGACGTCGCCGAAGGCGTAACTGGTGGCCAGCGTCACGGCGGCCGCGCCGATGATGGAGGCGTCCATGAGCACGATGGCGAAAAACGCTCCGAGAGTGGCACTGTGCTGGCCGAGCAGGTGCGCGATGGCCCCGGCGTCGGTGAAGCCGCCCACGGTGTTGGTCGAGCGCGCCGCCCAATCGCCGGTCATCAACAACGCGGCGGCGCCGACGATCACGACGAAGGCCCCGATCACAGTGTCGGCGCGCTCGTAGGCCATGAACCGCGGCGTGATCCGTTTGTCGACGACGTTGGACTGCTGGAAGAACAGCTGCCAGGGCGCGACGGTGGTGCCCACGATGGCGATGATCAGCAGCACCGCATCCGAACTGACGCCGCCCGAGATGCTCGGCACCACAAACGACTTCGCCGCATGCGCCCATTGCGGGTGCGACATGAACAGCATCGGGATCTGCAGCAGGGTGACGGCGATGAAGATGAACATGGCCCGCTCCCAGCGCCGGAAGCTGCCGCTGGCCATGATCGCGACCAGCGCAACCGCCGAGATGGGCACCACAACGTATTTGGAGATGCCGATGTAGTCGGCGGCCAGCGTGATGCCGATGAACTCGGTGACGATCGTCAGGAAGTTGAGCAGGAACAGGTCGCCGACGGAAAACCAGCCCCAGCCACGGCCGAAGCGTTCGTTGATCAGCCGGGCGTGACCGACGCCGGTCACCGCACCGAGCCTGACCACCATCTCCTGGTTGACGATGAGCACCGGGATGAGCAGCAGCAGCACCCACAACAGGGAGTAGCCGTAGTTTTGGCCGGCCTGGGTGTAGGTGGCGACCCCGCCCGCGTCGTTGTCGCCGACCATCACGATGATTCCGGGGCCGACGATCGCCAGCAGCGTCAGCAGCCGGGTCTTCCACGTCCGCGGGTGGTCGGTCTCGCCGAGTTTGATGCGCCCGAACGCACCCTCGATGTCGCCCAGGTGTGCGGTGTCGAGCACCGCGCTGAACCCGGGATTGGTCTCGTCCGCGTTCGACGTCACGGTGCCTGGCCTCCGGGGGCGTGGCTGTCGGTCGGTTCGGTGATTTCACGGAACGGGCGTGGGGCGGGCTCGCGTCGGCGCCAGTCCTCGGGGATGGTCGCTTCCAGGACGTCGTCGACGGTCACCACCCCGAGCACGCGGTCCTCCTCGTCGACGACGGGAATGGAGTAGAGGTTGAAGTCGGCCATCAGCAGCGCTATGTCGGTCAGGTCGGCGTCGGCGCTGACGCACACCGGGTCCGAATCCATCAGCGCGCCAATGCTTTCGACGGGATCCGCCTGCAACAGGGTGATCACCGACACCACACCGGCCAGCCGCTCGCCCTCGTCGAGGACATGCACCTTGATCAACGCCTCCGGCTGGACGGTGCGCGCGGCCGCGATCAGGGCCAGCGCCGTGCCCGCGGTCGCAGTGGCGGCGCACGAGACGAAGTCGACGTTCATCAACCCGCCGGCGCTTTCGGGGTTGAACCCCATCAGGGTGATCACCTTGGTGCGCTGCGGGGCGGGCATCAGCTCCAGCACGCGCCGACGTCGCGACTGACGCAGGTCGGCGATCGCGTCGGCGGCGTCGTCGGCGCGCATCCGGCCCAGCAGCGCGGCGACCTCGTCGTCGGGCATGCCGTCCAGGAGCCGGCTGGCCTTGTCGGGGTCCAGCTCCTCGAAGACGTCGGCTTCCAATTCCGGGTCGCTGCGGACCCGGTCGAGGATTTCGCCGCCTTCGGTCTTGTCGGCCTCTTCGAGCAGGTCGGCGATCTCGGCGGCCTTGAACTCGCCAAACCGGTCCGACAGCCGCCGCACCGCGTCGGAGCCACCGTGGCCGATCAGCGGTTCGAATGCCTTCCAATCGCGTGCCGCATGCCCGCCGGAATGCTTGATCAGGCCGAACAACGTCGGCGGCCGGCGGGTGTCCAGCCGCGCAACCACCCACCCGTCGCCGGTGTCCTCCAGCTCGACGTCGTACGCGCGCACCAAGTCCGCGGCGGCCACATCGATCAACCGATGGCCCAACACGTCGGCGCGCAACAGCACCTCACCGTCGCGGCGCTCGAACCCGCGGAGGTCAACTTTGTTCTTGTTCAGGACGATTCGCTTCGGGGCGAACTCCTCGATGGATTTGGTGCCGATGAATACTCGACGGCCGCCGACCCCCGCCACGATGCCGGTCACCGCCGGATAGTCGTCGGCGCCCCGCAGCCGCACGATCACGTCCTCGACGCGGCCCACGGCCTCGCCGGCGCGGGCCACCACCGGCGCGCGCAGCAGTTCGGAGAGGTGGATCACCGGAAGCCCCCCTCGGGGCTTCGCCGTCTCTGATGTGCTCACTTGTCCTCCTCAACGCTGTGCGACAGTCGCCCGCAGGATGCCATCTGCGGGTACGGCTTACAACCAGGTTCGGTGATGGCGCAAGTATCGTGTCTCGACGGGTTCGGCCGCCAGAGCGTACGCCGCCGCCGCGCGGGATGGCTACAGCCAACAGGTGAACGGCGGGTGGCGATCGGGGAATACGGCCGCGCCCGCCGCCTACCGCGACTTCCTAAAACGCTTGCACGAGTGGGCTATTGCTTGTCGACTTTGCCGGCGATCTGGTTGGCGACGGTGACGGCAAGGTCCCCAGGGTCCTTGCGGCAGGCGTCGACGTCGATCACGACGTTGTTGCGCACGGTCAGCGCCCGCTGGCAACTCTGGGACAGCGTGGTGCCGTTCCTGGTCGCGGACACGCTGGTGGTGGTGCTCAAAACCCCGTTGCTGTTGGAGACGGTACCCACCTTCCATTGGATTTCGGGGGCGTCCGCGTCGCCGGGAATCGTGCCCTGGCGGTTGGCGCAGTCAGGCCAGCGCTGGGTGGAGGTGGTGAAGAAGGCGTTCGCCTCTTTCGCGGAAGGGAACAACACCACCACCTCGTTCACCTCGGGATCGGGATCGTTCGAATTTGGTGGGAGCGGGGTGGTGGCGCGCTGCCGCTGAACTGCGGTGTTGCCGCTGCCGGCATAGACGGGGGCCTCGCCGGGATGCTGAATGAAGAGGCATTCGGCCGGAAATTTGTATCCCTGGGGGTAGTTCGTGGTGCTGTCGTCCGGCAGGGTGTCGAACTTGTCGCCGACGGTCGTTCCGGTGCCGCCCACCGCGCTGTCGATCTCGGGCGGGGTGAGCATGAGATTGAGCAGCGCGGCCTGGGCCAGGGGCGGCTTCGACGGGGTGGTGGTCGTCGTCGATGACGAGGCTGCGCCGCCCCCGTCGCCGCCGCCGCAGCCCGCGGCCAGTATCCCGACGACGGCCACGGCGACCGCGGTTATCTGCTTGCGCATGGTTTGAGCGCCCTTCGTGCTTGAGTAGGCTCCTCAAGCGTTCCGCGCACCCCCACGCGTCGGCTATTCAGAGGTGGTTTGCGGGTGGAGCATACGACAGCGTTCTTGCTGCCACACTGGGGTGTGCCCGAAATCGCGTTTGACTCTGTGTCGCCGATCGTGCCCGTCCGAGATCTGGACGTCGCGCTCGACCGCTATCGCCAACTCGGCTTCGACGCGCGCGCGTATGAGGGCCCGGCGCGCTACGGGTTCGTCGACCGCGGCTCCGTCTCCATCCACCTCACCGAATGGGACGAGCACGACCCGCTGAGCACGGCCGCCAGCGTGTATCTCTACGTCAGTGACGCCGATGCCCTCTACGCGGAGTGGGCGGCGCTGGAAAATTTGGCCGGTCGGCTGATCGAACCGCAGGACACGGACTACGGTTTAAGGGAATTCGCCTATGTCGATCCCGACGGGACCCTACACCGGATCGGTTCGCCGACCATCTGATTCCGTCGCCTGGCTGCGCGCCAGCGCCACCGTCGCGGCGATCATCACCGCGACCGACACGCCAAGCGCGACCATGCCGACCTTGTTGGTGCGAAGCGTCTCACCCAGCACCGTCACTCCGAGCACCGACCCGACGATGGGCTCGGCGATGGTCACCGCGGGTAGCGACGCGGTGAGCGAGCCGGCGCGAAACGCCGACTGCTCCCAGGCCGTCGCCGCGAGGCCCAACACCGCCCAGATGTACAGCTCGGGTGCGCGCAGCAGCGCTGGGACGCCGTTGCCGAGCTGGTCGACGACTCCCTTCGTCAGGACCGTGAAGACGCCCCACAGCGATCCCGACATCAGCCCCAGCAGCAGAGCGCTGACCCAACCCGAAAACAGCTGGGCGCCAATCACACACAGGAACAGGCAGGGGCCCAGGACCAAGCCCACGACGATCCACGTTCGAACCGACCCGCGCGGGACCCCGGCCTGCGGGTTGCCGACCGTGACCACGACGGTGACCGCGGCGGCCAGCAGCACGGCCCAAATCCCTTGCCACCGAGTGATTCTGCGATGGTTGGCCGCCGCGCTGATGACCAATGCGAACAGCAGGGAGGTCACCGACAGCGCCTGCACCAGCACCACGGAACCCAAGCCGAGCGCCGCCGCCTGCAATCCGAACCCGGCGGCGGCCACCAGGCTGCCCGTCCACCATCGGCGGTCGCGCAGCAGCCGGCGAAACAGCGCGAGGGTGCCGACCGGCTTGTCGGTGACCTGTTGCGCGGATCGCTGCTCGAGGACATCGCCGATGCCGATCATGAACGCGGCGCCGATCGCGAGCAGTGCCGCGATGCCCGTTCTGCCCACGATGACCTCCTGTGAAATCAACTCACCTCGGGACTTGCGACCCTAGACGGTCGCGCGGTGGGCGGCGAAAAGTCGGTGTCGTGGTGCGCCGAAGGCTTCTGTACCGGTTTGTGATGCTGCCCGCCATTGTGGTTGGCGCGGTAGTGGCCGCTTATCTGATCTTGCTCGGCTGGGGGATGCTCATGCGCGTGGAGCGGATCAGCGATCGGACGCGGCAAGCCACCAAGCGATTGAATCCCTATCTTCGCTGGGCCGCTGGAACCCGGCTTGGCACGCTCTATTTCAACCTGAGCGCGTTGCATCACGTCGGTCGGCGCAGCGGCAGGCCCTACGTGACTCCGCTGAGTGCATATCCCCTCGGCGATGGCTTCGTGCTCGCGGCGGCATTCCCCCACGTTGACTGGTTGGAGAATGTGCTGGCCGCCGGCGAATGCACGCTCATGTGGAACGGCGCCGAATATCCGCTCGAACGGCCCGAGGTGATTTCGCGACAAGAGGCGATGACGGCCTATCCGTTGCTGGTGCGGCCGTTCCTGGCCGGTGCCGCGGGACAAAACAAGTTCGTGTTGTTGCATCGCGTCGGAACCCCGACAGAGCAAACGGCCGCCGGCTGATTGCGAAGGTATATGAACGACGCGAGGACGCGGATCGGCGTTTTGGCCGCCGAGGCAATGGATCTGCTCATTGACGCGGTGGAAGCGATCCCGCCGGAGAGCTGGGACATGCCGTCCAACCTCGAGGGCTGGACGGTGAGGGAACTGGTCGGTCACGCGACCGGGAGCGCAGCGAAGATCGTGACGCTTGTTGAGAACGGAAAGGTCTGGGACCGCCCCTCCCAACCGGCCGAGTGGATATGCGACAACCCGGCGGCACGGCTTCGCGAGCTGAGCACCCGACTGCGCGACGCCCTACCCGGCACCGATCTTGACGCGACGCGGAAGTCGCCGCAGGGCGACGTTCCGTTGCACCGGGCGCTGACCTATCCCGTCTCGGACCTGGCCATGCACAGCTGGGATGTGTATGCCTCACAGGGCCGCTTGATCGAGCTCCCCGGGGATCTGCTGGCATTGTGTCGTGGGCTGGTGGCGTCGGTACCGGAGAATGTGTTGCGGCGACCCGGCGGCTTCGGACCGGCTCGGTCCGCCCCAGACGAATCGACCCCGACGGCGCGGCTCATGGCCTATCTCGGGCGCTCGGTCGATAGCCGTGGCTGACCGCGGGCTGTCACGGTGAGCCCCCTGGACCGATGCGGGGCAACAACATTCCCGGTGCCGCCAAGCCGAACCGGAATAAAGGTCGCCGCCGCATATTGCATTTTCGCGGGGCTGTCCGAGATATGGGTCGGAATCACCGGTAATTGGATGAAATTGCTGTCCAAGCCGCTCAAACCGTCGTTCCGTACGGCAGTCGTTGGAGCCTTCTATGTTGCCGCCGGCATGTCGTTATTGCTGAAGAACAGGTCCGGCGGACTGCTGGGCATTCTCTTCATCCTGCTCGAGGTCCTCGGCCGCGTTCACCTGGTGCGTACCGGTGATTACCCGCCGAGGGGTCCCGACTTCATGAAGAGCGTTGTGGGCGGCGCTATTGCGCTTCTAATCGTGGTCTACCTGGCCTCGCAGTGGCGAAAGTTCGACGCCGGGCAAAGCCCGAACGCACCCGCGTAGCCTCTGAGCCCGAGGGCAGACATATCGCCCGCCTCATAGGCATACTGTCGAACGACGCGGGGAACGGCCCGAGAACGTCCATTTGTCGCTAGCGGTCGGGCAAAGACGTCCTTTCCCGACGGGGACTCGTGTCGCGAGGAGACTCAGCTATTTCGGCTGATCTTGAGCGCGGTGGTGATCATCGGGATCTGCAGCGGCAGCCGGGCCAGCGCGGCGATCCGCATCGGCCATGGCTTGCCCCACCACAAGCGGCACATGTTGACGTTCGCCGGGAAAACGCAGACGAACAGCAGCGCGGCCGCCAGCGCGGCCAGCCGCCGGGTGCGCCGCGGCACCAGCAGTGCGCCGACGGCAATCTCGGCGACTCCGGATGCGTAGGTATAGAACCGCGCGTCGCCGGGAAGTTCGGCCGGGACGATGTCGTCGAATGGTTTGGGCGCCAGGAAGTGGACGGTGCCGATGCCCATCAGCATCGCCGCCACTCGATAGGCGGTTGTTCGGGTGGTGTCCCGTTCAAGGAGGGGGGTGGTCGTCATCGATCCATTGTGTCGTGCGCGGCGCCGACGCCGCTCACTGCTCTCCCACAGCGTGGGCATCGACCGGGTTGCGCCGGTTGACGATCAGTGGATCCGCCTTCGTGAACGGGAAGTCGGGAAGATCGTCGATGTGTGTGTCGAACGTCGCCGCCAGCACCTTACGTGAGTAGGCGCTTGCCGACGCGCGATACCCGATGTCGCCGGGGGTGGGTTGATCGAAGAAGATGCAGAAGTGCATCTCAGGGGCGTCGAAGACCTCGATGTGGTGGGGGTAGGCGCGGGGGATGAAATACACGTCTCCCTGTCGCAGATACCACGTGTCGAGCGTGCCGTCCGGATCCATCACGGTCATGCGCGCCCCGCCTCGGTTGACGTAGCCCATCTCCGCGGTGATCGGATGCCAGTGCGGCTCGCGCATGCCGTCCTCGCGGATGCGCAACGAATACATCGACAGGTCCTTCAGGGCTGGCCAGTACTGCAGTCGTGCGGTTCGGGCCGAGCCGACGGCGATGCTGACGGGAGGCGTCATCGCCTCCACCGAGAACTTGTGCGGGTCATCGAAGTAGGCGGTCGCCGGCACGTCCGGATCCCCGTCCCGGGCCGCCAGTGCGCGGTCGCTGGTGCTGCGGCGGATAGCTGCGAAATCAGAGGCCGGCAGGTCGTAGGTGTTGCCCAGGACGGCGTCGGTCATGGCCCCGAAAGCCGCCCCCAGCCCGAAGTCCTCGGGCCGTTCACTGCGAAAGGCGATGATGAACTCGGCTGTGTCGGTTCCGATGTTCTCGATGTGGTGCAGTGATCCGGAGTCGATGTGAAACATGTCGCCGGCCCGCACCACGAAGGACGAGAATTGGCTGCCGGTGTCGAGCACCGACACCAGCGCGGTACCGGAGACGCAGTAGGTCAACTCGTTGGCGTTGGCATGCCAGTGCGGGGTCCGCATGGCGCCCGCGCTGATCAGCAACCGCTTGATCGAAAGCCCTCGCAGGATCGGGAAGGTGTCGGCGGTGAGGCGGCGGATCGAGCCGAGATCGGATTCCTCGAGGATTTCACCGTCCGTTAACGATGCGACGTGTTCGCTTGTCCGCGTGAGCATTTCATCCTCCAAGGAGATTCCGGGCCGAGATCAGAAGGGCTACCGTCTCTACCATCCCTCTTCGGACTCTGTCCGTCCAACGCAAGTCTTCGATGCGCTGATCAGCGTCGCTTATCAACCCGGCTTTACGCGGGGGTGAAGGTGCTCCAGCGGACCACGGTTGGAAAAATCGGGCCGAAGCATGCGAATCGGCAGCCGGGGTTGCGGCGGGCCTCTTGCTTGACGAGTCGGGCGGTGTCTTCGGCGAATCCGTCACGCGGGTGAAGGTTGAGAATCTCGTCGAGGTTGTCTGGGTGCAGCGCCCATTGCTGGGCCAGGACGTCGACCAGTCCACCCTGCCGGAGCCAGTAGGCGACCCGGCCGTATCGATGCGCGGGGACAAACGGGTTCAGATTGGTCGTGATGGCCAGGGCCACGCTGTCCTGACGCGAGCTGGCCCATCCGGCTACCCCGGTGATCTCCCGAGCCAGTCTGGCGCCGGAGACGGTGAAGCACCCTTGCCGGGTGGGGTCGAAGAGCCCGGTGTCGTGGAGTAGCGCTGCGACACAGAGCTCTTCGCGGTCGAGTGGGTCGGGTTGGCCGCTCAACTCGTATCGAATGGCGGTGAAGTAGTAGGTGCGGAAGCTGTGGTCGACAATGTGCGGGCTTGCGACGGCGCGCAGGCGCTCCTCGGCCGCGCCGACCGCCTCCGTGCGTGGCGGCGCCCACCGCGCGAGGTCGACCTTCCGGGGCGCGCGGGGCGGGGCGACATGTCGCATGGCCCAACGCAATCGGGAAGCGGCGTCACCGAGCAGCACCGCGCCGGTGCCGGCGAGCAAGGCCACGCGCTGAGGCACGGACAATGGCGGGCCGCCCAGCCTTTCCCATTCCAGCGAGCCGACCGGTGGTGCGGGGCTGCGGCGCATCCGTCACTCCGCTCTCGTCGGGTGAGCGGCGAGGAAGCCCTGGATCGCGGTGACAAGGCGATCGGGCTGCTCTTCGGGGATGAAGGTGCGGCTGCCGGTGATCAGTTCAAATTGGCCTTGCGGCAACAGCTTTGCCAGTCGTCGTCCGTGGTCCCGGGGGAATATCTTGTCGTTGTCGGCCCACAGCACGAGCGCGGGTTTGTCGAAGCCGGTGAGCCGGTCGGCGGCCTCGAAGGTGTACTTAGTGTCGACAGCGCGCAGCATGCGCCGGAAGTCGCGCCTGACCCCCGGGTTCAGGCGCACCGGATCGGTGAAAGAGCGCATGATGTCCGGCGGCATCGGCCGCGAGGTCACAAACCCGTAGGCGGTCGGCAGGCGCTGAATCGCCTTGAACTGCGCGGTGTATGCGACGATCCAGGTGAGCAACCGGGAGCGCGCCATCACCTCGAGGTACTTCTGCGGCGTCGGCGGAAACTTCTCGAACGCGTCGCACGAGGTGAGCACTAGGCGGGCGATCCGATCGGGGTGGCGGCCGACCAATGCCTGGGCGACGGCGCCGCCCGTGTCGTTGGCGACGATCGTGACGTCGTCGAGGCCCAAGGCGTCGAGGAAGTCCGCGGTGATCCGGGCCATGCCGGGCAGCGACAGATCGGCGTCGGCGTTCAGCGGGATCGAGTGCGAGCCCCACGGCAGGTCCGGGGTGATGCATCGATGGTCGGCCGAAAGCCGCGGTGCGACATATCGCCACAGATCGCCGTTGACGCCAACGCCATGCACAAACACGATCGGCGGACCAACGCCGCGGTCGCGGTAGCTGATCGCGCCTTGCGGGATGGCGACGCGACGCTCCTGGCCAAGATCGGCACTGATCGACATAGCCTGCATACTTGCATGGTGCAAGTAGAGGGGCAATGGCGCGGCTCAATGTCGCGCGGGACGGCCTTCCCAAGCTGCGAGTTGGGGCGGTGTCAGGGTGGTCGGTTCGCCGTCCGGTCCGACCGCGCCGGGCGCCGTCACCACACGCAGGTCGGGTAGCTCGATGGGCTCGTCGCAGTGTTCGCAGCGCAACGCGCCACCGGCCTGGTGCTCGCAGCCCTTATGCAAGATCAGAACTTCGGGACCCTCCGGCCCCGGCTCGTGCCGGTCGGCCCAAGCCATAAGCGTCAAAACCACCGGGAACAGGTCGCGGCCCTTCTGGGTCAGGTGGTACGAGCCGCGCGAGCCGCTCCGCTCCATCACGCCGTGGTCGACCAACTTCTGCAGCCGAGCGCTCAATACATTCGTCGCCAGACCGAGGCTACGCAGGAACTCGTCGTAGCGGGTCAATCCGTGAAAGGCATCGCGGACGATCAGCAACGTCCAGCGCTCGCCAAGGATCGTCAGCGCCCGGGCGAGCGCGCAGTCCTGACCCGTGTAGTCGCGCCCAAGTGGCATGGTGCAAGTTTAGGCGTGCGGGGCGCTTGATTGTTAGCGCCGTCACAGCCGGCGGCGTCAGGAACTTAGCCCGTTACTATTGCTCATACGGTATTGAATACGATTCCACCCACCCGCTGCTGCCGACCGCAGCCAAACAGTCCGAGGTTGAAAACATGGCCACACCCGTGATCGTCGGAGCCACCAGGACGGCGATCGGCCGCTCCTTCAAGGGCGCGCTCGTCAACACGCCGCCCGAGACGCTGATCACCACGGTGCTTCCGGAGGTGGTGCGCAGGTCGGGCATCGACCCCTCGGCCATCGACGACATCATCTTCGCCGAATCCCACTACGGTGGTGGGGATTTGGCGCGTTACGCGGCGGCCGCGACCGGTATGGAGGACATCCCCGGCCAGGCGGTGAACCGGCACTGCGCGGGCAGCCTCACCGCGATCGGCAACGCCGCGGCCCAAATCGGCTCCGGGATGGAGCGTGCGCTGATCGCCGGCGGGGTGCAGTCGCTGTCCATGACGCCGCTGATGAACCAGCGCATTCCCGGCCCCGAGCTGAAGTTCGAGGAGCGCTGGCTGCCTCCGACCCACGTCGAGAGCCCGGACGCGCCGACCAAGGACATGTCGATCACCGTCGGGTGGAACACCGCGCAGACCGTCGGCATCACCCGCGAGGAGATGGACGCCTGGGCGGCTCGGTCACACGAGCGAGCCATCGCGGCCATGGACGCCGGCAAGTTCCTCGACGAGATCGTCCCGCTGAAGATCACCCAGGCCGACGGCTCGGTGACCGAGTTCGCGGTCGACGAGCATCCCCGGCGCGACACCACGATCGAGAAGCTCGCCGCCCTCAAGGTGCTGCACCCCGAGATCGAGGGCTTTTCGATCACGGCGGGCAATAGCAGCGGCACCAACGACGCCGCGGCGGCGGTCGCGCTGGTGGACCGTGACTATGCGCTCGCCGAGAAGCTGAACGTGATGGGCACGGTCCGGGCGTGGGCTGCCGTGGGCGTGCCGCCCCGGGATTGTGGCCTGGGTGCGGTCAAGGTGATCGGAAAGGTGCTGCAGCGGGCCGGGTTGTCGGTGGACGACGTGGCGCTGTGGGAGATCAACGAGGCGTTCGCCTCCGTGCCGATCGCCGCGTGCCGCGAGTACGGCATCGACGAGGAGAAGGTGAACTTCTCCGGCAGCGGCTGCAGCCTCGGCCACCCGATCGCGGCCTCGGGCGCGCGCATGGTCACCACGCTGGTCTACGAGCTGGCCCGGCGCGGCGGCGGCATCGGTGTCGCGGCGATGTGCGCGGGCGGCGGTCAGGGCGGCGCGGTCGTCGTCGAGGTCTGAGCGGCGATCGCGGGGTCAGCGAAGCTGGGCGAAGCGGGTCGCCGCCATCAGGTCTACCTCTCAGTTGCAGAACGTGTAGCCGATGAACTGCGCGTCGCGGGCGTTGGCGACCGAGTAATTGACGTAGTGCACCGCCGGCATCCCGTTGTACTGGGTGTTGGTTTTCTGCGCGGTGGGCGGTGGGACCGCCTTGGGGAAGGCCAAGATCAGATCGGCAAAGATCTTGAGCCCCGACTGACAGACCGCATCGGGCCGGGGCGGCTGGGCGTTCCACGCGTGCACAACGACCGGATCGGTGAGCTGATATCCCGCGGCGCAATTGGGGTCGCAAATCTTGAAGACCGCGGTGCCGGTTCCATCGGCGCCCTGCGGTCCCCACGAGCTCCACGACATGTCTTGCAGCGCAACGGCAACGCTGGCGCATCCCAAAATGCTGAGCTTCTTCGGACGCTCGACCGGCGGGACCGACGGGTTGTAACAGCCCGGGATGGCAAAGCTGCTCGGTGGCGACGGCTGCGTGGTGGCCTGGCCCGGGGTGCTCCGGTGGCCAGTTAGAAGCTTCACGCTGACGAAGGCGAGTACACCGATCAGCAGCACAGCCAGGATGACACCCACGACCCCCAGGCGTCCCCCCGGAAACCGCAGCCGACTCGATGACGAGACGTTGCCGCTCACGGTTACCAGGTTATGGCAGAAACGGCCGAGCCGGGTGGCGCTGCCGCAAGAATCGTCGCACGGTAAATTTGGTCAACGCTACCAACTTATTGAGGATTACCGATGGATGATCATGCTCTGGCCGCGCGGCTGGCCGCGGAGGCGGGACGGCTGCTGCTCGGGGTGCGCGAGCAATTCGCCGAGGCCGACGCCGCCGAGCGAAAAGCGGCGGGGGACAAGCGGTCCCACGACTTCCTGATGGAGGAGCTCGCTCGCGAGCGGCCCGACGATGCGGTGCTGTCCGAAGAAGGCCCCGACGACCCGGTGCGGTTGCGCTCGCAGCGGGTCTGGATCGTCGACCCGCTGGACGGGACGCGGGAATTCTCCGAGCTTGGGCGCGTCGACTGGGCGGTGCACGTGGCGCTCTGGCAGGACGGTGAGCTCGCCGCCGGCGCGGTGGCGCTGCCGGCCCAGGGGGTCACCTTGGCGACGCCACTCGTCGACGCGCCCCCCGTCCCACCGGACCAGCCGCGGATCGTGGTCTCGCGCACCCGGCCGCCGGCCATCGCCCTAGCCGTCCGCGACGCGCTGGACGGCGTCCTCGTCGAAATGGGTTCCGCCGGAGCCAAGGTGGCGTCGATTGTCCAGGGTCTGTCGGACGTCTACGTGCATGCGGGCGGCCAGTTCGAATGGGACTCGGCCGCTCCCGTCGCGGTGGCCCGCGCCGCCGGCCTGCACACCTCCCGCATCGACGGGTCGGCCCTGGCCTACAACCAACCGGACCCCAAGCTGCCCGACCTGGTGGTCTGCCGGCCGGAACTTGCTCACGCCGTACTCGCCGTCACCGCCTGATTGCACCGGGCCGGACTCGTGCCGGCGGGGTTGACGAAATCGGCGCGTAGTCGGACCGCGGCTACGTTGGAGAAATGCTGATGAGTTCTCCCTGCGACCGCTTCCGGCTGGCCTACAAGCGTCACGGGGCGGGTGGGCAACCGGTCATGCTGCTCCATGGGTGGCCCGGTGACCACACCGACTACCGCCACGTTGTCCCGTTGTTGGGCAAGGATTTTGACGTTGTGGTACCTGACCTGCGGGGGTTCGGGCACTCCGACAAACACCGTGTCGATGCGGGACGCGAATACGGCGCCGCTGCCCAGGCGCGCAGCATCGTCGCGCTGATCGACGAACTGGATTTGCGGCGACCTGTCGTTGCCGGCTACGACATCGGAAGCCGCATCGCCCAGTCTCTGGCCAAGGACCGTCCGGATGTCGTCAAACACCTGGTGGTGTCGCCTCCATTGCCCGGCGTGGGAAGCCGTGTCCTCGAGCCAAACGCGCAGAGGCAGTTCTGGTACCAAGCGTTTCACCAGCTGTCACTGTGCGAGGAACTGATCGACGGAAACCGCGACGCCGTGCGGACCTATCTGCGTCACTTCTGGGCGCACTGGTCCGGCCCGGCTTTCACCATCGCCGACGCGGACCTCGATCATCTCCTCGCTGTGTATTCGCCACCTGGCGCACTTATCGCCTCGATCGGTTGGTATCGGGCCGGTGCCGGGACGGTGGCAACCGCGCCGGCCGAACAGCCGCCTCGGCGCGATGAACGAATCAGCACCCCCACGTCGGTGCTGTGGCCGGACGACGATCCACTGTTTCCCCGCCAGTGGTCGGACCGCCTCGACGACTTCTTTGCCGGCGTGCACCTGAGCGCCGTCGATGGCGTCGGCCATTTCACCCCGCTCGAATGCCCGAAGCAATTCGCCGAGCTGATATGCCGCGCGGCGGCCGCCGCATAGTCTCGGCCGAGCGGCCTTGTTCAATCGCGTAGGCGGCGCCGATGCCCTTTGGCCTCATGGGTCCACTCTTGTTCGATGCGCCCGATCTCGAGCGACAGAAGCGCGAGAGTCGGGTTGTCGCAATGCACTTCGTGGGCAGTGCGCAATGCCGCCGCATCGCCGGTGGTCGGCAGGTACGGCCGCAAGCCCTCGAACCATTCGTCGCCGACGACATTGGGCGGATCGCCGGCTTGCGGGCCGCATGCCCATTGCTGGTAGACGTCCCGTGCATTCGCCAAGCCGCTTCGCCAGCGCTGGATGGCGTCGCAGCGCTGCGCGTGGATGTGCATCTTCATCTGGTGCTTGTTGTTGGTGCTCGAAACCATCCCCGGGAGCAAGTTGTCGGCGGCGGACCTCGCGACGCCCGCGATGCCCATGGCCGACGCACCCACGACCGTGCCCATAAGGCCCATCGTTACCATGTCCATTCGCAGATCGTCGCACCCCGGGCGGCGACGGCCAAGGACTACCGCATTAACTCCGATCGGGCGAGGTCGAGGGCGATGTCGACGAGACCAGCTGGGAGCCCGCCACCCACCAGGGAATTAGCATCTGGGGGCACTCCAGAGGGCACTATGAGGAAGTCGTGCCGACCCTGGCCGGCGCGGGCATTCCAGCCCATTGATCGACAAGGGAGCAGCGATGTTGCGGATCGACACCCACCACCACGCCATCCCGTCCTTCTATCGAGACCTGTTGCTAAAGGCCAAGATCGACGATGAGAGCGGCCGCGCGCTGCCGGAGTGGAGCCCCGAGGCGTCGTTGCAGACCATGGGTGAACTCAACGTCGCCACCGCGATCCTGTCGGTGTCCACGCCGGGCACCGCGTTCCTGCCTGACGCGAGGGACGCCGCCTCGCTCGCCCGCGACCTCAACGACTACCTCGCTGGACTCGTACGGGCCCAACCCGACCGGTTCGGGTTCTTCGCGACCGTCCCCATGCCGCATCTCCGAGAGTCCGTCGACGAGGTCGCCAGGTCACTCGGCGACCTGCACGCCGACGGCGTCGTAGTGCTCGCCAACAGCGCGGGAACCTATCTGGGCCAGGACGGACAGGACGATCTGTTTGCGGTGCTGGACGCGCGCTCGGCGGTGGTGTTCATCCACCCCGCCAACCTGCCGGGCCCCGTCGTGGACGGCGTCCCGCCGTTCGCGGCCGACTTCCTGCTCGACACCACTCGCGCGGCGTATTTGCTTGTCCGCAACGAGATTTGCCGCAAGTACCCCAACATCCGGTTCATCCTCAGCCACGCCGGCGGGTTCGTGCCGTACGCGTCGCACCGCATGGCGCTCGGCATCCTGAGCGACACCGGACGGAGCGTCACGGACAGCCTGGACGACTTCGCCAGCTTCTACTTCGACACTGCGTTGTCGTCGAGCGCCGCGGCGCTGCCCAGCCTGCTGGCCTTCGCGAAGCCGGGACACGTCACCTTCGGCTCCGACTGGCCCTTCGCTCCCGTCGCGGCCGGCAAGCTGTTCGCCGCGGGCCTGGAAACCTATCCGGGGCTCGATGCAGGCGCCCGCACGGCGATCGAGCGCACCAACGCCCTCACGCTGTTCCCGCGTTTGGGGGCCGCGGCGCCGCCGGACACCGGCTCCGCCGTGGATCGGGCGCGCCACGCGGCCAGCAGGGTGTTGATGCGCGGCGTCACGCGACTGATCAACAGCGGCTAGCTCCCGCTCAGCGTAGGGCCTGCTGCCAGGACAGCATGCGTCGGGCCAGTTCGGGTCCGGCGTCTTCCTGGATGAAGTGGCTGGCCTTGATGCGGGCGTGCGGCTGGCCGGCCGCGCCCGGGATGTGCTTGATCAACGGGCGGTCCGCTTGCCCGAGGATGGGATCCCTGTTGCCGAAGATGGCCAGGCAGGGCTTGTCCCACTGGCCCAGGGTCTTCCACGCCGCCCGGTTGGCCGGGATCGCCGGGTCATACGGTGACGTCGGCACCAGCTGAGGGAACGCGCGGGCGCCGGCCTGATAAGTCTTGTCCGGGTAGGGCGCGTCGTAGCCCGCCCGCACCTTCGGGGGCACCCGGCGGACGGTGCCGAAGGCGACGATGAGACCGGCGGGCAGCACCGGGGAGTAGCGGGCGAACGCCCGCCACAGGCGGAAGGCCGGCGGCGTCGGGCGCTCGGCGGTGGGCAGGAAACCGTTCGCCACCACCAGCCGCGCGATCCGGTCACCCTGCTCGGCGGCGATGCGTAGGCCGATCAACGATCCCCAGTCCTGGACGAACAAGGTGACGTCCTTCAGGTTGAGGCGCTCGAACCACGAGGTCACCCATTCGACGTGGCGCAGGTAGGTGTAATCCTCCATCCGGCTGGGCTTGTCGGAGCGGCCGAAGCCGATCAGGTCGGGCGCGAGCACGCGGTTGCCGGCGTCGGCCAGCGGCGGAATCATCGTGCGGTACAGGTAGCTCCACGTCGGCTCGCCGTGCAGCAGCACGATCGGTGGACCATCGACCGGGCCCTCGTCCAGAAAGTGCATGCGCAGCGGCGGGGTGTCGCTTGCAGTCACGTCGATGTAGTTCGCTACGAACGGATAGCCCTCCAGGTTTTCGAATCGGGAGTCTGGGGTTCGCAGCACATCCATATTCGGCTCCTCCGGGGGTGAGACCTCTGCAAGCCTCTCGCGGCAGCGCGATTTCGTCCAGTGGCAGATTCATTGAGACGGTAACTGGCAACAATTACACTGCCCCCATCATGGCCATCCGGCAAGCGGTACTGCTGATCGCCGACATCGGCGGATACATCACTACATGAGCTGGAACCGGACGCACTGGCGCACGCGCAGCTAACCGTGGCCGGGTTGTTGGAAGCCGTCATCGACGCCGGCAAAGGGCTGAAACTCGCCAAGCTGGAGGGCCTGTAACTTTCAAGCGGCGTTCTTCTGGGCGCCCGACGGCAACGCCAAAGTGCTGGTATGCGAGCGGCTGTCGCGGATGCGCGAGGCTTTCCTCGCAAAGCGCGAGCGCTTCAAGTCCGACATCGCCTGTGACTGCGCGAGCTGTGGGCAGCTGGACAATCTCTCCCTGAAGTTTGTCGTGCACCAAGGCGAGGTCGCGGAGCAGAAGGTGAAACGCCACGTCGGAGGTGCCGGCCGTGCGGCCACGGCGCAGCCGTTTCGGCCGGTTCGGCGCCACGGCCAAGTTGGAGCTGACCGCGTTGCCGTTTCTGTTGGGCATCAAGAAGCCCGCGGAGGGTAGGTTCCCGCGTGGCCGAAAATCGTTCGATGCTAGCGGAAATCACACAAGTCGCCTGAGTACCGTCAGCTGGTCATAGGGCGACTCCGATTTGCGATATCACCGGCGATATCGAGAATTGAACTCACCTATTGGTCCCGTCGCGCAACGGTTTTGCGCTTACCGGGACAGTGCCCGGCCCATTCGCGAAATCGCCTCGGTGAGAATGACTTTCGATGTCGCGAAGTTCAACCGGACATGCCCGGCGCCGCCGGTGCCGAAGACGTGACCTGAGCTGAGCGCGACCCGGGCGTGGTCGAGGAACCAGCGGGCCGGTCCGGCCATGTCCGCCACCACCGCCAGCCCCCCGCCGGCCTCCTCGTCGAAACCGAGTTCGCGGCAATCGAGCCACGCGAGGTAAGTGCCCTGGGGCCATTGGTATTTCACGCCGGGAAGGTGTTCCGCGATCAGATCGCCCAGCAGCGTCCGGTTCGCGTCGAGGCCGCTCAGCAGTGCGTCGAGCCACTCGCCGCCGCTGCGGAACGCTTCGGCGTGCGCGACGACGCCGAGGTGGCTCGGACCGTGGCTGACCTCCTCCGGCATCCGGCGCAGGTCCGCCGCCGCCTCCGGACCGGCAACGGCCAACGCCGCCTTCAGGCCCGAGAGGTTCCACGCCTTCGATGCGGACGTCAGGGCCAGCGCGTTCTCCGCGCCGGGCACGGTCAGGTACGGGACGAAACGCGCACCCGGCAAGATGACCGGCGCGTGGATCTCGTCCGAGACCACTCGCACACCGAACCGTCGAGCAAGATCGGCGACGGCGCGCAGCTCCTCGAACGTGTGCGCCGACCCGGTCGGGTTGTGCGGATTGCACAACAGGTAGGCGACCTTGCCGCCCGACGCGCCGGCCCGGGCGAACGCGTCCGCCAAGGCGCCCAGGTCAATTCGGCCGTCGACGTCCAGCGGCGCCTCGACCACCCGGCGGCCGTCGTGTGACACAAATGCGTAGAACGGCGCGTACACGGGCGGGTTGACGACGACGGCATCCCCGCGGTCGGTGACCAGGCGCAGCATTTCGACGGCGCCGAGCATGACGTCGGGAACCATCGCGGTGCGCCCGACCTGCAGGTCGTGCCATTGCCAGCGCTGGGACGCGAATTCGCTGACCGCCTCGGCGAACGCGGTGCCGCAGGGATATCCGGTGTCCCCGATGTCGATCGCCCGGCGCAGGGCCTCGGCCACGGTGGGCGGCAGTGCGACATCCATCTCGGCGACCCACAGCGGCAACACGTCGTCGGCGTGGGCGCGCCATTTCATGCTGGTGCGCAGCCGGAGTTGCTGCAGCGTGAGTTCCTCGAGCGGGTTAAAGGCCACTCCGGCAGACTAAAGCGTGCTTTGGAATCGTCAGGGGCAGGTCGACCGAACTCAGTAGCCCGGGTTCCGCCGCAACGACATACGGCACGGCGTTGACGACGCGCATGGCGGTGGCGACCATCGCGCCCGCGCCGGAGGTCATGCCCCCGATCCCGGCCTTGCGGGGATCCTTCAGCGTGGCCGCCAGGGTGCACTCGATGTCGGGGTCGCCGGTGATCGCGATGCGGTAGGACAGGTCGCCGATCCCGGTCGGCCAGTCGGGGGCGACGTCGTGCGCGAGCCGGGTGACGTGCTCGATGACGATCGCCTCGCGGCCGTCGACCACCCCGATCGCCTGCATGCGCAGCGCGCCACACGTGCCGGCCTCGACGGTGCCCATGGCAACCTCGAGGGTGCGGTTGGTGACCGCGCGGTCGAAAGTCTCACGGATTTCCCGCACTTCGACGCCGAGCGCATCGGCGATCAATCGGATCTGCCCCTGCCATTCGCCGGCGATCGCGCCCGGATAGCCGATCCAGGGCTGGTAATCCAGCGGGCGACCGAAACCCAACGCGTCGCTCATGATGTCGGGAACGCCGTAGTCGTCGTACAGGCCGATTTCGAACGAGTGGATCTTCTCGATCGACGACGATTGCGTGGACAGCACCAGCGGCAGGTAGTCCGCCGCGAACCCCGGCTCGATCCCCGACGCGTAAAGCGACACCTGGCCCTGCTTGGCCGCCGCGACGAGCTGGTCGCGCCACTCCGCCGGTTCGTAGGCGTGCGGGTTGACCAACCGCGTGGTGCTGGTGGTGACGACGTTGATCCCCGCCTCGAGCAGCCTGACGTAATCCGGGATCGCCAGCGCGTCGCGTTCGGGGCCGCTGGCCGCGTAGATCACGCAGTCTGGTTTCAGGGCGATCAGCGCGTCGGCGTCATTGGTGGCCTTCAAGCCGATCGGCTCGCCGCTGGCGAGTACGCCGGCGTCCTGGCCATCCTTTTCCGGCGAGTGCACCCACACGCCGACCAGGTCGAGGCTGGGGCGCCGCTGAATGGCGCGGATGGCGATCGATCCGATGCCGCCCGTCGCCCAGACCACTACGCGATGAGTCGTCATCCTGCTCCTCCTTGAGTGCGCGTACCGAAAGTCGAGACGGCCGTTGCCCTTAAACCGTTAAGGAAGTGGACACTATCCTAAAGAACAAATCTTAGGTTAACCCGCAGCTGATGTACACGCTCAGGTTCGACATGCGCGCCCCGGACCGGGCTGGGCCCGCCGCCGACCTCTACGCCACGCCGATCGACATGTGCGCGCGGGCGGAAACCCGAGGCGCGTTCACGTCTTCGACTACCCGTTGACGCAGCTCTTGGCGGGCACGTACCGTACGCGATACAAATATTAGGTTGGCTAGGAGTCGCTGGTGTTCACGCTGCGCTTCGACATGCGCGCCCCCGCGTGGGGAGCGCCGCGAGTAGCGCTGTACGGCGCCGTGCCCGAAATGTGCGCGTGGGCCGAGGATCATGGCGGCCTCGCCGCGGTGTTCTGTGAGCACCACGGGTCCGAGGACGGCTACCTGCCGTCACCGTTGTTATTGGCGTCGTCCGTGGCCGCGAGGACAGAGCGCTTGGCGCTGAGCCTCATCCTGATCCTCCCGTTCTACGACCCGGTGCGCCTCGCCGAGGACATGGCCGTCCTCGACATCATCAGCAAGGGACGGGCGTCGTACATCCTGGCCCTGGGCTATCGGCCCGAGGAGTTCGAGCACTTCGGCGTGGCGATGCGCGGTCGCGGTCGGCTCGCCGACGAAAAGCTTGCGCTGCTGCGGTCGCTGCTGTCCGACGAGACGGTCAGCAAGGACGGGCGCCGGATCACCGTCACGCCGCGCCCGCACACCGCTGGCGGGCCAGGCATGATGTGGGGCGGCGGCACCGTGGCGGCGGCCCGCCGGGCCGGTAGGTACGGGCTGGGCATGCTGGGCAACGCCAACGAACCCGGTATGCGGGAGGCCTACGAGGAGGCCTGCCGCGAACACGGTCACACGCCCGGCCCGACGATGTTCCCCAGCCGCGACACCCCCTCGGTCGTATTCGTCGCCGACGACGTGGACCAGGCGTGGAAAGAGCTCGGCGAGCACCTGCTGCACGACGTCCGTACCTATGCCGCATGGAATCCCGGGGACGAGACGACGGCCGGCTTCTCGCACGTGAAGACCATCGACGAGCTGCGCGCCTCGGGCACATCGCACATCATTATCTCTGTCCCGGAGGCGATTTCGCGGGTCCGCGCCGGCGAGATACTCAACCTGTCGCCGCTGTGCGGTGGGCTGCCACCGGAAGTCGCGTGGCCCTATCTCAAGCGCGTGGGCGAGGTCGTGCTGCCGGAGGCGTTGTCTGAGACAAAGACACCGCTATGACCGGGGCGAGCACCGCGAAGGTCTACTACGACCCCTTCGATTTCGAGATCGACGACGATCCGTACCCGATCTGGAAGCGGCTGCGCGACGAGGCGCCGGTCTATTACAACGACAAGTACAACTTCTACGCGCTGAGCCGCTACGAGGACGTCTCCCGCGAGCTGATGAACTTCGACACCTACCGGTCGGGCCGCGGCACCACGATCGAAATCATCAAGAGCGGCATCGAGGTTCCGCCCGGGATCATCCTCTTCGAGGATCCGCCGATTCACGACCTGCATCGCCGTTTGCTCTCAAAGGTTTTCACGCCGCGCCGGATGGAGGCCATCGAACCGCTGACCCGCGCGTTTTGCGCACGCGCGCTCGACCCGCTGGTCGGTGCGGGCACGTTCGACTTCATCGAGAATCTCGGCGCGATGGTCCCGATGCGCACGATCGGCTACCTGCTCGGCATCCCCGAAGAGGGCCAGGAAGCCATCCGCGACAAGGGCGGCCGCCAGCTCACCCTGAAAGAGGCCACGTTCCGGCCCGCCACGCAAGAGTTCTTCGAACGCAGCTATGAGATGTTCGCCGACTACATCGATTGGCGGGTCGACCACCCGTCGGACGATCTGATGACGCAGCTGCTCAACGCCGAGGTCGAGGACGGCGGGAACGCCCGGCGGCTGACGCGGATCGAGGTGCTGCAGTACACCAGCATGATCGCCGGCGCGGGTAACGAGACGACGACGCGCCTGATCGGCTTCCTGGGCCAACTGCTCGCCGAGCACCCCGACCAGCGGCGGGAGATCGCGGCGGACCCCTCGCTGATCCCCATGGCCATCGAGGAGACCTTGCGCTACGAGGCCCCCTCGCCGGTGCAGGCGCGGTACGTCGCCCGCGAGGTTTCATGCCACGGCACGACAGTTCCCGAGGGCTCAATCATGTTGCTGGTCAACGGATCCGCCAACCGCGACGAGCGCAGGTACCCCGACGCCGACACGTTCGACATCCACCGCGGCGACACCCACCTCAGCTTCGGACACGGGCTGCACTTCTGCATGGGATCGGCCTTGGCCCGCATGCAGGCCCGCGTCGCGCTCGAGGAGGTCATCAAGCGCTGGCCGGACTGGGAAGTCGACTACGCCAACGCCGCCAAGGCCCACACGACCAGCGTGCGGGGATGGGCGAAGCTGCCGGTGTTCACCGGGTAGGTCGGGGCTACTTGGGCTGGTTCGGTACCCCCGGGAACAACTGTTCGGTCGGCCCCGCGGTCACCCAGCCGCCCAGCTTCGTCACCAGGTGCGGCGCGAAAACAGCGCAGTAGAGCAGGTTTCCGACGACGACGACTGCCGCGACCGACAGCACCGACGACTGCAGGCGAGTCTTCGATCTCTTGTCGGCCCACACCTCGACGACGTTGCGTCCCTCCGCGTCGGTGCGCCCGAGCAGGTAGGTGAAGACCATCATCTGTATGCCCATGGCGAGGGAGTCGTAGAGCGGGTACTGGTGAATGGTGCCCTCGCGTATCGCGAGCCCGGGGATCACGCGTCCGTAGTAGAAGACGCCGAGCTTGGCTCCCAGGAACCCGTTGAACAGCAGCGCCCAGCAGAAGCCGACGACGAGCCCGACGATGAGGAGGGTGGTTGGCCTGCGCCACTTGAACTTTGCGCTCAACCACCGCCCCAGCGCCGCCCCGGTGACGGCCGGGAGCACGAAGTAGGAGATGTAGCCGATGGGAACGAACGAGGGCAACCCACCCCAGGTGACGTTCAGCGGCCACCATGACGGCATCCGCGGAATGGCGGGCGGGAACTGGGCGTACATCGCCCAGTCGTAGGGCGCCTCGATCCACGAGAACGAGATCGCCGAGACGCAGAGAAGCAGCAGTGGGTGTACCCGGCGCTGGCGAATGCTCAGGTAGACACCGATCGCGGTGAATGTGATGCCACCGACGAGGGCGAAGCCGCTCGCCGCCTGCATCACGGGCGTCATCCCGCTGCTCATCGACCGCCCTCGTGTCCGCGGGAGCGGCGCGACTCGGGGTCGAAGCGGAGTACCAGCCCGAATACGAAGACGATCAGTCCGAACAGCGTGCCCAGCATGATGACTGCGCCCACGTCCGTACCCCTTCCAGGATCGGGTCGACCCCCAAGATAGTGCATGCTATCTTAAAAGTCGTGCCCCAGCGACCCGCCGTTGCCCCGGCCACGCGCCGGCCCCGCGGCGCGCCGCGCAAACTCCTGCTCGACGCCGCACGAGACTTGTTCGCGCGGCAGGACTACCGCGGCACCACCACGCGCGAAATCGCCCAGGCCGCAGGCGTAACCGAACACCTGCTGTTCCGCCACTTCGGCTCGAAGGCGGCGCTGTTCCGCGAGGCCCTCGTCGTACCGTTCACCAGCTTCGTCGACGAATTCGGCCGCACCTGGCAGGCGGTCGTGCCCGAGGAGACCAAGGAGGAGGACCTGGCGGGCCATTTCGTCGGGCGGCTCTACGACGTGTTCGTGGAACACCAGGGTCTGCTCTTGACGCTGATGGCGTCGGAGGCCCTCAGCGACGAGGAGAAGGCCGACGCCGGCATCGACGACGTCCGGCGCGCCCTCACGGTGCTCGGCCAGATCAGCGCCGAGGGCATGCACCTGCGCGGGTTGCGGTCGGATCACCCTGACCTGCCGGCGCATTCGACGGTGGCGATGATCGCGGGCATGGCCGCGTTGCGATCGACCTACTTCGGCAGAAAGCAGCCGTCGCGGGAAGTGATCGTCGAGGAGCTCGTCCAGGCGATCCTGCACGGCTTCCTGCACCGAAATGACTGAGAGGCAAGATGTTACGTTCAGCCGAGCTCTATTACGACCCTTACGACGTCGCCATCGACGACGACCCCTACCCGGTGTGGAAGCGCATGCGCGCGGAGGCGCCGTTGTACTTCAACGAGAAGTACAACTTCTACGCGCTGAGTCGTTACGAGGACGTGGCGCGCGAACTGCCGAACTGGGAGACCTATCGATCCGGGCGGGGGACCACCGCCGACATCCTGTTCAACAACATCGAGGTGCCGCCCGGCATTCTGCTGTTCGAGGATCCGCCCCTGCACGACCTGCACCGCAAACTGCTGTCCCGCGTTTTCACGCCGCGACGCATGCTGGCCGTCGAGTCCATGGTGCGCGGATTCTGCGTCCGCGAACTGGACCCGCTGATCGGTGCCGGCGGGTTCGATTTCATCGCCGACCTCGGGGCGATGATGCCGATGCGGACCATCGGCTACCTGTTGGGCATACCCGAGGCGGACCAGGCGAATATCCGGGATCGCAACGGAGCCTTCATCGAAATGGCCGAGGGGCGAAAGCCCGGCGAGGTCAACCCGAACCTGTTCGCGGACACCATCGCCATGTTCGCCGAATACATCGAATGGCGCGCCAACAATCCGTCCGATGACCTGATGACCGATCTGCTGCGGGCCGAGATCGAAGAACCCGACGGGACCCGACGCCCCTTGTCCCGGACCGAGGTGCTGTCCTACACCGCGATGATCGCCGGCGCGGGAAACGAAACCACCGCTCGCTTAATCGGTTTCATGGGGCAGCTGCTGTCGGATCACCCGGATCAACGCCGCGAGCTCGTTGCCGACCCATCGCTGATCCCCGGCGCGGTCGAGGAAACGCTGCGCTACGAACCGCCGTCGCCGGTGCAGGCCCGCTACGTCGCCCAAGATGCCGAGCACTACGGCCGCGTGGTGCCGGAAGGGTCGTTCATGTTGCTGCTGAACGGTTCCGCCAACCGGGACGAACGCCGATTCCCCGATCCGGACCGCTTCGACATTCACCGCCAGGGCGGGCATCTGAGCTTCGGGCAGGGCCTGCACTTCTGCCTCGGCTCGGCCCTAGCCCGGATGGAAGCCCGGGTGGCCTTGGAGGAGGTCCTCAAACGCTGGCCCGACTGGGAGGTCGACTATGCCAACGCCCAGCGGGCGCACACCGCCAGCGTGCGCGGGTGGGCGCGGCTGCCCGTCGTCACCGGGGCGTAGCGGCTCTTGCGCCCAATGCCCGGCCAGCCGGGCGCTCGGGGGCGAGACGGCTAGGAGAAGCTTTCGTCGACCAGCACGGCGCCGCCGGGCTGATTGCCGAGCGTCTGAAGCGGGATGTCCCCGCCCTCGGCCGTGAGGCGAACGATCTGGGCCAGTTCGCCGGGGGCGTCGCACTGCAGGTAGTGGTCGGCGCTGGGCACCACCCAGTAGCGGTTCCGGCCGGGCTTGCTCTTCAGATACGTTTGCCAGACGTAGTTGGGGACACGCACGGGTGAGACGTTGTCGTGGATGCCCCACACCAGCGCGGTGTCGACGGGGTTCTTGGAAAGCGCCTCCAGCCAACCGGTTTCGTCGGCGGCACGCTCATGGAGGTATTGAATCGTGTCCGGCAGCACGCGGATGCCGTCGTTGTGAGCGAAGCATCGCGCCAGCGCGGCGATCTCCGGGTCTTCCAGTGTCCGCCGCGGCATGAAGGTGCTGACGCCCAAGCCGGCGGCGAGCATCTCCGGCGTTGTCGCCGCCGCGGTGTCCCGCCCGGTGGCGGTATCGAGCAGGGCGGTCTGGAACATAGTCAGGTTCGAAAGCGGGAGGTAGATGTTGGCGTTCGTCAGGATGAGGTCGACGGGCACGACGGGCGGATCCTGGGCCGCCAACATCTCCAGCGCGATCATGCCGACGCTGCTGCCGCGATCGTGCGTGAGCATGCGGAATTCGGTCAGCTTCCACACCTGGGTGATCGCGTAAACGAGCAGGCGCGCATCGTCGTACAACGAATAGACGTACGGGGCCGGCGGCTTGTCGGACAATCCGTAGCCGGGAAAGTCGAGCATGAACATGTCGAACTCTGAGGCCAGCTCGTGGGACAGGCCGAAGTAGTCGATGCTCGACGTCGGAAAGCCGTGCACCAGCACCAGCGCGGGTGCCCCGGGGGTACCGCAACGGCGGCTGAACACCGTGACTTCCCGCCCGTCGTTGGCGGCCGTTGTCGACCGCCACCGCAGCTCGGTCCCGCCGCTTTGCCACTCCGCGAAGATGTCCAAGCTGACAGCATCGCAGAGGCGGTGGCGGTGGACAACCAGGCATCGATAATTTCCTGGCAGCACAGGAAATTGGGATGCGCCGCTGTGCCCGCCTCAGAGCGACAGCTTTGATGCCCTTTACCGCTTGTCGCTGTGAGGCGGGCAAAAAGCCA
Source organism: Mycobacterium sp. E796 (assembly GCF_001672815.1). Taxonomy (GTDB): domain Bacteria; phylum Actinomycetota; class Actinomycetes; order Mycobacteriales; family Mycobacteriaceae; genus Mycobacterium. The sequence continues at coordinate 28,239 of NZ_LZKK01000225.1, read as the reverse complement.
TCCAACATCCTGCGGTGGCTCGAGTGATCGAAAACCAAACTGCAGCAGTTGGTTTAAGACGTCGCTCAGGGGCAGGTCACATGAATCCCGAACGTCACCTGGTGCACGTCGCCCTGATTGGGCGACACTCCCTGGCCCGTCCCGGTCACGGTGTAACTCTTGCCGTCCTTCGTCGCCTGCACCTGCGTCGCGGACTGCGGCGCCTGGTAGGGCAGCTGGTACTCACCGGATCCCGCTTTGAGTGACAGTGAAAAGCCGTCGACGCTGGGTGGCTTTTCGTCCGACAGCGCCAGCGACACCGAAGCCGAATCGTCGTGAACGCTGATCCGGGTGGTCAGGTCCCCGGACTCCGCGGGTGTGGCGCTGGGTTGCGCCGCCGTCGCGGTGCACTCGACCTTCGTCATGATCGTGTGCTTGTTGCCGCCGATCATGACGGTCGTGCTCGGCGGGGCCGCGCTCGTGCTCGTGGCAGAAGACGGCTGGCCGCTCTTGCTCGAGCAGGCCGGCAGGGTGGCCGCCACGGCGATCACGCCGACCGCGGCGGCGAGAACGAGTCGCGAACTGGTCATCTCAGGTCCTTTGCTAGAGCTCAGAAGGACTATAGAGGCCGTGCGTTGCGGCGAGGTCTCATCCCTCTGGCGACCGGCCCAACGGCGGATCCGCGCAGTTCACGGCCACGCTTCCCAGCTGACCATCGTTCGTAACGGTCCCGCGAAGAGCGGCCGCACCGCGCCCGACCGCCACCGTTCCTCGATGAGCGGAGCCAGCGCGTCGACGGTGGTGAGCGGGTCGGCGTCGACGTAAACGACCGTGATGTATTGGTGGTCCGTCAGCCATCCCGCGGGTAGGTGGCTCCACCCGGTGCTCGTCCCGAAAGTCCAAGCGCCGGCGGTGCCGGGCGCGGCGAGCAGCGCCGGATGGTGTTCGGTGTGCAGCCATTGCAGCCACGCGTCGGGGCGGCCTTCGGTGGGTTCCTCGACGATCAGCACGATGCCGCGGTGCGGCCGAAAGGGCACCACCTCGGGCGAGACGAGGGCATGCGGCGCGGCCTGCCACTGCAGCAGCCGCAGACCGGCCACCTGCAGCGACGGGCGCGTGACGGGAAAGCGGCCGTTTTCCCGCAGCGAGCGGCCGAGCGCGACGAAGTCGTCAAAGGTTTGTTCAACGGGCTCACCGATCAGGTAGTGCACCACGTTGCCGACCTGCGCCAGCGGCCCGTCGGCCGCCAGACGGTGGTCGGGGTAGGCGCCGTCGGCGATCCAGCGCAGCCCGTGGACGATGCCCGGCAGCTGGTATTGCTCGGGCATGTGATCCAGCAGGTGCCAACGCAGGTAACTGCCGTCGTCGTCGGGCGCGGGAGGGGTAAGGCTGAAAAAGCCTGCCTTGACGCGGTTCACGTGCCCGGGCCGATCACGAAGCAGCGGCCGCTGCTGCTGGTGAGTAATACCTCTTGTACGGAGGACTTGTCGATGGTCGCGAACTCGAAGCGGTGCACCTGTTGTCCGGCTTCGATGTTGGCGTCCTGGGACTCGGTGGTGCCGTCCTTCTTGCGAACCAGGGCCGTGACCTTGTCGGGCTTCGAAATGTTCTGCGGCTCATGGAAGTACCACACTTCGATTCCCGCGCCCGAGCCCTGCCAGCCGTCGGCGTAATAACATCCCGGGTTGCCGTCGGCGTCCGGCGGCGGTGGCGGGCATATCGATAGGCCGATGCACGGCGTCGGCGCCGTGCTGGTGGCCGTGGCCGGAGCGACGACCGTGGTGGTCGCCGCAGGCGGTTTCGTCGTGCCGGGACTGGACGCCTTCGGCGGCGACGCTTGCTGCGACGCGCACGCCGCAACGCCCACGGAACCCATCAGGAGGATGGCCAGCACTCGGATCGCCTTCGACATGAAAGCCCTTTCCTAAGACGTTTTCAGTTCGGCGAGCGCCGCCAGATTGTCCAGATACTGCCGCAGCGAGGCGTGTTTGAAGATCGCGCTGACGATGGTGGCGCCGTGCGCGCCGAGCTCGCCGAGCGCGTCGCGGGTGCGTTCCGGCTCGTTGATGGGATCCAGCGGCGCCGACGGCGGCAGCACGACCTCGAATCCGGGCGGAAGGTCGAAGCGGCCCAGCCATTCTCGGACCTGCTGCGGGCTGACGTTGAAGGGGGCCCAGCCGTCGGCCAGGGTCGCGGCGCGGCGCAGCGATCGCAGCGTGCGCCCACCGATCCAGATGGGGACGCGTTCCTGGACCGCGCAGGGGTCGACGACCATCCCGCCGAACGAATAGAACTCGCCGTGGTAGGCGGGTTCGGGGACCGACAGCGAGGCGCGAAGCGCGCGCAGCGCGTCGTCACCGCGTGGCCCGCGGTCGTCGAACGGGGCGCCGAGGAGCTCGAACTCCTCCTTGAGGCTGCCCACCCCGACCCCGAGAATGAGCCGGCCGTTGCTGACCTTGTCCAGGGTGCCGTAGCGTTTGGCGATCTCGAGCGGATGGTGGTACCCGAGCACCAGCACATGGGTGGCCAACCGGATCCGCCGGGTGCGCGCCGCGAGGTAGCCCAGCGTGGCCAACGGATCCCAGTAGCGTGCGCCGCGGCGATCGCGCTCGGCGGCGGGCAGCGCGATGTGCTCGCTACAGGTCAGGTGGTGATAGCCGAGTCGGTCTGCGGCCTCGGCGATTTGGGCGAGATCGTCGATGGACGCGTTTCGGGTCCACTCGCTGCTCCCCGGAAGCATGGTCACCACGGGCGTGGCCACCGATAGTTTGACTGCAGCGGTCCTCATCCCTGCATGTACCCTCCGGCGTCGACGGGGATGGATTGGCCGGTGATGGTTCGGCTCTCGTCGCTGGCCAGGAACAGCGCCAGGTTGGCGACGTCCTCGGGCGAGGAAATGTCCTGCAGCGCTACCCCTTTGAGTGACCTGGCGCGTTGGGTTTCGTAGTCGACCCCTTGCTCGTCGGCGGTGCGTTGCACCCACTTGCGAAACAGCTCGGTGTCGATGGCGCCGGGCACGATGCAGTTGCACCGGATGCCGTACGGACCGACCTCTAGCGCAACGGCTTTGGTGAACGCGCGCAGCGACGCCTTGGCCGCGACGTAGTGGGTCTTGCGGACCATCCCGCCGTAGCTGGCCGTCGAGGAGAAGTTCAGGATGACCCCTCGCCGGCGTTGCAGCATCGACCGGTTGAGCACCTCGCGGGTGCACAGCATGGCCGCGGTGACGTCGATCGCGATGGTCGCGTTCCAGTTGTCCAGCGTCTGCTCCCATATCCAGCGGTCCTGGCCGGGCGCGGCGGCATTGTTGCACAGGATGTCCACCTGGCCGAACTCGTCGACGGCCCGCGTCACCATGGCGGCGACGTCGTCCTCGTCGGTGACGTCGGCGCGCATCGCGACGGCGCCTGGACCGGCCGCTGTCGCGGCGTCGCGGACCAGCTCTTGGCGCCGCGCGGCCAGCAGCACCCGGGCGCCTTCCGCGACGAACAGTGACCCCATCACCGGCCCCAGGCCGCTGCTGGCGCCAGTGATGATCGCGACCTTGCCGTCGAGCCGCCCGGTCATTTCGGCGACGCCGTCGGACAACGGGTTTGGAGCCAGGCGTGAATTCGCTCGGCCACGTCGGCCCACCCGGGCTCGAGCATCATGTCGTGCGCCATTCCCGGAATGAACTCCGCCTCGGTTCGATATGCGCTCGCGGTCGCCCGCACTTCCCGCGTCGAGAAAAGGATGTCGTTTTCGGCCCCGAGGACCAACATCGGGGTGTTGACGAGGGACGGCTTCGGCAGATCGAGCCACAGCATGCCGAGCACGTGTTTGCCCACATACTCCTCGTCAAGCCCGGCTGCGTAGCGCGCCACGGCGGCGAGGGGAGTCGAGTCGGAAAAGAAGCTTTCGCGGGCCAATTCGGGTGTGCGGCCCATACTCGCCTTGGATTTGGTGATGGCCAGGTGCCGGGCGGTGAGCCACGGGTGCAGCCTGAACCGGCGCAGCAGGAACCTGGCGATCCCGCTGGGCGGCACGGACGCGAGCAGGACGGCGGCTGGCGCGTCGTGCGACTCGAGATACTTCTGCACCACGAAGCCGCCCATGGAGTGCCCGATCACCACCGGTCGTTCGGGCAGGCCGTCGGCGACCGAGGCGACGTCGTCGACGAAGTCCGCCATCGAGCAGAACTGCATCGCTTTGGGTGCGGGGCTCTTCCCGTGACCGCGCAGGCTGACGGCCACCGACCGATAGCCCTTCGCCGCGAAGAAGTCCAGGAAATGTTCGTCCCAGCACCAAGCGCCGTGCCAGGCGCCGTGGACGAACAACAAGGGCGTTTTGCCGGAGCCGCCGTTCGGTCCCTTGTCGATCACTTCAAGCACGCCGTTGAGACTAGCGGCAATAACGACACGAAATCGCTAAACAAAAAGAACGATAACGAATATTCAGCCGCGCCATCGATGCGCGAAAATCAAGCCATCACATTAGCCACGTCGATAAGGCAGCGAGTCTCGGCATTCATGACCGACAAAAAACCAGGGGGATCGTGCTCAAGCCTTTTCGCGTCGCTGCCATGGTGGCGCTCGCGCTGTCGGTGGGCGCCGGCGTGGCCGCCGCCGAGCCCGCAGGCGCGCCGGAGGTGACGACGGATTCCTGCGAACAGCGCACGCTGGTGCTGTCCGCCTTCCCGGCCGAGGCCGATGCCGTGCTGTCCCTCACCGCGCTGGACCCCCACCCGGTGGTGCGGTCCGACCGCCGGCGTTATTACCTCGGGACGATCGGCGGCAAGAAGGTGATCGTGGCGATGACGGGCATCGGCCTGGTGAACGCGACCAAGACCGCCCAGACCGCCTTCGCGCGGTTCACCTGCGCGTCGTCGGTTTCCGTTGGCGCGGTGGTGTTCTCGGGCGTCGCCGGGGGCGGCGCGCGCGTCAACATTGGGGACGTGGCGGTGCCGGCGCGCTGGAGCCTGGATCAGGGCGCGACGTTTCACCCGGTCGACCCTGGCATGCTGGACGCGGCCCAGGGTTTGAGCGTCGACCTGGAAAGCGTTAACTACCTTGGTAATCCGATCTGCCTGTGCAAGAACGCGCCCCGCGTCAAGCTGATCAACCTGAAGCGCCAGCCGAGGCTGGTGGTCGGCGGTGACGGCTTCAGCTCCGACAACAACAACGGCCGCGCGTTCCCGTGCATACCGAACGGCGGCGACGTCTTCGGCTGCCAACCCTGCAGCGCGCCGGATCGCTCGCTTTTCTACACCGGCAACTTCTTTCAGGCGGCAGGTCCGTGGCTGCGGAACTCCCTGATCAGCAATCTGAACATCGCGTCGACGGCCAACCCGGCCTTCGACGCGACGGACAACGAGACGGCGGCGGTCCAGGCGGTCGCCGACGCGCACGGCGTCCCGTTCCTGGGCATCCGCGGGATTTCGGACGGGGCCGGCGACCCGCTGGGCCTGCCGGGGTTCCCGTTCGAGTTCTTCTTCTACAAGCAGATCGCGGCGGAAAACGCGGCCCGGGTGACCGCGGCCTTCCTGCAGAGCTGGGCCGGCGTCTGAGTTACTCGGGGCCGCGGGCGACCGGGCGGCTGGGATCCGAACACCACTCCGACCACGACCCCGGATACAGCGCCGCTTCTCGGCCGGCCGCGGCCAGCGCGGCGATCGTGATGGCCGCGGTGACACCCGAGCCGCAATAGACGCCCACCGGGCCCTCGCGATCGATGCCGTGGTCGGACAGCAGTTGGTCAAGCGCGTAATCGCCGACGAAGGTCCCGTCGCCCGCCAGGACCGCGCCGCTGGGAAGGTTTTTCGCGCCGGGAATGTGGCCGGCGACGGGGTCGAGGGGTTCGACGTCGCCGCGAAACCGTTCGGGGGCACGAGCATCGAGCAGCGTCACAACCTCGCCAACTTGGGCGGCCGCCAACGTGGGTCGTCCGCCCGTATATAGATCATCGTGCGGCACAACCACATTCCCGGGCGGCGGATCGACCGGGCCGGTGTCGAGGCCCCGTCCCGACGCGCGCCACGCGGCCAGGCCGCCGTCCAGGATGCGGACGTTTTCCAGCCCCGCCGCCGTCAGCACCCACCACGCCCGCGCGGAGCCGGCGCGGTTCCAGTCGTCGTAGACGACGACCAAATCGTCTTGGTCGATGCCCCATCGGCGCGCGGCCGCTTCCAGGCTGCGCCCGGACGGCAGCGGGTGGCGCCCCCGGCCGGCCAGGCCATGGTCGCTCAGCTCATCCTCGAGCGACACGTACACCGCGCCCGGCAGGTGGCCCTCCAGGTAGGCCGCGCGGCCATCGGGTTCGTCGAGGCGCCAACGCACGTCGAGTATCGCGAGCGGATCGCCGCCCTCGATGGCGGCGGCCAGCTCGGTGGCCGTGATCAGGACCTGGTCGCGGGCCTCCACTAGTGCACCTCCTTGCGCTTCTCGCGAGCCTAGCCGCGTGCCGGGAAGTAAACGCCGTCGGAACCGGAGGTGAACACTTGCGGTCCCCGACGAGGTCGGCCGCGCGTTCAGAATTAAACTCGACCAGAACTAAAACTGAACGGCGGATTGAAGTTTGGCTTTCGGCGTGCGGTCCCGCGAGAAGACTATTGACCATGGAACCGCTCGCACGCGAGGATTAATTACAGTGGGCTTTCAGCCCGTGTGGTTTTCGAAAGTGATGGGGAAATGAAGAAGAAGCTTTCTGCGGTCGCGTTCGGCGCGTTCTTGGCTTTCACGTGGGTGCCCACAGCCGTCGCGCACGCCGACCAGACGGACCAGGACTTCGCGGAATACCTGGCGGGGCACGGCATCAACTTGGGTTCGCCGGCGCAGGTCGTGAACATGGCACGCACCATGTGCGCGGACCTCGAGGCGGGCTACACCCAGAAGGACGAGATCGACCAGCTGACCGGGTCGCACAAGCTGACCCAGGCGCAAGCCGAGACGTTCATCGGCGCGGCCACCGCGGACTACTGCCCGGGCAAGCACGCTCCCAGCAAGCCCAGCGGCGGCGGATAACCCCGGGTCTCCGCGAGCAGACGCAAAATCCCCCGACACGCCGAGCGTGCGGGGGCTTTTGCGTCTGCTCGCCGAGTCGGCTTGAGCTGCGGTTATTCCTGCGTCATCGCATGACCGACCATCGGTCTGGCATACCGACCACTGGTCGGTTACGCTTCTTTGGTAACCAGGGAGGTGTAGCAATGAGCCGATCCGAGCAGTCAGAATTCCGCACCCGCATGTTCGCGCGCGTGATGGGCCCGTACCTCACCATCGTGCCGACCACGGTCGCGGTGCGCGGGCACTATATGGTCGAGCTGTTCAACGAGTTCAAGGCCAATCCGATGTGGCCGTGGCTCTACGGCGCCATTCTCCTGATGGGCGGGCTTTTCATCGTCGCGTTTCACCAGTACTGGCGGACCCCCGCGGCCGTCATCGTCTCGCTCGTCGGCTGGTTCTTCGCGATACGCGGCCTGCTCCTGCTGACCGTTCCCCGGGCCTATGACGCGGCCGGCAACGCCGTCTACAGCTCGGGCGCGTCGGCGGTGATCTGGGTGTTGTTCGCCTGTCTGGCCTCGGCCGGCCTGTATCTGACCTACGTCGGCTGGAAACCGGAGCGCGGTGGGCCCAAGGCCGCGGATCGCCCAAATGCCGCGGGTAGTTAAGCATCCGGATATCCGCCGCGCGGAGCTGCTCGACCGGGCCGCGGGGCTATTCCTGCGCGACGGCTACGACAACGTCAGCCTCAACGACCTGATCGCCGACGCGGGGGTCTCCAAAGGCGCCTTCTACCATTGGTTTCCGTCCAAGGATGCGCTGATAGCCGCGCTCGCCGAGCGCAGCGTGGCCGAGACGTTCGCTTTTGTCGAGCAGGCCCTCGCCGCGTGCGACGGCAACGCGCTGGCGCGGCTCAACGCGGTCTTGCGGGCCGGTTTCGACGTGAACATGAGGACAGGTGGACCCGAACAGCTGGCGGCGATGGTGTCGCTGCTGCGTCCGGACAACGCGCACCTGTATGCACGCATCCTCGCCGTCGAGGAAGCCATGTTCCTGCCGCTGTTGACGCGGTTGATATCGGACGGCGTCGCCGGCGGCCTGTTCGACACGTTCGACCCGGAGGGCGTCGCCGACATGATCTACGCCCTTGCGGCGCGTACGAACTCGAACGTCATCGAAGTGTTGCAGGCCCCCGACGAGTCCGCGCGCGACGCGGCGATCGACCGCCTGACAACGCGATTCGGCCTGCACGGACTCGCGATCGACCGCATCCTCGGCCTTCCCGACGGCAGCGTCACGACGCTGACGCGCGGGCAGGTCGAGGCGTTGGTCGCGGCGCTGCCGCGAAACTGGTTGGGGGACAGCCCATGAGCCTTCCGGCCTTCACGCCCGCCCAGGAAAGCCTGTTTCTGACGCTCGGCGGCCGGGCCCTCGACAGCCGTTTGCCGCGTCCGTTCCTCGGCGACACCATGGCCGACGAGATCCTCAGCGAGGTCGGCTACGACCTGGCCCGGTTTCCCGCCCTAACATCCAGGCTGCTCGATCCGCGGTCCAGGGTTTTCGACATCGCAGTGCGGGCCAAGACGCTCGACGATCTGGTGCGCCGCTTCGCCTCCGATCACCCTGATCCCGTGATCCTGGACCTGGGCGCCGGGCTGGACACCCGGATCTTCCGCGTCAACCCGCCGCCGACGGTGTCGTGGTACGACATCGACTTCCCCGAAGTCATCGCACTACGCTCCCGGGTCGTCCCGCAACATGCGAACGCGCACAGCATCCGCGCGGATCTCACCGACCCGAACTGGCTCGACGACGTTCCGCGCTCGCGGCCGGCCATCATCGTCGCTGATGGGCTCATCGCATTCCTCACCCAGAACGGCTTCGTTTCCCTGCTGGACCGACTCGCCCGTCACTTTCCGGGCGGGGAGCTGGCATCCAATCTCTATACCCGCAATGCCATTTGGGCGGTGAAGCACGCGCCCGGCATGGCCGCCATCGCGGGCGGTGTCGTCAATCCCGGTTTCAACGACCCCCGTCAGCCCGAGAGCTGGGTGCCCGGCCTCAAATTGGTGGAGGAAATCTTCCTGACCCGCGACCCGGAAGTCGCGGGGCTTCCGCTCACGATGCGCGCGATGGCCCGCCTCGCCGCGCCGAGCGCGCGATTGTCCCGCCTGATCGGCACCGTGGTGGTCCGGTACAGATTCTGAATTCGCTTGAGCGCTAGGCGCTTTCTTTGGTTTCGCCGGTTTCCAACGACGCCAGCATGCCCGCCGCGGCGCGTTCCCAGGTGAAGTTCTCCGCGCGGCGCCGCGCGGAGCGACGGCGGTGCTGTTCCGGCCGACCGACGACCGCGCCGACCGCCCACGCGATGGCGAAGGGGTCGTTGTCGGCGAGCGCGCCGCTGTCCGGGGTGATGATCTCGGTCAGCGCCGACGTGCGCGACACGACGGCCGGTGTCCCGCATGCCAGCGATTCGAGCGCGGCCAGCCCGAACGTCTCATGCGGGCCGGGCGCCAGCGTCACGTCGGCCGTGGCCAGCAGCTCGGCGACGGTGCGCCGGTTGTTGATGAAGCCGGTGAAGTCGATCGGAAGGCGGGAGGCCTGCCTTTCCAGCCTGGCCCGCAACGGCCCCTCGCCCACGACGACCAGCCGGGCGTCGACGCCGGCATGGCACAGCGCGCCCAGGGCGTCGATGCTGCGGTCGACGCGCTTTTCCACCGACAGCCGGCCGCAGTGGACCAGCAGGATCTGTTCCGGGGTGGCCCAGCGCCGCCGCACCAGGTAGGAGTGCCGGCGCGGGTGGAACGTCTGCAGATCCACGCCCAGTGGCACGGTGACGGTGTTGGTGGCGCCGATCCGGTCGAACTCTTCGCGCGCGAACGCGGTGGTGCACACCACGGTGTCGTAGTTGGCGGCGGTTCGCCGGTTGGCGAAGTCGGCGAACTTCTCCGCGCTGCGCCGCGGAAGCACTTGCCCCACAAGGCGATCCAGGCGTTCGTGGGAGATCATCACCGTGTTGGCGCCATATTCGCGGCCCCACGGCCCCAGCGACCGCAGGGTGAGCCGGTCGGAGACCTCCAACGCGTCGGGCTTCAGCGCCGCCAGCAGCGCCTTGACGGGTCCCGGCATCACCGCGCGGTAGCCGCCGGTGAAGGGAATCAACCGGGCCGGCATGGTTATTCGCACCACGCCCGTGGGCAGCTCCGTGCGTTCGGCGTTTCGGCCGGGGACGATCAGGAACACCTCATGCCCGGCGGCGCAGTATTCGGCGCCGAGCCGGTCCACCGCGGTGCGCAGGCCGCCGGAGCGAGGGCCATAAAAGTTGGCGACCTGTGCAACACGCATAACGTGAGGACACGCGGCGCGTATGTGCATTCATCGATGTGGAACCGTCGCGTACCTGAACAGTCCGTGAATTCGCCTCACCCGCCGTGACGGCGGGCGAGAATCGCGGCGGTTTCGCGGTCGGCGGGCAGGAACGCCTCGAGGCGCAGCTCCGACACGGTGACATCGAGCGCCGTGACGAACGTCGAGATCGTCGCGATCAGCCGCACGTCACCGTCGGGAGAGCGCAGGTGCAGCGGCACCGCGAACCCGAGCGATTCGATCGGCCGCCCGCCCGGCGCCGGCACGCCGTATCCCTCGAGTTCCTCGATCAGCGCGTCGATGCGCGGGTGTGGACCGCGCTCGCGTAGGCCATGCAGAATGTGGCGCCGCCAATCGTCGAGGTTCACGATGCGCGCCGCCATGCCCTCCGGATGCAGCGCGACGCGCAACACGTTGACCGGCGCCTCCAGCAGCCACTCCGCCACCCCGTCGGTCAGCAGTCCGAAGGCGCCGTTGGCGGCGACCAACTCGCCGAAGCCGTCCATGACCATCGCCGGATACGGCAGGTGGCCGTCGAGCACATGCTGCAGCGCCTCCCGCACCGGTTGCAGCAGCGGCGCGTCGGGCGCTGACTCCGGGTACGCGGGCGCGAACCCCGCCGCCGAGAGCAGCGAGTTGCGTTGCCTCAGCGACAGCTGCAGCGAGTCGGCCAGGCGGCTGACGATGTCGCGCCCCGGCACCGATCGACCCTGCTCCAAGTAGCTCAGGTGCCGTTGGGTGGTGCCGGCATCGTTGGCCAGGTCGATCTGGCTGAGCCGTCGCCGATTACGCCACTCCCGCAGCGCCGTGCCGAAGTCGCCCTGCACCGAAACCGACATGCAAACAGTCAACCCGTTCGCGGCGCTGGCCGCTATTCCCTCGAGGGAATTGCCGCGCGCCAGTGCGGGCGGCACGATCGCCGTATGAATCAGCCACTCCGCCTCGGTGTGATGCCGCCCCTGGCCGCCGAACCATGGGCCGGTACCGACTTGCGCCGCCTCCTCGACTTCGCCCGCGCCGTCGAGGATCTGGGGTTCGACTCGCTGTGGGCAAACGACTCGTTGGTGCGCCCGCGCATCGAAGCCCTGACGTTTCTGTCGGCGGCGGCCGCGGTCACCGACCGGATTACCCTGGGGACCGCCGCCCTGCAGCCCGTGCTGCGGCGGCCGGTGCAGACCGCGCAGGTTCTGGCCTCCATCGATCGGCTGTCGGGCGGGCGGTTGGTGGTGGCGGTCGGCGCCGGCTTCCCGGGCTTGTCCGAGGTGGAGTACGCGGCCTCCGAGGTCCCGTGGCGCCGGCGCTTCGCGCGCCTCGACGACACCGTCACGCTGTGGCGCCAGCTGTGGAACACCAAGGAGCCCAGTTCTTTTCACGGGGCGGTGTTGCATCTCGACGACATCCCGGCCGGCATCACGCCGTTCAACGCGTCCGACCCGCCGGTATGGCTGGCCGCGGACACGCCGGGTGCGCGTGCGCGCGCCGGCCGCCTGTACGACGGATGGCTCCCGTATCCTCCGGCACCGCAGGCGTATTCGTCTGGTCGCGCCGAGGTGCGGGCCGCAGCCCAGGGCGCGGGCCGCGCCGCCGACGCGGTGACGCCGGCGCTGTTCGTGACCGTGCTGATAACCGAGGATCCCGACGGCGGGCGGGCGGCTTTGGATCATTTCGCCACCCAGACATACGGTTTCGGCATCGATGTCGTCGAGCAGATCCAGACGTACGCGGCGGGGACGCCCGACGCCGTGATCGCGAGGCTGGCGGGCTATATCGACGCGGGCGCGCGGGACCTGGTCTGCCGGATAGCCGTGCTCGGCCCGGACGGATTCATCGAGCAGCTGCGCCAGCTGCGGACGGTGGCGGAGGCGTTGCGATGACCACGATCGTGCGGCCCGGACCCGACCGAGTCGCGACGATCACGGGCCTTGTCGACGAATACCGCTCGTTCGCCGAACTCATCGGCGCACTCGATGCATCGGGGTGGACGCGCGAAACCCGTTGCGCCGGCTGGCAGGTGCGTGACGTGGCCGGCCACGTGGTGGGTCAGGCCGTCGACACCGTCAGCGGCGCGATCGGCACCCGCACACCCGACGACCAAGCGGCGGCCTTGCGCGGCGAATCACCGGCCGCGCTCGCGGGGCGGCTACGGGCCGCGGCGGATTCCGTTGCGCGCCTTGCCGCGGTGATCGACGACGCGACGTGGTTGGCGCCCAGCCCGGTGCCGGAGCTGACCCTCGGCCAGGGCGTGCACGCGCTGCTGAACGACGCCTACCTGCACGGCGACGACATCCGTTGTGCGCTCGGTCTGCCGTTCGACGCCGGGCCGGGCTTGCATGCCACCCTCGATTTCGTGCTCGGCGCCCTGCTGCGCGATGACGAGGCCGCCGCGGAACCGGCCGTCGCCCAGCTGTTGGGGGTTTCGGTTGAGCACTTCCCGGGCCAAACCGGCATGGCGGTGCACGAGTTTCTAATGGCCGCCACCGGCCGGGGCGACCCAGCGCGCCTGCGGTTGCCCGATAGCGTCAACATCTACCGCTGAGGGAGCGGCCGGCTAAGCGTCTTGTCACACCCGTCACGTTGGCCTCCGGCGGGAAGGATGCCCTTTGTGCCCGCCTCCGAGCGACAATCCGCCGTGATCGAGTGTGCGCCTGCAGTTGTCGCTACGAGGCGGGCACAAAGGGTGCCCGCTCGGACGGATACGCGTGTGGCGGATGTGACTTCACCGCCCATCGCCTTTGGGCCCTTCGGCCTTCCCGATCCGCTCGGCGAGATCGTCACCGGCCAGTTGCGCGCCGAGAAACCCGCCGGACGTGGGCAGGCTCAGATGCAACTGCGAGGCGCCGCTGACCGAGACCGTGCCGCGCTCGAGGGTGAAATCGAGGACATGGCCGCCGCCGGTCCGGTCCTCATTGAGAAAGTGCAGGTGATATCCGGCCACGGAGATGCCCTGTTCGAAATCGGGGGTGCGGAACCCGACCACCGTGCCCGAAACGTCGGTGAATACGGTTTCGGCCTGGTCCTCGGTCGCTTCCGTCAATGGGGGATAGGGCTCTTTTTGCTCCATCACCGTGCGGGTGTGCAGGTCGGCGAAATCACCGACAATCCGGATCGCGTAAATCAGGTTGGGGCTTTGGATTTCGCGGTCGATCGCCGCGCTCACCTCCGCGCGCCCGGTGCGCGTCCGGATCGGGATCGCGAAGTCGGTGTGGAACCGCGTGACCGCCGCGAATGGTGTGCGGTCCGTTGGCTGTGCCCGGGTGGCGGTCCCGTCCGAGCGGAGTCGGTAGCAAATGCCGTCGAGGATCACCATTTCGCCGTCGAGGTGGTTGAAGGTGCCCAGGCCGAAGTCGCCGTGCCGAAGGATATCGGCAACGGTGGCGTCGCCGTCGTACACGCCGTCGAGCAGGGCGCTGATCGTCGAGAACTGATACACCTCATCGTCGTGGTGATGTCCGAGAACCGTTGCAGCCCAATGGCGGAAAAGCTCGTATGCGTTACTCATGGTCCCAGCTCATTCGAAGGGGTCGTCGTGCAGGTGTGCGGCGAGATCGGTGTTTCGGCTGTAGTCCACCGGGACGTCGATCAGGGTCGGCCCCTCCTCGGCCAGCGCCTGGCGCAAGGTGGCGCCGAACTCGTCGAGCGAATTCACCCGGTATCCGCGGGCACCGAAAGCGGCCGCGTAGCTGACAATGTCGTAGTCGGCGAGTTGCACGCCGGACTTGCGCTGATACTTCAGCTGTTCCTGGAAGCCGACCATGTCGTAGGTGTTGTCGCGAAAGATGATGTGGGTGAACGTCAGGCCCAGGCGGGTCGCGGTCTCGAGTTCCTGGGCGGAGAACAGGAATCCGCCGTCGCCGGACACCGACACGACGGGTGTGCCCGGCCGCACCAGGCAGGCGGCCATCGCCCAGGGCAAGGCCACGCCCAAGGTCTGCTGCCCGTTGGAAAACAGCAGGCGCCGGGGCTCGTAGATTCGAAAGTGGCGCGCCATGTAGATGTAGACGGAGCCGATGTCGCAGGTGACGGTGGCGGTGTCGTCGAGTTCCTCGCGCAGGCGCAATGTGACCGCGACCGGGTTGAGCCCGGGCCCGCTCGGCGCTTGGTTGCGTGCGGCGTTGTCTATGTCTGCCAACGCTTTTCGCTGGCAATCGATCTGGCCCCGATACTCGTCGGTGAGCGTGAGGCCGGCGAGGTTGCCGGTCAACTCGGTGAGGGTGGCCGCGACGTTGCCGAGCAGCTCCAGGGCCGGCTGATAATGGTTGTCGATGTCGGCGGGTATCGAGTCGATGTGGATGACGGTGCGCCCGTGCAGCTTTGCGTCGTTGTTCCACAGCACCGGGTCGTATTCGACGGAGTCGTAGCCGATGGTGACCAGGACGTCGGCGTGATCGAGGATGACGTCGCCGGGCTGGTTGCGGAACAGGCCCACGCGGCCCAGGAAGTGATCCTCGAGCGCGCGGGAGATTACCCCCGCGGCCTGAAAGGTTTCCACCACGGGCAGCCCGGTCGCCGCAACGAGGGCGCGCAGCGCCGCGCAGCTGTCCGGGTCGGCGCCACGTATCCCGACCAGGAGCGCCGGCCGCCGCGCGTTGCGGATGAGCCCGACCGCCTCGGCGATGGCGAGCGCGGGGGCCGCCGCCAGCGGCGGGATCGGCAGCCGCACCGCGATGCCGGCCGTCGTGGGAGCGGCCAGGACGTCGGCGGGCAGCACGACGGCGGCGGCCCCGCGAGGCTCGCCAAGAGCGGCGCGGAACGCGCCGATCGTCGCCTCGGCCGCGTTGTCCGGGTCGTTGACCTCGCCGGTGAACTTGGTGACCGTCCGCAGCATCGCCGCGGCGTCCATCGACTGGTGGGTGCGCTTGAGCCGGTCTTCGCGGCTCACCGCGCCACACAGCGCGACCACCGGATCCTGTTCGGTGTTGGCCGTGAGCAGTCCGGTCGCCAAGTTGGTCGTACCCGGTCCCGACGTCACCAGCACCACCCCGGGGTTGCCGGTGAGCCGGCCGATCGCCCCCGCGATAAACGCCGCGTTTTGTTCGTGACGGCACACGACCAGTTTTGGCCCGCCGTCGACCAGGGCGTCGTAGACGGCGTCGATCTTGGCTCCGGGCACGCCGAAGATGTACTCGACGCCCTGCGCCGCGAGCACCTCGACGATCTTTTGCGCGCTGCGCACCGGTTCGCCGGGATTTGTGGGGGCCATGGAGCCCAGTCTGGTCGCTGGCGCGGCTAGCCGCTCGACTCGGGCCCGAACCACCGCTCCAGCGCGGTGCGCAGGCCGGCCTCTTCGTCCGGCCCGAGCGCGTCCGCCGCCCACGCGACGTATCCGTCGGGCCGGATCAGCGCCGCGGCGGCGGGCGGGTCGGCAGCGGCCGCGCGGACGACGTCGACGCGATCCAGCCATCCCCGCGCCGTGGCCTCGGCGCCGCAGTCGAGGTCGAGCAGGATGGGCCGCGCGTCGTGCAGCAGCTCGGCGACACGCCGTCCGTCGTCGAGGGTGAGTTCGGGCACGGGCCAGCCCGAGAGCGGGTGGTCGTCGCCCACGTCGTAGCGGACGTCGTTGCCGGCCAGCAGCCTAGCCATGTGCCTCGCGGTGTCGGGCAGGGCGAAAAGCTCGCCCAAAAGCGTTCGCAGCGCGGCGACTTCGGGGCCCGGCGCCATGAGCGCGGTCTGGGCCATGGACTGCATCATCACGCGCTCGCCCACCGGGTGGCGCTCGGACTCGTAGGTGTCGAGCAACCCGGCGGGCGCCCAGCCGTTGAGCTGGGCGGCGAGCTTCCAGCCGAGGTTCAGCGTGTCCTGCAGACCGAGGTTGAGGCCCGGCCCGCCCATGGCGCTGTGCACGTGGGCGGCATCGCCGAGCAGCAGGACCCGCCCGTCGCGGTAACGTTCCGCGTGCCGGGTGTTCTGCCCGTTGATCCGGCGAAGGGCATGCGGCCCAGGGCCTTTGGGCTCGCCGAACGCGACGTCAACACCGAGGACGCGGCGCGCGCTTTCGCGCAGCTCGGCCAGGCTCATCGGTTTGTCCTCCACCGGCGGTGAGAATTCGATGGTGCCGAACAGCGAGCGGCCCGGCTCGAACTCGGCGTAGATCACTCCGCCGGTGTCCAACCGGGTGTGGCCGAACCGGAGCGTTCCGAAGCTCGGGATGTCGATGCCGCCGTCTGGGCGGCGCAGCTCGTCGGGGACCTGCACATGCGCGAGCCGGCCGACGGTCTGCGACGTGTGGCCCGGGAAGTCGATGCCCACGGTCTTGCGCACCAGGCTGCGTCCGCCGTCGGCGCCGACCAGGTATCGCGCTCCGATGCGGTACTCGCGCTCGGGCGAACTTACCACCACCTCAACGGATTCGGGCTCCTGGCGCAGCCCGGTGAGCTCGTGTGCCCAGCGCAGGTCCACCCCGAGGTCGCGCGCCCGCTTCTCCAGCATCCGCACCAGTCGGGGCTGTTGCATGGGCAGCGCGTACATCGGATTGTCGGGCATGCCAAGGAAATTCAGGGTCATGGCCGCGAAGATCCAGCCGTAGACGGGTTGCGGCGGGTTGGGGTCGCCAGTGAACTCGCGATACAGCCCACGCATGTCGAGCATCCGGACCACCTGCCCAATAAGGCCGTTGGCCTTGGGCTCCGCGCTCGGCCCGGGCAGGGGATCGAGCACGACGGGCCGGATGCCCGCCAGCGCCAACTCGCAGGCCAGCATCAGCCCGTTGGGGCCGGCGCCGGCGATGACGACGTCGGCGTGTTCGTCAGTCATGGTCTGCCTCCGTGCTGGGTGGGTTCGGGCAGGCCCGCCTTGACGGTGGCGAAGCCGGCGCGGATCAGCTCGGTGATGGCGACGGGCGGGTCCGCGCGCACGTAGGCCTCCGCGGCGGCGTCGCCGACGGCTCGCACGACGGCCACCACCAGCCGCGGGTACAGGTCGCGCTCGGGATCGGTGCCGGTGCGTTCGGCGATGACCGCGAGCCACTCGTCAAAGAGGTCCTGCGGCAACGCATTACGCACCTGAGGATTCATCAGCAGCTTTCGGACCTCGACGAGCTCTTGACGGCTGGGCACCCGGTTCTCCTCGCCGTAGACGTCGCCGAAATCGGCCTCGATGGCCTCGAGCACGACGTGGGCGATCGACGTCCACAGCGGCTCGCCGGCGGGGCGCTGCCGCAGCGCGGCGACGCTGCGGCGCATGCGCTCGGTCTGCCGGTAGGCGAGCGCCTCGTACTTGCCGTTGAAGTAGTTGTTGAACGTGCGCAGCGACACCCCGGCCAGGTTGGCGATCTCGTCGCGCGTCACGTTGTCCAGCCCGCGTTCGAACGCCAGGCTCAGCGCGGCGTCGCTGAGCGCGCGCCGGGTATCGGCCTTCTTGCGCTCGCGCAGTCCGAGGGACGGGTCGGTCACGGGCACCAACGTACGGGAAAGTTGCACGGTGGGCAAGATTGCCTGCTGGGCAAGGTTAGCGTTTGCCCCATTCCCAGGGCGGCGTCGTCAGCAGGCCCTGGCCGGTGATGCGCGTTTCGCCCCATTCCTTGTACAGCTCGATCTCGACGGTGTCGTCGCCGGCGGCCTCGAGCAGCGCCCGCGAATGGGTGACCGCCACAACCTGTGTCCGCGCGGCGGCGGCGCGGATCAGCGAGGCGAGGGGGCGCACCAGTTCCGGGTGCAGGGAGGTCTCGGGTTCGTTGAGGACCATCAGTGAGGGCGCTTGCGGGCTGAGCAGTGCGGCGGCCCAGAGCAGGAATCGCAGTGTGCCGTCGGACAATTCGGCCGCCCGCAGCGGGCGGAGCATGCCGCGCTGGCGCAGCTGGAGGTCGAACACTCCGTCGTGGACGGCGACCGAGACGGTGGCGCCGTCGAACGCGTCGGCGACGGTGCGGGCGAGGTCGTCGAAACCCGCCTCGATAATGGTCTGGATCGCGGCGGCAAGATCGTGGCCGTCGTCGGAGAGCACCGGCGTGCGCGTGCCCACCTGCGGGTGCCGGGCGGGCGCCCCGGCGTCGACGCGGAAGCCGTCGTAGAAGCGCCAGCCGCGCAGCCGCTCGCGCACGGCCGCGAGTTCGGGCAGCGCGTGCGGGTTGGCGTACTCGGCCAGCACGCTGCGATACGACGGCAAGGACCGGCTCAGCTCGTCGAACCCTCGGCCCGACTCGGCGCTGACCTCCGCGAAATCCCGGGTTCGGCGCACCAGCGTCGCGCCGGTCCGCAGCACCGGGCCGGCGAACACCGCTTCCCGTTTGATCTCGGGATCGCGGCCGAACGCCGACGCGATCCCCGCCATCTGCGGGATGCCGAGGTCCACCAGGTAGCCGAAATCGTCTGCGGCGAAGCCCATTTCGAGCGACACCGGCCGGGTGCGCACCGTGCCCTGGGCCTTGCCGGTGCGTCGGGCGCCGCCGAGCTGCTCGGGCCCGGCCCACAGCACCGATTGCAGTCCGCCCTCGCGGGCGAGCGAGCCGATCACCTCGCCTCGGCCGCAATCGGCCAGCAGCCGCAGCGCGCGGTACAGCGACGACTTCCCGGCGCCGTTGGCCCCGGTGACGACGGAGAGCCGCCCCAGCGGCACGATCACCTCGCGCAGCGACCGGTATCCGCGGATGGCGACCGTCTGCAACACCAGGGCGCCTACTCTTCGTCGGCGGCGTCGAGCAGTTGAACTTCCTCGAGGTCCATCTCGTTCTGCAGCTCGCGCAGCACGATGTCGTCGATGAGGTTTTGGTTGCGCAGGGCGGTGATTTCGCGCCGCTTGTGATCGAGCACGCCCAGGCGCACCCGTCGCACCTTCTCCTTGCCCTTGACCAGTTTGTGGCTGGTGGACCCGTCTTCGGTGGCCTTGACCAGTGCGGCCTTCTCTTCATATTCCTTTCGCAGCCGCCCCAGCAGCTCCTCGCTGATGCCGACCTCGTCGGCGACCGTTGGGAGCGCGTCGAGCGCCGCTTGAATGCCCCGGCAACGGGCCATTTCCAGCTCCTGGACGTAGGTGAGGTCTTCGGGCATCTTGGCCCAGCGGACCACGGCGGGCAGCGTGCTGCCCTGGACCAACACGGTGACCAGGATGACGAAGGTCACGATGAAGATCAGCAGGCTCCGGTCGGGGAAGGGCGTGCCGTTGAGAGTGGTGGCTGGGACGGCCAGCGCCGCGGCGAGCGACACGGCCCCGCGGAATCCCGCCCAGGCGATGACGAAACGCTGACGCCAGGGGGCGCGGCGCTCTCGCTGGACCTGCCGGCGATCGATGAGGCGAATCAGGCCGGTGGTGATTTCGCCCCACACGATGCGGGAGAAGATCACCACACCGGTGACGGCCAGGGCGATGTAGGCGGCGTGGCGAAGGCCGCCGTCGACGTGCGAGATGCCGTGCAGCGCGCCCGGGATCTGCACGCCGACGAACACCCACAGCGAGCCGTTGAGCAGGAAGGTCGCGATGTCCCAGAACCCGAAGGCCGCCAGGCGGGACCGGGCTCGGATCACCACCGGCCCGGCGTAGGCGAGGACCAGGGCCGACACCATGACCGCGACCACGCCGCTGCAGTCGAATGCCTGGGCCAGCAGGAACGCCGCGAACGGCGTCAGCAGGCTCATGGCCCCTTCCTCCTGCGGCGCGTCGATTCGCTTGCGCGCCAGCACCACCAACCCGCCGACTAATAGGCCGGCGGCGATGCCGCCGAGGTAGGACAGGATGAACCGGCCGCTCACTTCGAGCGGGCTGATCGCGGACCCCCCAATGGCCACGGTGACGCTGCCGGCGAACAGCACCAGCGCGGTGCCGTCGTTGATGAGGCTCTCGGCCTTCAGGACGGTCAGCTGGCGGCGTGGCAGCTTTTTCGCCAGGCCGGCGACGGCGGCGGCGTCGGTGGGGGACAGCACGGCGCCCAGGACGCCCGCCGCGTGGGGGTCCATGCCCAGCGATCGGGCCGTCCATGACACCGCCGCCGCGGTGGCGATCACCAGGGCGATGCTGAGCAGGACGATGACGCGCGCGTTGGCGCGGATCTCGCGGAAGCTGGTGTTCATGCCCTCCCAGTAGAGGATCGCGGGCAGGAACAGCAGCAGCACGACCTCACCGTCGACGTGCACGTGACCGAAGCTGGGGATGAGGCCCAGCAGCGCGCCCAGCGAGATGAGCAGCACCGGGGGACCCACGCGGTAGCGCCGGCCGATGACCGTCCCCACGATGACGGTGGAGACGAGCGCGACGATCAGGACGAGGCCAAACACCTGGCCCATCCTGCCGGACGGATACGACTTGCGCGGCTTGGGGTTTTGAGGGGTGCCAGGCGAATCTCAAATGCGATAGCGCCGGCGCTATCAAGTTTGGGAGTCGTGTGGTCCCCAGTTCAGGCGAACTTGGCCGCCCGCTTGTTCACGAACGCGTCGATGCCCTCGCGGCCGTCAGTGGTCATCACCTAACAATCGCAGCAACAGTCGTCGCAGCAGCAGTCGCAGCCCTCGCAGCAGCACAAGCAGGTGCCGTCGCCGCCCTTCTTGCGTTTCCCGGGGTTGGGGGTCTCGCCCTCGTCGGTCGGCTCGCCGGGGCCGCCGGGCTGGTTGCCGAAGTTGATCGGCTCCTGCTGGCCGCGCGGCGTCCCGCTTTGCGCCGTGTACCCGGCGTGGCTGAAGGTGCGTTTGATGGCGCGGCGCACTTCGCCGGTGAGCAGCCGCTGGGCTAGGCGCCCGTCGGTGAACTCGACGTCGGCCAGCGCCAGCTCGATGCCCAGGGCCGCGTCATCGCACAGCGCGCGGGCCTCTTCGACGGGAGTCGCGGTGGCCGCCAACGGGTTCCACTTGCCGCGCGCGGCGTCGTCGCGGTAGTCCTCGACCGCGTCGAGCAGGTGCGCAACGCGGCCGAAAAACTGCCCGATCTCGCGCAGCGGGGCGGCGTTGCCGGGACGCCCGGCCAGCACGGCGGTGTGCGCGAAGGCTTCGGCGACCGCGGTCTCGGTGGGCTCGGTCACCGCCAACAGCGGGCTGCCCGGGCCGGCGGAGGCTTCGAGCGCGGCCTGGCGGTCGATCGCCGCGACGAGCACGCCGGTGTCGAAGCCCAGGGTGTGACCGGCGTCGGTGCCCTGGCGCACCCAGCGCTCGGCGATGCGCCGCGCCGCCGGGCGAACTCCGGCCACGCCGACCAAGCCGTCGCGGTCCTCGACGTGGTCGCGCATCCGCGCGGCGGCCAGCGCCAGCGAGACCACTGCGGCCAAACGCACGCAGTCACCGGTGGCCACGTCGGCCCGCCGCATCCCGCGCAGCGCGCAACGCCCGGCCTTGCGGCGCGTCGGCTGCCCGGCTGACTGCGCCTCGACCAGCAAGGAGACCACCAACCCGTCGTAGTTGGTGGCGATCCGCGCGACCTGGCCGTAGTCGTCGCGCAGCGCCAGACACAATCCACACAACTGGGCTCGCCAGGCGTCCGCGAGCTCGCCGCCGAGCCGATGACGGCAGGGCCGGATGATGCCAAACATGCACAGAAGCTACCCGAGCTTCAGCAAACGCGCGCCGCAAAACGCCGTGCGACGGGTTCCACCTGCGGCGACACCTCGCTCTCACCCGGGCCTGGGATATTAGGGTGCTGAGGCGAAATCGAAGGGGGAATTTCGTGAAGACCAGACTGCTCCTCGCAGTCGCCCTGCTCGCGGGCTCGACGGCCGTGGGCTGCCATTTTGCGTCCCGAAACCCGCCGACAAACCAGACCCTCGGGGTCGCGATGGGTGACGTGCTGAAGCAGAACGCCATCACGCAGGACGTCACGCTGGGCGTCGGCAACACCCTGACCCTGAGGTTGGGGTCGAACTACACCACCCCGTACCGGTGGACGATCAACACGAAGATCGGCGATCCGACCGTCGTCAAGCAAACCAGCCACGAGTTCGTGCAACCGACCTCCGACGCGCTGGGGGCGCCGGGCACGGAGGTCTGGACGTTCGAGGCGTTGAAGCCGGGGAGGACGACGATCAGCACCGCCTACTCGAGCATCGTCGGCAAGGACTCGAAGACGGCGTGCACCTACACGGCCAACGTCACGGTGCAGTAGACGTCTCTGGCAAACGAGTGCACGCGGGGGCGGAGCGCCTTATGGGCGGGAAATCGCCGAGTTGACCAAATGCCCTATTCGCTGCCTTGCGGTCGGCTGAAGATCGGGGTATGAGCGTCAGGCATGGCGATTCGACCGATATCGACAAATGGGATCGGGGCCTGACCGAGCACGTCGTCGCGCTGACCCGGCCGATCGTCAAGCACTATTTCCGTTCGGAAGTGCGCGGCCTGGACAATATCCCTTCCGGCGCGTCGCTGGTGGTGTCGAACCATTCCGGCGGGCTGACTTCGTTCGACCTGTCGGTGTTCGCCGTCGACTATTACGACAAATACGGCTACGAGCGCCCGCTCTACGCGCTTGGGTTTGACACGCTATTCGGTGGGGTGGCGGGCGAATTCCTCAACCGCACGGGGGTGATTCGCGCAACGCGTGAAAACGCCGTCAAGGCATTGGCTTCCGGTGCCGTCGTATTGGTCTTTCCGGGCGGGGATTTCGACGTCTACCGGCCGAGCATGCGCGAGAACGTCATCAACTTCGGCGGCCGGACCGGCTATGTCACCACGGCCATGGAGGCGGGGGTGCCGATCGTGCCGGCGGTATCGATTGGCGGCCAGGAGGGCCAGCTGTACTTGAGCCGCGGCACCTGGTTGTCGCGCCTGCTGCGGCTCACCAAGTTCGAGCGCAAGTACTTCCGAACCGACATCCTGCCAATAACTTTCGGGTGGCCGTTCGGGCTGAGCGTCCTCGCCCCGGTCAACGTGCCGCTGCCCACCAAGATCGTCACCGAGGTGCTGAAGCCGGTCGACGTGGCAACCGAATTCGGCGATTCGCCCGACGTGGAGCACATCGACGCGCTGGTGCGCGGCCTGATGCAAAAGGGCCTGGACGCGTTGGCAGCCAAGCGGCGCTTCCCGATATTCGGCTAGGCCTTCGTGGGCTGCAGCATCCGGCCGACGACGCGCGCCGAGATCGAACCGGGTCCCAGGCGGGCGAACGTCGACGTGAACCGGTTGCGGAACCCGGGGACGACGACGGGGCGCCCCCTGTCCAAGGCCTTCAGCCCGGCGGCGACGACGGGTTCGGGCGCCGCGAGGCGCCGATAGACGGCGGTGTGCGAGACGTCTTCGCCGAGGGCGTCGACGAAGCCGGTGCGGGTGGGGCCGGGGCAGAGCGCCGTCACGGTGACGCCGGATTTGCGGGTCTCCGCCCACAGGGCCTGGCTGAGCGACAGCACGAACGCCTTCGACGCGCCGTAGGTGGCCTGATACGGCCCGGGCTGAAAGGCGATGGTGGACGCGACATTCAGGATCCCGCCGCGCCCGCGGGCCAGCATGCCCGGAAGCACGGCGTGGGTCAGCCGCACCAGCGCGTCGACGTTGACGGCGACCAGCTCGTGCTCGCGCTGCGCGTCGACCTCGGCGAACGGGCCGTAGGTGCCGAACCCGGCGTTGTTGACCAGGACGTCGACGTCTTTGCCGGCCAGGTGGGCGATGAGGTCGTTGGTGCCTTCGTCGGTGCCCAGGTCGCCGACGACGAGTTCGGCGTCCTGGTCGATCTGCTGCGCCACCGCCTTGAGGCGGGTTTCGTCGCGGCCGGCGAGCACGAGGCCGTGGCCGCGTTGGGCGAGCTGCTGGGCGAAGATTGCGCCCAGTCCGGAGCTGGCGCCGGTTATCACTGCGGTCGACATTGCTAAACCCCTTGATATTCAACTGTTTTGGCGATCGGCCGGACGGCCAGAGTGTGGCTGACGAGGCCGATGCCCGCGCCGAGGATGGGCCAGATCGGCCAGAAGTATGTCACGGCTGTAGCCGCCCAGACGGTGAGAACGACCGTAGTCATCGCGAGGAAAGCGGCGAGGTGGATGCGCACGCTTGCGCGGGCCTTTCGAGCGGCGGCGGCGCGGCGGCGCGGGTCGGCGCGCCGGATGCGATCCAGCGGCAGGTCGGCGACGAGGTGTTTGAGCTCTGCCGCGGTCTGGGTTTGGAAGGCGGCCTGGAGGCGGCGGTCGTACTCGTCGAGCTGCAGGTAGCCCTGGGCGAGCGCCTGGCCCAGTCGGGTGGCGGTGTTTTGCCGGTCGCGGTCGCCGGCGCGGGCGATGGTTGTGGTGGTCATGGGTCCTGTCCCTTCCTGGGATGTGAATAGCATTAACATACTCTCGAATGTTAATGTCGTCAACATGGCACGTTCGGTTGCGCCGGCGCGGCGCGATAGCTATCACCACGGCGACCTGAAAAGGGCGCTGACCAGTGCCGCGCTATCGCTGGTGGCCGAGAAGGGGCCGAAGGGCTTCACGCTGACCGAGGCGGCGCGGCGCGCGGGCGTCAGCGCCGCGGCCCCGTACCGGCACTTCGCCGACAAGGCCGCGCTGCTGGCCACCGTCGCCGAGCAGGGCTTCCGCGAGCTGCACGCCGCGCTGGTCGCGGTCCCCGAGATGGACCCGAAGGCGCGTGTGGTCGAGCTTGGCCGCGCCTACGTCCGCTGGGCCGTCGCCCATCCGGACCACTACCGGGTGATGTTCGGCGCGGACATCGGCAATGCGGAACACCCTGGCTTGGCGGTGGCCGGGGAGCAGGCGTTCGGCGAACTGGTCGAGGCGCTCACGGGGGTTGTCGACGGCCAGGACCCGCGTTCGGTGGCCGCGCCGCTGTGGGCGCTGGTGCATGGCGTCGCGTCGCTCGCCATCGGCGGCGAGCTGAGCGCGGTGGGGGTTCAGTCCGAGCCGGAGGCCATGGTCGCGAACGTGGTGGCCCGGGTGCTCGCGTAGACCTCGGCCAGGAACTGCTCGACGGCGACTGCGGCGTGCGCCGCGCGGGCCGAGCCGAAGATGTCGAAAGCGTGCTGGGTGTAAGGCAATTCGGCGTAAACGACGGGCTGGTTGCTGACCTCGCGCAGCCTGGTGGTGAACGCGCGGGCCTGCTCGACGAAGGCCAGCGAGTCGTTCGTGCCGTGCAGCACGAAAAACGGGGGAGCGTCGGCGTTTACGTGATGGATCGGCGACGCGGCTTTGAAGGTCTCGAGGTGCGTCGAGGGCCGTTGCTTGATGATCGATTTGATGAGCAGCCCGGGCATCATCGCGTGCATCGAATCGTCGAGGCGGGTGAAGTCGTAGATCCCGTAGAAGGGCACAGCCGCCTGCACCCGGGTGTCGGCGTCCTCGAATCCCGGTTGGAATTGCGGGTAATTGGGCGTCAGCGCCGCCAGCGACGACAGGTGGCCACCGGCCGAACCGCCGGTGATGGCGATGAAGTCGGGGTCACCGCCGTACTCGGCGATGTGCTGTTTGACCCACGCGAGGGCGCGTTTGACGTCGACGATGTGCGCGGGCCAGGTGTTGCGCGGGCTGTGCCGGTAGTTGATCGCCACGCAGATCCAGCCGAGCTCGGCGAGGTGGCTCATCAGCGGATGCGCTTGTCCGCGTTTGTTTCCCGTCGTCCAGGCGCCGCCGGGGATCTGGAACAGCACCGGTGCCTTGCCATTCGGGTCGAGGTCGGGGCGGCGCCAGATGTCGAGGTGGTTGGCGCTGCCGAATTCGCCGTAGCTGATGTTGGAGTCGTGGGCGTAGTCGCGGTAGATCCGCATCATCCGCAGCAGCCCGGGCGCCTTGGCGATGCCGGGGCCTTTGGGGCGGCGCCACAGGTCGGCCGAGTCGGTGCGCCGGGACGGGCCCAGGCCGTCGTCGAGCGCCTTGGAGAGCGGCACGTTGGCCTGGTGGCCGGCGCGACTGAAGTTGAGCAGGCCCGCGGCAGAGACGGCCGCCGTCAGCCAGGCGAGGATTCGCACCGGCCGGTTGAGCCGGCGCGCCGTCAACGCCAGCCCGCCGAGCTGGCTGGCCATCGTCTGCAGCGGTAACTCCGTGACGACGAGGCCGAAAAACCACGAGAACACCGAGAGGTACCCCTTGCGGGCCAGCGGGCGGTAGGCGTTGAGGGTGGAGGTGGCCGTTACCGCCGTGACCACAAGAGACGCTGCCTGGCGGAGGTTGTCGATGAGTCGAGCCTTCTGCATTGCCCCACTGTAAAGAGGTGCCCGTAGACTCCGGCGTTGTGGTGCTGGATGCTGCCGAGCGCCGTTCGCTGTGCGATCTTTTCGACGAGCTTGGCCCGTCGGCTCCCACCCTGCTCGACGGGTGGACCTCTCACGATCTGGCCGCGCACCTGGTGTTGCGCGAACACGATGTTGTCGCCGGTCCGTGCATGGTTTTGCCCGGTCCGTTCGCCGCGTTCGCCGAGCGGCGTCGCGCCGCGTTGGCCGGGCACTCGGAGTTTGCCGAGCTGGTCGCGCGCATCCGGTCCGGCCCGCCCGTCGGGTTCTTCCGGATCGGGTGGGTGCGCTCCTTGGCGAACCTCAACGAGTTCTTCGTTCACCACGAGGACGTGCGGCGGGCCAACGGGCTGGGGGTTCGCAGCCTTGGGCCTTCGATGGACGCCGGGCTGTGGCGAAACGTGCGCCGCGGGGGGCGGTTTTTGAGCCGTCGGCTCCGGGGGTGCGGGCTAGAGGTCGAGTGGGCGGGTGCCGGTGAGCGGGTGACGGTTCGATCCGGTGCGCCGCTGGCGCGGCTCAGCGGTGAGCCCGGTGAATTGTTGCTGTATTTGTTTGGGCGCCAAGCGGCGGCGCAGGTTTCGGTGAGCGGGCCTTCGGAAGCCGTTGCGGCCGTGGGTCGCACGCACTTTGGCATGTGAGTCACATTGGCCACATGCGTCCCTGGAAAAGGCGGCACCCGTTGTGCCCGCCTCAGAGCGACAAATTCCGAGGGGTGCCGTCGGTTGTCGCTGAGAGGCGGGCACATCGGCACATCCCTGACTTCTTGTGACTCGAGCCGGCGCCGTTATCTGCACGCTCGATGTGGGAACCCTCGTGCAGGCCGAGCGAAAGGATGTCGATTGTTTACGCCGTATCGTCGCTCGCGCGTCGGCACTCGATTCGGGCCCTACGAGCTGCGATCGCTGATCGGCGCGGGCGGAATGGGCGAGGTGTACCGCGCCTACGACACGCGCAAGGGCCGGATGGTCGCGCTCAAGCTGTTGCGCCCCGAGCTGGCGGCTGACCCGGGTTTTCAGCAGCGGTTTCGGCGAGAGTCGCAGCTGGCGGCGCGATTGCAGGAACCGCACGTCATCCCGGTGCACGACTTCGGCGAGATCGACGGGGTGCTCTTCATCGACATGCGCCTGGTCGACGGGGGCAGCCTGAAGGACCTGCTTCGCGAGCGGGGCGCGCTCGATCCCGGGCAGGCCGCGGCGATCACGGCGCAGGTCGCGACCGCGCTGGACGCGGCCCATGCCGAGGGCCTGGTTCATCGCGACGTGAAGCCGGAAAATGTGCTGCTCACCCCGGACAACTTCGCGTACCTCGTCGACTTCGGCCTGGCTCAGGCGCACGGCGATCCGAGCGTGACGGCGGGCGGACCGTTGATCGGATCGTGCGCCTACATGGCGCCGGAACGATTCAGCGGGGGCCCAGTCGGACCGCAGACCGACGTCTACTCGCTGGCCTGCGTGCTCTACGAGTGCCTCACCGGTCAAGCGCCGTTCGAGGGCGCGGAGATCCCGCAGCTGATCACCGCGCACCTGCAGATGCCGCCGCCCCGGCCGAGCATCATGCGTCGGGGGATCGACAAGGCGCTCGACGACGTCATCGCCCGCGGGATGGCCAAGGAGCCCGCCGCGCGGTTCTCCTGCGCGGGTGAACTGGCCAGGGCGGCGTTCGGGCTGACGGCGTCGACCCCGCTGCCGCCACCGCCTCCGGCGCCGCCCAGCCCGCCGCAGCGCACCCGGCCGTTCTCGGCGGTCTACCCGAACCCGGACGACACCGGTTACAGCCCGTATCCGTCGCCCGCACCGCGGCCCCAGCGGCCGGCCAATCCGCTTCTCGGGCGGGCGCCCGTCCTCGTCGCCGGGGCGGCGGCGGC
>NZ_LZKK01000224.1 GCF_001672815.1 Mycobacterium sp. E796 | reverse complement strand
GCGCGGTTACGCCCAGGACTATCACGCGCTGGCCGGGAAGGCGGCGGCGTTTCAGGACCAGTTCGTGCAGCACCTGACCACCAGTGCCGGCGCGTATGCCGGCGCGGAGGCCGCCAACGTCACGTCGCTGATCAAGCCCTTGACAGCAATTGGGGCCCCGATTGCCGCTGCTGCCACAACCGCCCAGTCCACGATGAGCGATTTAATAGCGAATGTGATAACAAATATTCAAGCCGGAATAGAGACATTGATAACGATGATTACATCTTTATTAATGTTGCTAGCGATTGTACCCTTTTTGCTACTGTTTCTTTTAAGTGTTGCTTTATACGGGCCATGGTGGCTTGTTTTGCTTAATGCCGGGCGTGGGTATTGAGATGACGCCCCCCTCAGCGCGGTCGGTGAGGTTCGCGCAGTCGGATCGACGCCCAACGAGTTGGTCGCGAGGGTTGGATTCTCCATCGTTCCTTCGCCGAACCTTTCACGTTCGTGGTCGGGCAGCGTCTAGCCGACGACGAGGCGTGTCTCGGCTTTGAAGGTGCCGTCGCGGTTGTCCCGGACGTGGACGCTGGTGGTGATGGCGATGTCCGGCCAGGGCCAAGAGGCAGGCCGCAACGCAGAGCGCGTCTGTTAGATCGGGAAGAACATCGGAATGGGAGTACCTGTTGCAATAAAAAGTAAAACTAGTGCTACCCAAGCGCCTATGATTACAAAAGTGCCGACCGTAACGAAAATGCTCCATAACGCCGGGTAGCCTTGAATAAATATCCAAAACTGGTAAAAGGCTGCGCCCAATATCTTGAGTAATTGGTCGAAAGCTGCGCTAACAATGTTGCCTAACTCGTATCGGACAGCCCCGACGGCGCTGCCAATCAAGTTCACAACCCCTCCCAAGGGCTTTAGCAACGACGCCATGTTGGC
>NZ_LZKK01000223.1 GCF_001672815.1 Mycobacterium sp. E796 | reverse complement strand
GCCCCCGAATAATCGTCGCCACCATGCGCTGCGTGGCCAGGGCGGGCTATTCGCGCGCGACCATCCGCGAGATCGCCCGCACCGCGGAGGTGACCAGCGCCAGCCTGTACAACTACTTCCCCAACAAGTCGGAGCTGATCAAGGCCGCCGTCGCGGCCAGGACCGACGTCGCGTTGCCGCGCCTGCGCGAGGCCGCCCAGGGTCCCGGCGACGTCACGGACCGGATCGAAGCGGTGCTCGACGAATCGGGCCGGTTGATGCGCGAGTATCCGCACCTGGCCGCGTTCGAACGCGCGATGCGCGGGCATGCCGGGCCAAAAGTGTTGCGCGACACCATCGATGGGATCGTTCGGGACGCCCAAGCGCGCGAAGCATTGCCGCCGGGCACCGACCCGGGCGCCGCGGTCAACGCGATCTACGCGCTGGCTCGCGGGTTGACCGAGCTGGCGGCGACCGTTCCGCCGGAGGAGTACCACGCTGCGCTGGACTCGGCCAAGGAATTGCTCAGGGGCACGCTTTTCGCGCCGCGAGCGAGTCACCGCACGTCCACAGCGCAACGCCGATC
>NZ_LZKK01000222.1 GCF_001672815.1 Mycobacterium sp. E796 | reverse complement strand
GGGCCGCAGAGGGGGCGGCCGGCGGTGCGGCGACGGGCCCCGGGCCCGCCGCGCGCGCCGGATCGATCCCCGGCGGCAGGTGCGACTGCAGCCCGGGCTCGATGCCCAACGGCGGCACGTGCTGCACCGGTGCGGTCTCGGCCGGGGCGGCGGCCGGTGACCCCGGCTCGGCCACGAACTTATTCACCGACGCCGCAACGTTTTTCGACTCGGCGGGCGCCGTCGGATTGTGGGTGAACGCCTGGGCGGCGGCCATCAGCAGCTGGGTCGCCTGCCCCGGATTGCTCGCCGCCTGTTGGATGATCGGGCTCAGCTCCGAGAGGGCGGGCAGGCCCGGAAGCTGCTGGGTCGAATTTGGCTGCGGTGTCGGCTGCGGCGCCGCCGGGTCGGCCGCCGCGCTCGGGCACAACCCGAACGCGGCAGCCGACGCCACGACAACAGCGGCCAAACCCTTGGACAGATTCCTAGTGGTTGCCACGATGTCCTCCGGTCCTGGCTAGTGGCGGGTTAGTTGGGTATCGAGCTGCTCAGGGCAGGGCCGAAAGCAGCGGCGACATCGGGCTGGCGGGCGCCGGTGCGGCCGGTGCCGCCGGTGCCGTCGGGGCCTGACCCGTGGCCAGCGCCTGCAGATCCTGCGGGATCGTCAGCTGCGCGGGCACGTTGACCGGCAGGCCGGACGGCAGGGCCGGCATGTCCACCTTCGCCTGCGGGATCTGCGGCGTCGCCGGGGCGGCGGGAGCCGCCGGCGAGGACAGGCCCGGGATGGCGGGCAGGCCCGGAATCGACGGGGCCGCCGGAACGGCCGGCGCCGCCGGGGTGGTCTGGGCCAGGCCCGGGAGCGAGCCGAGGCCCGGGATGGTAGGCGTCGCTGCCGGGGCGGTCGCCGCTGCGGGCGGGGTGAGCCCCGGAATGGACGGGATGCCCGCCGAAGGCGACACCGGCGACGTCGCCGAGGGCAGTCCCGGGAACGTGATGCCCG
The DNA here is from genome assembly GCF_001672815.1 of Mycobacterium sp. E796. Taxonomy (GTDB): domain Bacteria; phylum Actinomycetota; class Actinomycetes; order Mycobacteriales; family Mycobacteriaceae; genus Mycobacterium. The sequence goes on along the minus strand of NZ_LZKK01000222.1, from coordinate 33,178 downwards.
GTGAGGCGGGCGCCGCGGGCGGGGTGGCGCCGAGGGCGGTCGCGAGGTTTTGCAGGATTTGAGGCGCGTTGGCCGCCGAGCTGATCAGCTGCTGCGGAATGTTCGGCACCGGCGGCGCGGGGACGGGGTCGGCGTGGGCGATCCCGCCCGTCAGTAGGGCGGCGGACGAACCGACCAAGACGGCGGTCGCTCGCAGATAGGTCCAGATGGTTGGCATGACTCTCCCTGGTTGTCGATGACGGGTTCGGCCCCGAAGTTACGTTGATACTGGTGTGACTCAAGTGACACGTGTGGCATTTATTTGATCGTTACCGATACGAGTGACGGCGGTGACCGGGCGGCCCACAGAACACCGGGCGATGGCTAAAGTCGGGCGGATAGACACCATCCCGGCCGCCCCGGCGGCACCCCGCACTCGGCGGCTGGCGGCGGCCCCGGCGCTGCTGATCGCGAGCGTCGCGGCGCGACTCGCTTGGACGTACCTGGCGCCGAACGGCGCGAACTTCGTCGACCTGCACGTCTACCTCGGCGGCGCCGCCGCCCTCGACCATCCAGGCACCCTGTACAGCTACGTCTACGCCGACCAGACGCCGGACTTCCCGCTGCCGTTCACGTATCCGCCCTTCGCGGCGGTCGTGTTCTATCCGCTCCACCTGCTGCCGTTTGGGCTGGTGGCTTTCCTGTGGCAGGTGGCGACGATCGCCGCGTTGTACGGCGCGATCCGGCTGAGCCAGCGCCTGGTAGGCGTGCCGGCGGGCGCCGGTCACCGCGTCGCCATGCTGTGGACGGCGGTCACCATCTGGATCGAGCCGCTGCGCAGCACGTTCGACTACGGCCAGGTGAACGTGTTGCTCATGCTGGCGGTGCTGTGGGCGGCCTGGACGACCCGCTGGTGGTTGTCGGGGTTGCTGGTCGGCCTGGCGGCCGGGATCAAGTTGACGCCGGCGATCGCCGGCGTGTACCTGCTGGGCGTTCGGCGCTGGGGTGCGGCGGTGTTTTCGGCGGTCGTCTTCCTGGCCACCGTGGGCGTGTCGGTTCTGGTCGCCGGCGATCAGGCCCGCTACTACTTCACCGATCTGCTGGGCGACGCGCACCGGGTGGGGCCGATCGCCACGTCGTTCAATCAATCCTGGCGCGGTGGTATCTCGCGGATCCTCGGCCACGACGCCGGCTTCGGTCCGCTGGTGCTGGCGGCCGTCGCCGTGACGGCGGTGCTGGCCGTCCTGGCCTGGCGGACGCTGGGCTCCAGCGATCGGCTGGGCAAGTTGCTGGTGGTCGAGTTGTTCGGGCTGCTGTTCTCGCCGATTTCATGGACCCATCACTGGGTGTGGCTGGTGCCGCTGATGATCTGGGCGATTCATGGGCCGGCGCGCGAGCGGCCCGGCGCCGGCATCGTCGGCTGGGGCTGGTTGGTGCTCACGATCGTCGGGGTGCCGTGGTTGCTGAGCTTCGCGCAGCCGACGATCTGGCAGATCAGCCGGCCGTGGTACCTGGCCTGGGCCGGCCTGATCTACATCGTGGCGGCGGTGGTGACGCTGATCTGGATCGCGGCCACCGGTCGACGCGCCGAGCCGACGGCCTAGCCCCCGACGATCCCGTCGATGTCGCGCGCCATGTCGACATCGTTCTGGGTGATGCCGCCCTCGGAATGCGTGACCAACGCGAAAGTCACTGTCCGCCAACGGATATCGATGTCGGGATGATGGTCCTTGCTCTCGGCGTGCTCGGCCACCCGGCGCACGGCGTCGATGCCGTCCAGAAATGACGGGAACTTGATCGACCGGCGCAGGGTGCCGTCGGCATGCTCCCAACCGTTGAGGTCGGGCAGTGCGGCGTCTACTTGCTCATCCGTTAACACAGCCATGCCGGAGGCGTCCTCTCGTCTGGGATGGGAACGGTGCTCACCTACGAGGCTACGGCCGGCCCGGCCGGCGCTTGACTCCTCTGGTCCAAGGGCACCACGACGCTCGCCTCCGGCCGGTTCTTCAGTTCCTGGTAGGCGGACTCCAGGCTGGCCGGAACCGCTTGCAGGTCGCGGGCAACACCCATCAGTTCTTCCAGGATCATGATGCGCTGCTGATTCGCCTCGGTCACCGCTTGCCGGGCCTGCTCATGGACGAGACGAGCTTGTTGCCTTGCGTCAGCGAGCAGCTGCTCACGCTGCTGCTGGGCTTCCTGCCACGCGTGATCAATCGACACTTGGGCTTCGGCGCGCCTCCCGGCGACTTCGGCGTCGACATTCTTCTTGGTTTCCGCACACTGCGCTTCTAGCGCGCTTTGCTGTAAGGCTATGTCCGCCAACAGTTCTCGGTGCTCTCGCTGCGCGGCCTGGGCCTCGGCCTCGGCCGCCGCGATCAAGGCGTCGGCCTCGGCTCGCGCCTCGGCCTGCATCCGGGAAACCTCGTCGATCGCCCGCCGCAGCATCTTCGCCATCCGGTGTTGCATCGCGTAGGGCGACGGTGAGGTGTCCGCCAGCATGGCGATCTCATCATTGAGGCAGGCGACTTCGATGCGCAGCGCGGCTGCTTCGTCGCCGGATTCATTTCGCTGGGCTCTTAAGTTCTGGACCTCGTCGAACAGCAACTTCTGCTTGGTGAGCAACATCTCGATGTAGGCATCGACCGCGGCCGGGTCGTAGCCCCTGAACGTGCGGGAGAACGCCGTTGCGGGTTCGGTGATCATTGCCAACCCCGATTCTCAGAAAGTGCCCGGTAGAGGTCGTGACCGACGCATCCGAGTATCCCACTTTGGCGCGCAAACCGTAATACAGGCGTTGTGCCCCAAGGGAATTCGGCTCTTAGCGGCGCGCCCGGTGCCTGAAGCAGTTCTCGAGGCGGTGGCCCCTCCGGCGAGCCGCGCCGCACGGTATACCGTCACTGGCCATGCCGACCCGGATCGTCGTCGCCGCAGCGGTCATCTCCGGCTCCAAGGTTTTGGTGGCGCAGCGACTCCGGCCGCCCGAGTTGGCCGGCCTCTGGGAACTGCCCGGCGGAAAGGTCGCACCCGGCGAAACCGAACGTGACGCGCTGGCGCGAGAGTTGGCGGAGGAGTTGGGGCTCGAGAGCGGCGACCTCGTGGTGGGCGACCGCCTGGGCGCCGACGTTCCCCTTAACGAAACGATGACGCTGCGGGCGTATCACGTCCGGCTCCTTGGTGGTGAGCCACACCCGCGGGATCATCGGGCGCTGCGTTGGGTGACGGCCGCGGAGCTGCACGACGTGGATTGGGTCCCGGCCGATCGCGGCTGGTTACCGGACCTGGTTCGAGCGCTGTGATCGAAAGTGCGCTCAGGGCGTCGTGTGTGCGCTGAGGGTGCCGACACGCCGATCCGACGCGCCGCCACCGCACACTCAACGCCGCCACCGCACACTCAACGCGGCCAAGCTGCCGGTTCGCTATCTGAGGCCCCCGCTGCCAGAATCACCGACGTGCCATTCCGCAACGTCGCCATCGTCGCCCACGTCGACCACGGGAAAACCACCCTGGTCGACGCGATGCTGCGGCAATCCGGGGCGCTGCACCATCGCGGCGACGACACCCAGGAACGAATCATGGACAGCGGTGACCTGGAAAAGGAAAAGGGCATCACCATCCTGGCCAAGAACACTGCCGTGCACCGCCACAACAGCGACGGGACGGTCACGGTCATCAACGTGATCGACACCCCCGGGCACGCCGACTTCGGCGGCGAGGTGGAGCGCGGGCTGTCCATGGTGGACGGCGTCCTGCTGCTGGTCGACGCCTCCGAGGGCCCGTTGCCGCAGACCCGGTTCGTGCTGCGCAAGGCACTGACCGCGCATCTCCCGGTCATCCTCGTCGTCAACAAGACCGACCGGCCCGACGCCCGCATCGCCGAGGTCGTCGACGCCAGCCACGACCTGCTACTCGACGTCGCGTCGGACCTCGACGACGAGGCGGCCAAGGCCGCCGAGCACGCCCTGGGCCTGCCGACCCTGTACGCGTCCGGGCGGGCGGGCATCGCGAGCACCGAACAGCCGGCGGACGGCGAGGTGCCCGCCGGCGACAACCTCGACCCGCTGTTCGACGTGTTGATGGAGCACATCCCGCCGCCGTCGGGCGACCCCGAGGCGCCGCTGCAGGCGTTGGTGACCAACCTCGACGCGTCGGCGTTCCTCGGCCGGCTCGCGCTGATCCGCATCTACAACGGCAAGCTGCGCAAGGGCCAGCAGGTCGCCTGGATGCGCGAGGTCGACGGGGTGCCGGTGATCACCAGCGCCAAGATCACCGAGCTGCTGGCCACCGAGGGTGTCGAGCGCAGCCCCACCGACGAGGCGATCGCCGGCGACATCGTGGCGGTGGCGGGCATCCCCGAGATCATGATCGGCGACACGCTGGCCGATCCCGACCACGCCCACGCGCTGCCGCGCATCACAGTCGACGAGCCGGCGATCTCGGTGACGGTCGGCACCAACACCTCGCCGCTGGCGGGCAAGGTGTCCGGCCACAAGCTGACCGCGCGGATGGTCCGCAGCCGGCTGGACACCGAGTTGGTCGGCAACGTGTCGATCCGGGTGGTCGACATCGGCCGGCCCGACGCGTGGGAGGTGCAGGGCCGCGGCGAGCTCGCCCTGGCCGTGCTGGTCGAGCAGATGCGCCGCGAGGGCTTCGAACTGACCGTCGGCAAGCCGCAGGTGGTCACCAAGACCATCGATGGTCAGCTGCACGAGCCGTTCGAGGCGATGACGATCGACTGCCCCGAGGAATTCGTCGGCGCGATCACCCAATTGATGGCCGGCCGCAAGGGCCGGATGGAGGAGATGGCCAACCACGCGGCCGGCTGGGTCCGGATGGATTTCGTCGTGCCCAGCCGCGGGCTGATCGGCTTCCGCACCGACTTCCTCACCCTGACCCGCGGCACCGGCATCGCCAACGCCGTGTTCGACGGCTACCGCCCGTGGGCGGGGGAGATCCGGGCCCGCCACACCGGCTCGCTGGTTTCCGACCGCTCGGGCACCATCACGCCGTTCGCCCTCATCCAGCTCGCCGACCGCGGCCAGTTCTTCGTCGAGCCCGGGCAGGACACCTACGAGGGCATGGTCGTCGGAATCAATCCGCGCCCAGAGGATCTCGACATCAACGTGACGCGCGAGAAGAAGCTGACGAACATGCGGTCGTCGACCGCGGACGTCATCGAGACGTTGGCCAAGCCGCTGGAGCTCGACCTGGAACGCGCCATGGAGTTCTGCGCGCCCGACGAATGCGTGGAGGTGACCCCCGAGATCGTCCGGGTGCGCAAGGTCGAGCTCGACGCCACCTCCCGGGCCCGCAGCCGGGCGCGGGCCAAGGCGCGGGGCTAGCGGCTTGGCGCCGGGCCGCATCACGGGCGTGGTTGGCCGGGTTGCTGAGCAGCTGCTCGATACCCTGATGGGCGTGCCGAGACGAGCCAGCCGCCTGTTCCTGAGGGTCGGCGTGCTGGTCTCGCTGGTCGGGCTGGTGCTGGCGGCGTGCACCGTCAACCCGCCGCCAGCCCCACAGAGCACCGACACGCCGCACAACTCGGCGCCGCCGCCGCAGCGGCCCACCCAGATCATCATGGGCATCGACTCGATCGGCGCCGGTTTCAACCCGCACCTGCTGAGCGACCTGTCGCCGGTGAACGCGGCGATCAGCGCGCTGGTGTTGCCCAGCGCGTTTCGGCCCGTGCCGGATCCCGCCACGCCGACGGGGTCGCGCTGGGAGATGGACCCGACCCTGTTGGTGTCCGCGGACGTGACCAACCAAAACCCGTTCACCGTGACCTACAAGATCCGGCCCGAGGCGCAGTGGACCGACAACGCGCCCATCGCCGCCGACGACTTCTGGTACCTGTGGCGCCAAATGGTCAGCCAGCCCGGGGTCGTCGATCCGGCCGGATACGACCTCATCACCGGGGTGCAGTCGCTCGAGGGCGGCAAGCAGGCCGTCGTGACGTTCGCGCAACCGTACCCGGCGTGGAAGGAGCTGTTCAGCAACATCCTGCCGGCCCACATCGTCAAGGACGTGCCGGGCGGATTCGCGGCCGGGCTGGCGCGGGCCCTGCCCGTCACCGGCGGCCAGTTCCGGGTCGAGAGCATCGACCCGCAGCGCGACGAGATCCTGATCGCCCGCAACGACCGCTACTGGGGACCGCCGGCCAAGCCCGCCCTGATCCTGTTCCGCCGGGCCGGCGCGCCGGCCGCGCTGGCCGATTCCGTGCGCAACGGCGACACCCAGGTCGCCCAGGTGCACGGCGGCTCCGCGGCCTTCGCGCAGCTGTCCGCCATCCCGGACGTGCGGACCGCGCGGATCGTGACGCCGCGGGTCATGCAGCTGACGCTGCGCGCCAACGAGTCCAAGCTGTCCGACACTCAGGTTCGCAAGGCGATCCTCGGCCTGCTCGACGTCGATCTGCTGGCGGCCGTCGGCGCGGGCAGCGACAACACGGTCACGTTGGACCAGGCCCAGATCCGCTCGCCGAGCGACCCCGGCTACGAGCCGACCGCGCCGCCCGCGATGACCACGCCCGCCGCGCTGGCGTTGTTGGAGAGCTCCGGATACAAGGTCGAACCCAACACGTCGACGTCGCCGGTCCCGACCCCCGCGAGCACCGGGCCGCCGGAGGTCACCCGCGGCCGCATCAGCAAGGACGGCCAGCAGCTGTCTCTCATCGTCGGGGTGGCGGCGAACGACCCGACCTCCGTCGCGGTGGCCAACACCGCGGCCGACCAGCTGCGCAACGTCGGCATCGCGGCGACGGTGCTGGCGCTGGACCCGGTGACGCTGTACCGCGACGCGCTGAACAACAACTCTGTCGACGCGATCGTCGGCTGGCACCGGGCCGGGGGCAACCTGGCGACTCTGCTGGCCTCGCGCTACGGCTGCCCCGCGCTGCAGACGACGACGGTCCCGACCTCGAACGTGGCCACGACCACCCCCGCGGCCGGCCCGACCCCGTCGACCGGGCCCGCCACCCCCGTCACGACGCCGACCTCGGCACCGCCCAGCCGCCCGCCCGAGCCCGGCGCGCTGGTGCAGGCGCCGTCGAACCTCACCGGCATCTGCGACCGCAGCATCCAGTCGAACATCGACGCCGCGCTGAACGGCACCAAGAGCATCAACGACGTGATCACCGCGGTCGAGCCGCGGCTGTGGAACATGTCCACGGTGCTGCCGATCCTGCAGGACACGACGATCGTCGCGGCCGGCCCCAGTGTGCAAAACGTCAGCCTGTCCGGCGCGGTCCCCGTCGGCATCGTCGGAGACGCCGGCCAATGGATCAAAACCGGGCCGTAGGCGCCCACTTCCCAAAGTTGAAAATGGTCATTTTCTGAAAAGTGGGTACTCCTTGCCGGCCAACCGCGAAAAAAGTAACGAATTAATTACGGGTAGCCGAATTGAATACCTGCAAAGCCAGTTGGTGCAAACAAACGTTTTCACAACACCATTTCGATACGCTGCGGCCATCGCTGAACGGCTGGTCGGGAAAACAGTCGCCAGCGGTCATCGTGGGGTGAATCGGGGAGGTCGAAGTGTCATTTCTCATCGCAGCGCCAGAGCTGATGGCCGATGCCGCAACAGATTTGGCGAACCTTGCGGCCGCCATCGGTTCGGCCAACACCGCGGCCGCGGTGGCGACGACGGGACTGCTGCCCGCGGCCGCCGATGAAGTTTCGGCGGAAATTGCCGCATTGTTCTCCTCGCACGCCGCGGGTTACCAGCAACTCAGTGCGCAAGCGGCGGTATTCCACCAGCAGTTCGTTCAAACTTTGAGCGCGGGGGCGGGCGCCTATGCGGCCGCAGAGGTGAACGTCGTGCAGACGCTGGCGAGCGCGGTGCCCGCGCTCAGCATCGACTTGAGCGCTGGGATCTCGGGGCTGGCGGCCAGCCTCAGCGCCGACATCAACGCGATCGGGCTTTCGCTCAACGCCGCGCTGTCGGGCAACTTGGGCTTGGGCGGCAGCCTGGGCGGCCTGGCGCCGCTCGGGGCCGCGATCGCGACCAACGTGAACGGCGGGCTGACGGCGCTGGCGCAGACGGGCGGCGCGATCGCGACGAACATCGGCACCGGGCTGTCGGGGCTGGCGGGCGGCTTCAACGCCGCGCTGCCCGGGCTGCAGGCCAGCCTGAGCGGCGGGCTGTCGGGGCTGAACGCTTCGCTGAACGCCGCGCTGTCGGGCAGTTTGAGCGGCGGCCTTTCGGGCCTGGTGCCGCTCGGTGCAGCCTTGGCGACCGGCTTCAACACCGGCCTCTCGAGCTTGATCCAGGCCGGCAACACGCTCGCGGCGAACCTCGGCGCCGGGCTGGCCGGCGGACTGAGCCTCGCCTTGCCGGGCCTCGTGGCCAGCCTGAGCGGCGGGCTTGGCGGCCTGAGCGCCTCGATCAACGCCGCGCTCTCGGCTGGCCTCGGCGGCGGCCTTTCGGGCCTCGGGCCACTCGGCGCCACCCTGGCGGCGGACATCGGCAGCGGGCTGTCCGGATTGGCGCAGACGGGCGGTGCGCTGGTGACGAGCCTGACCGCCGGGTTCCCCGGCCTGCAGGCCAGCATCACCGGTGGGCTCGCCGGGCTGAACGGCGCGATCAACGCCGCGCTGTCCGGCGGCTTCGGCGGCAGCCTGTCGGGTCTCGGCGCCGCCCTGTCCGGTGCCTTGCAAACCGGTGGGTCCCTGATCGCCAACCTGAGTGCCGGCCTGCCGGCCCTGTCGGGCGGCCTCACCCTGCCGGCCAACCTGACCGTCGCGCTCAACGCGCTGGGCGGCGCGCTCGGCTTGAGCCCCAGCCTGGGCGTGAACATCATGGCCGGGCTCAACGGGCTCAGCGCTCAGCTGAACCTCGCCTTGAACGGCGGCCTCAGCCTCGGGCTCGCCGGGCTTCCCACGCTGTTCGCCAACCTGGTCGCGCCGTGGCAGGTGCTGCTGACGGCGCCCAACGTGCCCGCATTACTGACCCAGCTGCAGGCGATGGAGGTCGGTTTCAACACGTCGCTGATCACCAACGAGCTCGGCCTCAACACGGCCCTGGTCGCCCAGGAGACGGCGCTCGAGACGGCGCTCTTCGGCGGCACCGGCGCGCTGGGTGGCGCGCTCGACAGCGCCTTCAACTTCTGGAACCTGGTGCTGGGCACCGGCGAGGTGACCTTCGACAGCATCTTGGGCGCGCAGCTTCCGACCGGCGGCGCCATCTTGGCCAGCCTCGCCGTCGGCGCGCCGGCCAACCTGATCGCCGGCGGCACGCTCGGCGGGTTCCTTGGCGCCCTTGACACAAAGTTCCTGTGGGATCTCGACGTCGTCAGCGGGATAGCGACCTCGTTGACCGGCAATGGCGCCCTGCAGGCCGCGTTGACAGCGGGGATCAACGCGGCCGGCTTGCAGGCGTCGTTGAACGCGATGCTGAACGGGTCGCTGTTCGCCGGGGTGCCCGGCACGGCGTTGGGCGTGGCGCTGGTGGCGGCGCCCACCGCGGGGTTGCAGGGCCTGGCGTCGGGTCAGGTCAACTTCCTGTCCAACCTGATTCCTTCCGAGGCCGCTTTCAACGCCAACCTGGTGAGCAACGAAATCGCTTGGGAGACGGGCACCTTCGGGACCAACGCCGCCCTGGGTGGGGGGCTCAACCGGATCTTCAACGTGGGCAACCTGATCGTGGCCACCGGCGAGCAGACCGTCAACAGCTTTGTGGGCGGCGTCCAATTCCCGGCTATCGGCACCGCGCTTACCGGTAACGCCGGGCTGGTCTTCAACGGCGGCAACATCGGCGGCCTGGAAGGCATCCTCGACCAGAGCCTGGCGGCGGGTGCCGACTTCGCTGGCATCCTGACAGGCTAGACCCGCGGCGGGATCACCGTGTCGACGACCAGCGCCAGTTCGCGCCGGTTCGGCGGTTCCCCGGTGAGCAGGAAGTGTTGGTTGATCAAGGCCGGCCCGACGCGCGCGGTCAGCGGCGTGATCGTGGCGGGGTCGAGGTCGCCGTCCTCGACGGCGGCCCGCAGGATCGATTCGATGACCTTCAGGCGCGGGGCCACCACGGCGTCGGCGAAGATGGCGCGCATCTCGGGTTCGTGCAGCAGCTGCTGGACGACGTACATGCCGGGAAAGGTGGTCTTTCCGGCCAACATGTCGCGGTGCAACGTGAACATTGTCAGCAGGTTCTCCCTGGCCGACCGGCCGGAGCGCGGCTCGGGCGTCGGCGGCAGGGCGTAGACCAGGGCCGCGTGCACCAGGTCGTGCTTGCTACACCAGCGCCGGTACAGCGCCGCCTTGCCGGTGTGCGCCCGCGCCGCGATACCCTCCATCGTCAGCCCGCCGTAGCCGACTTCGGCCAGCTCGACCAGCGTGGCCTCGTAGAGCGCACGTTCGAGCACCTCGCCACGTCGGCGGCTCCGGACGCTGCTCCGGCCCTGGGTTAGCTGCGGCATTTCTCGATAGTAGCCGCCCGCGTTCCTTTTCGCCGAGTCTCGGCGAGACGGGGGTAGGGTGCCTGCATGCCCGAGACTCCACGGCTGCTGTTCGTCCACGCGCATCCCGATGACGAGAGCCTAGCCAACGGCGCCACCATCGCGCATTACACCGCCCGCGGGGCGGATGTCCGCGTCGTCACCTGCACGCTCGGCGAGGAGGGCGAGGTCATCGGCGACCGATGGGCCGGGCTCGCCGTCGACCGCGCGGACCAACTGGGCGGCTACCGGATCGTCGAGCTCACGGCCGCGTTGCGGGCGCTGGGCGTCGACGCGCCCCGCTATCTGGGGGGCGCGGGGCGCTGGCGTGACTCGGGGATGGAGGGCACGCCGCCGCGGGGTCGCCAGAGGTTCATCGACGCCGACGAACGCGAGGCCGTCGGCGCACTGGTCGCCGTCATCCGCGAGCAGCGCCCCCACGTCGTCGTGACCTACGACCCCAACGGCGGCTACGGCCATCCCGACCACATCCACACCCACACCGTCACGACCGCCGCGGTCGCCGCCGCCGCCACCGACGATTACCCGGGCGAGCCTTGGGCGGTGCCCAAGTTCTACTGGACGGTCCTGGCCGCGAGCGCGTTCCAGACCGGTTGGCGGGAGCTCGATCGCAAAGACCTGCTGCCCGACTGGATGGTCCCGCCGCAAGAGGAGTTCGACTTCGGATACGCGGACGCCGACATCGACGCCGTCGTGCAGGCCGCCCCGGATGCGCTCGCGGCGAAGATCGCCGCCCTGGCCGCCCACGAAACCCAGCTCGTCGTCGGCCCGACGGCCCGCGCGCTGGCGCTGTCGAACAACTTCGCGCTGCCCATCCTGCCCGACGAGCACTACGTGCTGGTGGAAGGCTCCGCGGGGGAGCGCGACGCGCGCGGATGGGAGACGGACCTGCTCGCGGGACTCGGTTTGACCGCGGCCGCAACGCGGTAGGCTGCCAAACAGGCAGCCACGGAAGGAATTCGCATGGACCCCGACCTGGACCCCAATATGCAGCATTGGCAGGACCGGCTCGACAGCCTGCAGTGGGTCATCGGCTCGATACTCGCCAACGTCGACAGCGTCCCGACCTGACCGAAACCAAGCCACGCGCCGCGTCCATCCAGGACGGCGGCGCCACGGATCCCGCGATTCGTTTCGTCGTTTTGGCGCTGCTGGCTGTGGACGGGATCCTTTCGGCCCTCGCCGGCGCGCTGCTGCTTCCTTCCTATATAGGTTCGATTCCGTTCCCAATCAGTGCGCTGGTCAGCGGGCTCGTCAACGCGGCGCTGGTGTGGGCCGCCGGCCTGTGGACCCGCTCCACGCGGGTGGCCGCGCTGCCGTTGTGGACGTGGCTGCTGACCGTCGCCGTGCTGAGCATGGGCGGTCCCGGCGACGACGTGATCCTGGGGGGCCGGGGAGTGATGGCGTACGGGGCCCTGGTCCTGATCGCGCTGGGTGTCGCGCCCCCGGTGTGGGTGCTGTTCCGGCGCGGCGGGCCGGGTTACGGGAAGAACGGGGGCAGCGGCGGCAGCGGCGGGAGGAAGCTCAGCGCCCAGTAGATCTCGCTGTTGATGAACTGGTTGATCGACGCCGTGGTGGCATCCCAGAAGTTGGCCAGCCCTTGCGCGAAGCTGATGCTGCCCTGCAGCCAGTCGATGGTGTTGAACAGGCCGGCCTGCACCATGGGCTCGAAAAGGTCGTAGAAGAAGTAGATCTGGGGGGCCAGCCAGCCGACGTAGGGCAGGTAACCGACCGCGTACGCGGCGAGGTCGAAACCGTACTGCACCCACGGCTCGACGAGTAGGTACCCGGCCTTGATGGCGTCGCCGATCGACCCGGTCGCCGCCGGCACGACCGCGGCGTTGGTCATGGCGGCCGGTGTGACGAGCGCGCTGGCCGCGGTGAGGGCGCGGATGCCGCCGGTCGGCAACAGGGCGCCGGCTTCCCCGGCGAGCGCCGAAAGGCCACCCGGTAAACCAGAGCCCAGCAGGCCGGCGCCGCCCAGGAAGTTGGAGCCGGCCACCACGCTCTCGACCTGGTTCACCGCGGCGGACAGGCCGCCGCCGACCATGCCGGCGAGACCGCCGCCGCCCACCAGTCCGGCGCCGCCCAGGAAGTTGGAGCCGGCCACGACGCTCTCCACGCGGTTCACCGCATTGGACACGGCGCCGCCGATGACGCCCGCGACGCCGCCGCCACCGCCGCCGAGCAGCGACGCGGCGGGCGCGTTCACCGCGCTGGCGAGGCTCTGCGCGGCGCTGGGCAGCGCCGCGGCGGGCGCGTTGACCGCACCGGCGAGGTTCTGCGCGGCGCTGGACTCGGCCGCCGCGAACGCGTTCGCGCCGGAGCTCAAGGTCTGGACAAATTGCTCGTGAAACTGCGCGATCTGCGCGCTGAACTGCTGATATCCCAGCCCGTGCTCGGAGAGGAACGCCGCGACCTGGGCCGACACGGCGTCTGCCGCCGAGGCGGCGACCGCGGATGTCGGGGCCGCCGCCGCCGCGCTGGCGCTGTTGATGGTCGAACCAATGCCAGCCAAGTCCGAAGCCGCTGCCGCCAGCGCCTCCGGGGTGGCGAATAGGAACGACATTCGGTACCTCCCTGGATACGACGGATGCTATATCGGTCGCCGCTGGCAGGCAGGCAAGTTCGTCAAACACTTAACTAGGGCGCTCCGCGCGGGGGCCGCGACGCCGGGATGTCGACCGTAGGTCGGCGGGAGCCTGGCGCTACTGTTGCGGATATGGCACCGCTGCCCACAGCTGCACAGGTTGGGCCGGGCGGATGAAATTCGATCGTGGGGAAGTTACACCAACGTGCCACTGACACCGGAGCCTCCGGCGCCCAGCGCTCTGCCGAGTCCTGTCGTTCCGCCCAAGGCCAGCGCGTCGGCGTTGCGGCGCGTTTTGCGGCGGGCCCGGGATGGGGTCGCGCTCAACGTCGAGGAGGCGGCCGTCGCCATGACCGCGCGCGGCGAGGACCTCACCGATCTGTGCGCGAGCGCGGCGCGGGTGCGCGACGCGGGCCTCGAGTCGGCGGGGCGGCGCGGGCCGGGCGGGAGGCTGCCGATCAGCTATTCGCGCAAGGTGTTCGTCCCCGTCACCCACCTGTGCCGTGACAGCTGCCATTACTGCACGTTCGTCACCGTCCCGGGCAAGCTGCGCGCGCGGGGCGCCGGCATGTACCTGGAGCCCGACGAGATACTCGACCTCGCCCGTCGTGGGGCCGAACTCGGTTGCAAGGAAGCGCTATTCACCCTCGGCGACCGGCCCGAGGACCGGTGGCCGGAGGCGCGGGAGTGGCTCGCCCAACGCGGCTACGACTCGACGCTGTCCTACGTGCGGGCGATGGCGATCCGGGTCCTCGAGGAAACCGGGCTGCTCCCGCACCTGAACCCCGGCGTGATGAGCTGGTCGGAGTTGTCGCGGCTCAAGCCGGTGGCGCCGTCGATGGGCATGATGCTCGAGACGACGTCGCGGCGGCTCTTCGAGACGAAAGGGCTTGCGCACTACGGCAGCCCGGACAAGGACCCGGCTGTTCGGCTGCGCACCCTGACCGACGCCGGGCGGTTGTCCATTCCGTTCACCACCGGGCTGCTGGTCGGCATCGGCGAAACGCTGGCCGAACGCGCGGACACCCTGCATGCGATTCGCAAGTCGCACAAGGAGTTCGGGCACGTCCAGGAAGTGATCGTGCAGAATTTCCGGGCCAAGGAGCACACCGCGATGGCGGCGTTCCCGGACGCCGGGATCGAGGACTACCTGGCGACGGTGGCGGTCGCGCGGCTGGTACTCGGCCCGGGCATGCGCATTCAGGCGCCGCCCAACCTGGTCTCGCGCGACGAGTGCCTGGCCCTGATCCGCGCCGGCGTCGACGATTGGGGCGGCGTCTCGCCGTTGACGCCCGACCATGTCAACCCCGAACGTCCCTGGCCCGCTTTGGACGAGCTGGCCGCGGTCACCGCCGAGGGCGGGTACGACCTGGTGCAGCGCCTGACCGCGCAACCCAAGTATGTCCAGGCCGGCGCGGCGTGGATCGACCCGCGGGTGCGCGGACACGTTCTGGCGCTGGCGGACCCGGCGACCGGCCTGGCCCGCGACGTCAACCCGGTGGGCATGCCCTGGCAGGAGCCCGACGACGTGGAGTCCGCCGGCCGGGTGGACCTGAATGCTGCGATCGACACGGAAGGCCGCAACACCGCCGCCCGCAGCGACCTCGACAGCGCGTTCGGCGATTGGGAGTCGATCCGTGCGCACGTGCACGAGCTGGGCGTGCGCGCCCCCGAACGTCTGGACACGGACGTGCTCGCCGCGCTGCGCTCGGCCGAACGCGATCCGGCAGGGTGCACCGACGAGGAGTATCTGGCGCTGGCGACGGCCGAGGGCCCGGCGCTGGAAGCGGTTGCCGCGCTGGCGGATTCGCTGCGCCGCGACGCCGTCGGCGACGACGTGACCTTCGTGGTGAACCGCAACATCAACTTCACCAACATCTGCTACACGGGGTGCCGCTTCTGCGCGTTCGCCCAGCGCAAGGGCGACGCCGACGCGTATTCGCTGTCCACCGAGGAGGTGGCCGACCGTGCCTGGGAGGCGCACGTCGAGGGCGCCACCGAGGTGTGCATGCAGGGCGGGATCGACCCCGAACTGCCGGTGACCGGGTACGCCGAGCTGGTGCGCGCCGTCAAGGCCCGGGTGCCCTCGATGCACGTGCACGCCTTCTCGCCGATGGAGATCGCCAACGGTGTGACCAAGAGCGGGTTGAGCATTCGCGAGTGGCTGATCAGCCTGCGCGAGGCCGGGCTGGACACCATCCCCGGCACGGCAGCGGAGATCCTGGACGACGAGGTGCGCTGGGTGCTCACCAAGGGCAAGCTGCCCACCTCGTTGTGGATCGAGATCGTCAGCACGGCGCACGCGGTGGGCCTGCGGTCGTCGTCGACGATGATGTACGGCCACGTCGACACCCCGCGGCACTGGGTGGGCCACCTCAACGTGCTGCGGGACATCCAGGACCGCACCGGCGGTTTCACCGAGTTCGTCCCGTTGCCGTTCGTGCACCAGAACTCGCCGCTGTACCTGGCCGGCGCGGCGCGGCCGGGACCCAGCCACCGGGACAACCGGGCGGTGCACGCGCTGGCGCGAATCATGTTGCACGGCCGCATCTCTCACATCCAGACCAGCTGGGTCAAGCTCGGTGTCGAGCGCACGCGGGTGATGCTCAACGGCGGCGCCAACGACCTGGGCGGGACGCTGATGGAGGAGACCATCTCGCGGATGGCCGGGTCTGAACACGGGTCGTCGAAGACCGCGGCGGAGCTGGCCGCGATCGCCGAGGGCATCGGCCGCCCGGCGCGCCAGCGCACCACCACGTACGCCCCGCTGGCCGCGTAACTTCCCGCCGCCGAGGGCGCGCGTTTGTACGGCGACACGCCGGGAAGCGCGGCATTTTGCGCGCGCTCGCCGACGACTAGGTGTCGGTGGCCGCGGGTATACCGGACGCCGTGAAGCGACACATCGATCAAGGCCGGTTCCCGGAATGGCAGCCCTTCCTGGACGCGGTGCAGCGCCGCCGCCCCGAGTCGGGCACCTGGTGCGAAGCGTGGACGGTGCGCGACATCGTCATCCATCAGGCCGGAAACGCCGAGGAGCTCGCCCGGGTGCTGGAAGCCCACCTGGAGGGCGAACCCGTCGGCACGCGCGGCTTCGAGGAACGGGAGGCCCCCCTGCGCGCCATGAACGACGCGGGCCTCTGGGACGCGCTGCACGACCGGATGGCCACGCTGAACGAGGTCGCGGCCGCCGCCGAGAGCGTCCCCGCCGACACCGACGTCGCCTGGACCGGGCGCACCATGAAGGTGCCCTGGTTCGCCGAGCACATGCGGGAGGAACTCGTCCTGCACGGTTGGGACATCACCGGGGATGACGACAGCGGGTTCGCCGCCCGGCTCGCCGATCCCTGGATGACCACCCACAGCGTCGTCGCCGTGGGACGCCCACTGCTCGCCAAGGGCGCCAAGTCGCTGGAACCGGGCGAGCGAATCGAGGCGCGGTTGCGCGTCTTCGGTAGCGACGACGTGGTGGTCACCGCCGACGCCGAAAAGACCTCAATCGGAATGGCCGGGCCCGAAGGCCCGGCCACTCTCGAAACCGATTCCGCCGCAAGGGTTTTGCTGCTCTGGGGTCGCCGACCCGGAAACCCGTCACGGATTTGCAGCGACGCCGGCCCCGAACTGCTGGGCCAGGTGCGCCGACTGCTCAGCGGCTACTGACGCGCCAGTGGCTCAGTAGTTGTTGCAGCTCCCGGCCACCGACAACACGTCGTTGAAGTACGGCGCGGCCTGCGGCATGGCCTGGATCTGCTGGGCCATCTGCAACCGCTTCGGCGGCGGCGAGGCCAGGAACTGGCGCAGGTAGCTCGTCGCGACCGGCGACGCGGTGAGCTGCGCGGCAGCCGCCGGGTCGGTCGCGTTGAGCGCGGCCATCACCTGCCCGTAGTTGCAGGTGGTGTTGACGACCGGATCGAGAGGATCCGCGGATGCGATCCCCGAGCCGGCCGTCAACGCGAATGCCACGCCTCCAGCGGCGGCGGCAAGTTTGGTTAACGACAGCCTGACCATCTGTGGACACCTTCCCCATTCAATGCACCGTCTCTTGACGGCGACGACATCTGCCCAACGGTTGCCGTCTGCGGTTGAGGCTACCAGGCCCCGTGAGCATTCTTCTATCGCAACCGTTATCGAACAGGAACTTCTAATCGTAACTATGCGCAGGTCAGGGAGTTATATGCCGGTGTTCGCCCTCGGTGAAATGCCGCAGGGGCCGCCGCGCCCGGCCCGGCCCCGACACGTCAGCGAACCGGCGGGGTGCCGAGTGGTTGACGTGTATGTGCAACGTCTAGTATCAGTAACCGAATGCTTGCGCTGAAGCGGCCGGAGCGCCGCGGCGAGCCGGAACCGCAGCCCACACGCAGTACATGGAGGAGATGTCTGTGACGTACACGATCGCCGAACCCTGCGTCGACATCAAGGACAAGGCATGCATCGAGGAGTGCCCGGTCGACTGCATCTACGAGGGTGCCCGGATGCTGTACATCCACCCCGATGAGTGCGTCGACTGTGGGGCCTGTGAGCCGGTATGCCCCGTCGAAGCGATCTATTACGAAGACGACGTGCCGGAGCAGTGGAGCCAGTACACACAGATCAACGCCGACTTCTTTGCTGAGCTGGGGTCGCCGGGTGGCGCCGCGAAGGTCGGCCTGACCGAGAACGACCCGCAAGTCGTCAAGGACCTGCCGCCCCAGGGCGAAGGCGACTGAGCGGAACGGTGTCGGCGTCCCTGCCGGAGTTTCCCTGGGACACGCTGGCCGACGCGAAGGAGCGGGCCGCGGCGCATCCGGACGGAATCGTCGACCTGTCCGTCGGCACCCCGGTAGACCCGGTCGCGCCGCTGATCCGGGAGGCGCTGGCGGCGGCCAGCTCGGCCCCCGGGTACCCCGCCACGGCCGGCACGCCGCGACTGCGCGAATCGGCGGTCGCCGCGCTGGCCCGCCGTTTCGGAATCACCGGGCTGACCGAGGCGGCCGTGCTGCCGGTGATCGGCAGCAAGGAACTCATTGCCTGGCTGCCGACGCTGCTGGGCCTGGGCGGGGAGGCCCTGGTCGTGGTGCCGGAGCTGGCCTACCCCACGTACGAGGTGGGCGCGCGGCTGGCCGGGGCCCCGGTGCTGCGGGCCGACTCGCTGACCCAGGTGGGCCCGCAATCCCCGGCGCTGTTCTACCTGAACTCGCCGAGCAATCCGACCGGACGGGTGCTGGGCGTCGACCACCTGCGCAAGGTCGTCGGATGGGCGCGCGAGCGGGGGGTGATCGTCGCCTCCGACGAGTGCTACCTGGGTCTGGGCTGGGAGGCCGAACCGCTGTCGGTGCTGCATCCCTCGGTGTGCGACGGCGACCATACCGGGCTGCTCGCGGTCCACTCGCTGTCGAAGAGCTCGTCGCTGGCCGGTTATCGGGCCGGCCTGGTCGCGGGGGATCCGGCCCTCGTCGGCGAGCTGCTGGCCGTGCGCAAACACGCCGGGATGATCGTGCCGACGCCGGTGCAGGCCGCCATGGTGGCCGCGCTCGACGACGACGACCACGAGCGGGTCCAGCGCGAGCGCTACGAACGGCGGCGCGCCGCCCTGTTGCCCGCGCTGCGCTCGGCCGGTTTCGCCGTCGACCATTCCGAGGCCGGCCTCTATCTCTGGGCCACCCGCGGCGAGCCGTGCCGGGACAGCGTCTCGCGGCTCGCCTCCCTCGGCATCCTGGTGGCGCCCGGCGACTTCTACGGCCCGGGCGGCGCCCGCCACGTGCGGGTCGCGCTGACCGCCACCGACGAGCGCATCGCCGCGGCGGTCTCGCGGCTGACTTAGCCCGTCCGCCCGCCGCGCGGACCTGCCGGGCGGCAGAATGCAGGTCGTGACAACTTCGACGAGCAAGGTCCCGATCCCGACGTCGGTCGGGGACATCGCCAAGCGCGTGTTTCTCGGGAAGCCCCTGATCACCGAGAAGCTGACACACGAGAAGCTCTCTAACGGGGTTGCGCTCGGCGCGCTTGCACCCGACGCGATCTCGTCCACCGCCTACGGCAGCGAACAGATCCTGATCGAGCTGCTGCCGGCTGCGGGGCTGGCGGCATTCACGTTGTTGCTGCCCATCAATGGCGTGATTTTGGTGATCCTGGCTTTGGTGGCCGCGTCCTACCGCCAGGTTGTGATGGCCTACACCCGGGCGGGCGGCTCATACATCGTGGCTCGGGAGAACTTCGGACCCCGGGTGGCACAGGTCGCCGCCGCCGCGCTGTTGATCGACTACGTGGTCACCGTGGCGGTGCAGACGGCCGCGGGCACGGTGGCGGTGGTGTCGGCAATCCCGGTGCTCGGTCCCTACAGCCTGGCGATCACGGTGGGTGTGGTGATCGTCATGTGCTACGCGAACCTGCGTGGATTGAAGGAAGCGGGCCGGCCGTTCGCGGTTGCCACGTACTTCTTCGTCGCCATGATCGGTCTGACGATCGTGACCGGGGTTCTTCGCGAAATCTTCTGGGGATTACCGACTTACGACGCGCAGCACATCGCCGGGGCGGTGCCGGTTCGTCGAGGGGACGGCCTGGTGATGGGCGCGACGGTGCTGGTGTTGCTGCGCGCGTTTGCTAACGGCGGTTCGTCGCTGACGGGGGTCGAGGCGATCTCCAACACGGTCAACGTCTTCCGAAAGCCGCAGGGACGCAACGCCCGCCGGGTGCTCACCATCATGGCGTGCATACTCGGGTTCTTGCTGGCCGGCGTCGCCTACCTGACGTTTGTCACCCACGCGACGCCGTTCGAGGCCGGATATCCGTCGGTGCTGTCGCAGGTTGCCCGCGCGGTTTTCGGCAACGGCCCGATTGGCAACGTCCTGTTCATTCTCGTGCAGGCGTCGACCGCCGCCATCCTGTTCACCGGCGGTAATACCAGCTTCAACGGATTCCCCGCGCTGGCGAGCTTCGTCGCCGAAGACCGCTTCCTGCCGCGCCAGCTGATGAAACGCGGTCACCGCCTGGTGTTTTCGAACGGCATCATCACGCTGACGGGGCTTTCGGTGGTGCTGCTTCTGGCGACCGGCGGCTCGGTCACCGCGCTCGTCCCGTTCTATGCGATCGGCGTGTTCACCGGTTTCTCGATGGCCGGCTACGGGATGACCAAACACCATCTCACCCATCGAGAGCCGGGTTGGCGACGGCGCCTCGCGATCAACCTGTCCGCGGCGATCCTGTCGACCATCGTGGTGGGCATCTTCGCGGTGGCGAAGTTCACCGAGGGCGCCTGGCTGGTGGTCGTGGTCTTCCCCGTGCTGGTGTTCGCGCTGACGCGGCTGAACCGCGAATACCGCGCCGAGGCGGCCATCCTCGAGATGTTCCGCACCGACCGCCCCGAATTGGTGAAGTACGCCAGGCACAAGGTGTTCGTGTTCGTGAACTCCCTCGACCTCGCCGTCATCGAAGCGCTGCGCTACGGCAGAGGGCTGCGCGCCGACGAATTGATCGCGGTGCACTTCATGGTGGACGACGTCCACGCGAAGGCGTTGCGAAAGCGTTGGGACGACTTCGATCTCGACACCCCGCTGCGGGTGGTCGACTGCCCGGACCGCAGGGTCACCCGCGCCGCGCAGGTGCTGGTCGCCAAGGCGCGCGACGAACACCGGAACACCAACGTCACCGTGCTGCTGCCCCGCCGGACCTACGCTCCGTTCCTCGGGCGCCTGCTGCACGACCGCACCGCCGACAAGGTGGCCCGGGCGGTCAGCCTGATCCCGGACGCGGCGGCGACAATCGTTCCCTACGACGTCGAGTCCCGCATCAAGGAGGCGTACCCCGACGGGTTCGAGCAACGAATCTCCCGCGAGCTCGACAAGATCGAGGCGTGGGTCTCGAAGGACGAGGAGCAGGAGGTCGAAGCCTACGAACACCCCGATCGGTCGGCGTCGGTGATCACCGTCGGGGGCCTCATTCCCGGGCAGCGCGCCACCTTCGAGGGGCGGGTCAACGAAGTCGAGGACGTCAACGAACGCAGGCGCACCGTCCGGCGCGTCGTCGTCGGCGACAACAGCGGCGAGATCTGCGTGACATTCCGGCACGGGCGCGGCGGCGCCGACATCCAGCCCGGCCAACTGCTCCGGATCACCGGCAAGCCCCGGCAGAGCGGCACCCAACCGATGGCGATGGTCGACCCCGCCTATCACATCATCGAGGACCCCGCGAAGGCAGCCGGGTCGTGAAACGACCGGCGGCCGTGCTGGTTTCGGCATCGGGCCTCGCCGAGACGCACGCGTCGTCGTCAAATACCGGCCAGGCCGACCGCCAGCAGCACGCACCCGACCGCGGCCAGCAGGGCGGTCACCTCGATGCGGCGGCGCGACCGGATCCAGTTGTGCAGCGCCGCCATCGAGTCGCGCGTCGCTTGCGGCGCCAGCAGGTAGACCACCAGGGGAATCTCCACCAGGGCGAAGGCCACGGCGTTGAAGATCAGCAGCGCGCCGACCTGCGTGGCGGCCGCCGCACCCGACGCCAGGATGACGGCCAGCGCGGCGAGATAGTCGACCGACGGCAGCGCGATTCCGAGGCCGGCCGCGCCCGCCACCCACAGCGATCGCCCGGTCACCAGCCGCTGCGCGCGCGTCGCCACCGTTTCCGGAACGGCCACCCGGTTGCGGGTCAGGACCAGGGCGGCCGCGGCCAACAGCGCCAGCGCGCCGATGCAGATCTGCACCCTCGGCAGCGTGAGGTATGTCGACCACAGCAGCCTGCGCCGCAACACGAACAAGACGACCAGGCCCACGCTCATGCCCATCGCGAAACCACCGCACAGGAACGCCAGCAGCTGCAGGATCGGCCGTGGCCGGTTCAGCATCAGCACCGTCATGCCGATCCGGAAGGGTTCGAGGCTGACGGCGACGGCCATCACCAGGATGGTGATCCACATTGCGGGCCAGGTTACCGCCCGGGTATCCGCTAGGCCGTTACGCCCCAATGCAAGACGCGGGAGGTGAGCAGGACGATGCCGAGCGACACCGTCGCGACGACGGTGAGCCCGATGACCGCGACGACCAGCGGGCGCCACCCGGTGCGGGCGATCTGCCGGATGTCGGTGTTGAGCCCCACCCCGGCGAACGTGAGCAGGAACGCCCATTTCGATACGTTGGCCAGGTTGGCCGTTTGCCCCTTGGTCAGCCAGTGCGCGGTGGCGATCGCCGAGACGGCCAGGAAGCCCAGCACGAACTTCGGGAACTTCTTCCAGACGAACACGGCCTTGGCCTTGAAGCCGGGGGCGATCTCGTCGGCCTGCCCGCGCGCGGCCCAATAGAGCGCGAAGCCCAGGACGACGAACCCGATCAGCGCGTTACGGGTCGACTTGACCAGCACGGCGATCTTGCCGGCGTGGTCGGAGAACAGATAACCCGTGGCGGTGGTCTCGGCGGTGTTGTCCACCGCCAGCCCCGCCCAGATGCCGAATTCGCGATCGGTCAGGCCGATCGAATGGCCCAGCGGCGGCAGCACGAACAGCGCCACCGCGCCCAGCGCCAGGATCGCGGCGATCGCGTAGCCGACATCGGAGTTGCGAGCCCGGATCGCCCCCTTGGCGGCGATGATCGCTGACACCCCGCAGATCGAGGTGCCGATCGCCAGGAGGGAGCCGAGCTTTCCGGACAACCCGAATGCGCGGGCGGCGACGATGATGATGGTTCCCGCGACCGCCATGTCGACCAGAATCTGGATCAGGCTCAGCCCGCCCAGCTTGAGGATGTCGCCGAGCACGAAGCGGGCTCCCAGCACGACGATGCCGACCTTGAGCCAGAACTCGTAGGTCTGCACGCCGGGGCGAAATATCCGATGAAGGCCGATGGTGTTGGTGATCAGCAGGCCAATCACGATGGCCCACAACACGTATTCGATGTCGGGGACGTGCCAGTGGTGGTGTTTGGCCAGCGTGTTCCACCAGATCTGGGCGTACTTGCCCAGCAGGCCCACGCCGATCAGCAGCAGGATGCCCGGCACGTAGTCCAGCGGCCGCCTGCTGGTGAAGGCGGGCTCGTCGAGCGCGTCTTCGTATTCTGGGGATTTGACGTCGGTGGTGCTCATGCGATCACCATGGAATCTTCGGCAGCACGTTGGCCACCGCCAATGCCGTGATCCCGCCGGCGAGCAAGGTCGCCCACCAGTCCACCGACACCGAGCCGAGCCGCTCGCGCCAACCGAGCGGCTTCGAATCCTGTTTGCTCACGATGACATCGTTGTCCGGTCGGCGCCGGCGACCAAGCGATTGGCTCGCGCTGAGTTTAGGTCGACGGCCCGGTCGAAACCGTCGGCGGCGCAAGGGCTGTGCCCGCGTTTCTCACCGTCATGTCGGTAGCCCGTCTCGCTCGGCATCCGCGCGGTAGCGCTCCACCCACTCGTCGGAGCGTTGGTCGGCTTGGCGCTCGAGCACCGGCTGCGGCGCCAGTCGCGGGTCGAGGCCCAGTTCCTCGAGGATCGTTCCCACCACCTGAGTCAGGTTGCGCCACAACACCGGATACGGAACTTCGATGCGCTTGACGTCTTCCTCGACGAACCAGGTCCGCCAGCCCTCCTCCTGAGCACGCAACATGCGGACTACGTGCGCGATCGCCCCGGCGTGGTAGACGGCGCGCGCGTCGCGCGCCGGATCGGGCCTGCCCCGCCACACCCGCGTCTGCACCGCGCGCCAGAACGACACGGCTTGGGAGATCACGTCCGGTCGGTGCACGTGGATGAGCAGCGGTTCCTCGCCGACCACGTCGCGGATCGCCGCCCGCAGACCGTCGCCCGATCGATCTGGGAGGTCTTTGGCGCGGCTCAACAGCAGCGGTGTCTGGTTCCACATCAGCTTGCCGCCCCACACGCCGTTCGGGGTTCGCCCGACGGTGCGGATGTAGTCGCGCCAGACCTCGGCGGGCGCGAGGTCCGGCTTCCCCTCGTCGAGCGGATCGAGCAGGCTCAGGATCGACGCGTCGTCCACATCGGCGAACCACTCCCGCGGCTGCGGGGCCTGGCTCGTGGTTTGCAGGTATTGGAAGAACTCCTGCGGCTCGCCGGCGACGCCGGTCGCGCGCAGCGATTCGACCAGCAGCGTGCTGCCGCTGCGCTGGGAAGCCAGCACCAAATATGACGACGGCTTTTCTGTCACCAAAGAAGCCTATCCGGATCGAAACCCGCTGCAAGACATGGAATTGTCTTCATGGTGAAGATAACTATTGTGGCGCGGCGGCGGGTGCCGGGTGCGATGATTACCCGCGTGCAGAACTTGCCTTTCGGTTGGTCCTTGTCGTACTCGAACATCGCGAGAAAGAAGCACCGAATGAATACGATCTCGGCGGCGGTTGCGGTTGCCGCCCCGGTCCTATTGCTTTTCGGCGCGGCCAGCGCGCACGCCGACGACAATTACCAACAGTTCGCGTCCGCATCGGGAAACATTCGATGCATTCTCAACGGCGAGGACGCTCCGCTGCCGGTGGCCATGTGCCAGATCGGGGACCAGATCTATTCGGTCCCGCCGGGAGTGGGCCGGGACAAGAACGGGGGGCCGTGTCCGCCCGGATCGGATCTGGGTCGCGATTTTCGCCTCGACCAGGGCCAGGCTCCGTATGTCGCCTGCACGCACTCGGCGCTCGGTTCGGGGGCGGGGTCCTGGCCGGTGCTCGGCGTGGGTCAGTCGAGATCGCTCGGCCCGATGACGTGCAACAGCGAACCCGACGGGGTGACGTGCACCGACGCCGGGACCGGGCATTTTTTTCGGGTGTCCCGCGAGTCATACCAATTGGGCTGACGGAGTTATTCGACGCCTGTCTTTTTAAGGTAATAATTGTCGGTTGCGACAAATAGTTTACGAAATTCGGCGGGTTAATCGAGTTTGATTTCGGGGACGCTCGGGTAAAACTCGACATGTCCCCTCAGAAATTGCACACACGCCAGTACCATGGCACCGCCCGGAGCGCCACCCGGGCCATCACCACCGTCGCGGCCGTCGGCCTGGCCGCCTGGTTCGGCACCGGCATCGCAAACTCCGACACCAACCGCGAGCGGGAAGCGTGTGCGCTGATGGACGACCACGCCGACGCGATGATCCAGGGGTACTCCTCGTATGCGGGGCAATACGCCTTCGTGGTGCTGTCCACCGAAATGCCGCCGCTGGATGCGGCGCATACCCTGAAGGCCGCCACGATCGACGTCTGCCCCAACCATGCGGGCGATCTGCCGGTTGACTGGCAATAGGCCACCAGCCGAGCGAAAAGAGCGGCCGCGCAACGGGATCCGGTAGGGGCCCCGCTTCTACCTGATGGCTTATGAGCCCTAGTTAGAGGTTGGGCAGATCAGCGAGAAGCACCGCCAAACGCGGATCGGACACTTCAATCCTTCCGAAGAAAGCCAGGAGCAACTCGTCGGGTTCCGCGTCGATCGGCTTGTCATCGGCAGGCAGGGGTCCCGAGGATGCGACGAATTCGACAGTGTCGTCTTTCCCCAGACGCACCCGGTGTCGGGGAGAGGTTTTGCTTTCAACCAGCCGATTCATCGACTCGGCGGGGCCGCGAATTGCGATGGATGCTTGCGCGGCCGGGATCGCCCACTCGTTTTCGGTTGCCGCGGCGACGTCGTAGCCGTGCACGAGCAGCTCGCACAAGATCCACCGAGCACCGCCACCGGCGGAGATCGTCGATCCTCCGTGGAAGGGATACAGACGGTCGAAGTCGACTTTGGGGTAGACGTGGTCGATCACCGTACGAAGATTTGCCTCGAGCCGGTCGGCGATCTCGTTGATATCGCGGTCGGTGTACTCCGAGAGGCAGGTCGCATTCAGTTCGGCCACCCCCTCGTTTGTTGCGGCGCGTCTACGATCGCCAAGCAGCCTGCCGAGCACGGTTACAACGTGCGCCGCAGTCTCCATGGCCGTCCAGGCGAGCCCAGGCACCGGTCGCGCGGCGCGATCCGCATCGAGGCGCCGGACGATCGAGACGAACCGCTTCCCGCTGTCATCTAGCGCGGCGAGGATGTCGGCTTTGGTTGCCTCGTGCACCCGCAAATCGTACGGCGGCCCGGACGCCGTGGCGATGGCGGCTGTTCGCCGCGAGTTCCTAAAAGGGCGGTGGCTGATTGCGTTCCGCGACCCGATCGGCGTTGAGTGCGCGTTCGGCGTCGATACGGCGGGTGCGGTCTTGCTCGCGGGTGCGACGGCGGGTGGGCATCATGATGCCGCGGTCACCGGGCGGTGCGTACGCCGTTGGGGCAGCGGGTAATTCACCCGTCGGCAGACATAGCGCCGGAAACAGCAGCCGACTGCCCGGATAGGTTTTGTATGTGCGTCCGCTCGGCGAAGTCCACACCACGGTGCCGTCGGGCCACTGCTCGTCGCGCCAGCCGGGCCAGAACGTCTTGATCAGGTGATGTTTGCGGCACAGGCATTTGAGGTTGGACGGATGCGTGGGCCCTAGCGGGTAGGGGATGGTGTGGTCGATGTCGGCGAATTCGGCGGGCCGGTCGCAGCCCGGGAAGCGACAGGTCATGTCGCGGCAGCGGATGAACCGCTGTAGCTGCGCCGAGGGCCGGTAGTTCGGTTCGGGCAAGGCATCGGCGGGAAAGCGCACCGGCGTGACCTTGGCCCCGCCGCGGATCAGCTCGGCGACC
The DNA here is from genome assembly GCF_001672815.1 of Mycobacterium sp. E796. Lineage (GTDB taxonomy): Bacteria > Actinomycetota > Actinomycetes > Mycobacteriales > Mycobacteriaceae > Mycobacterium. Next base: position 6,566 of record NZ_LZKK01000222.1, on the reverse strand, counting down.
ATCGACGCGGTCAGCGTGCCGCCGCCGAGCAGATGCGCGGCCGGGGGCCGCGGCGTGGGCGGCAGGTCGGGTTCGGGATCGGGGGCCAGGGCCTCGGCCAGGGTCATCCCCGGGGTGATCGGCCGCGACGGGCGCTCGCCGGAGGTGTGCGGGTCGGGCTGGGCGTCCAGCGTGTCCTCGCGGGCGATGACGTGGACGACGACCGCGCCGGCGCGCGGGTCGGCCTCCCCGGCGGCGGGGCACTCGGCGGCACCGCAGGCGCAGGCGAGGTATTGACCCCCCGCGGCCAGGGCGCCCAGCGCGTCGGCGCGGCGCTGGTCGAGGGTTCGGGGATCGTCCCGGCAAACCTGCTGGGCCATGTGGGTCAGTTGGCGCTCCAACACGGCCGCGTCGGTGGCCAGCAGCGAACCCCACAGGGCTGCGGTGCCGGACTGGTCGTCTGCGGGGCTGATCGTGACGTGGCGCCCGCGGGCGCCGGCGCGGGCGCGGCGCAGGGCCCCGGGGTCGTGGCGATCCACGATGGCGTCGATGGCTTGCGCGGTCTTGCTCACCGACATCGGACCGAAGAGCTTGGCGTCGGCGGCCAGCGCCTCGTCGACCAACCGCAATGTGTCGGGGTCTTTGATCAGATCGGTGTGCCACACCATCGCCGAGGCCAGCCGCACGCTGATGGCGCCCTCGGCGAACACGGCCGCGACCTTGGGCAAGCGGTCGCGCAGGGCCACCGCCAGATACATCTGCCCCGATGCCAGCGCGTGGCTGATTCCCTGCGCCGCGGCCACTTCGGCGGCTATCGCATCCCAGTTGTCGCACGACCAGTGCGCGCGATCCGTCGGACCGTCGGCACGCCGGGACACCAGTTCGGCGATCGCCGCCAACCGGCGCGCCGCGGCGGCCGCCTCGGCCCGGGCGCCGTCGCTGATCGCGTCCACCACATCGGCGTCGGACGTCTGGCAATCGAACATAGTTTCGAATCTAGTGATTCCCACCCAGGTGAGCCACCAGCGAGAACCCCAATTGTGGACAAACTGCCAACTGTGGATAACTAGGCCGGGCGTTCGGTAACCCGCAACCCGAGCGAGAACAGCAGCCGCACTTCGGGGTCGGATAGCGAGGCGCCCAGCAGCTTCTCGATCCGCCGCACCCGGTAGCGGACGGTGTTGGGATGCACCCGCAACGTGGACGCGGCGGCGGCGACGTCGCCGAAACTGTCGAGGTAGGCCCGCAGCGTCTTGGCCAGCACCGGGTCCTGTTCCCGCAGGTCGCGGATCCGGGGATCGACCAGGCGCTTGTCGGCGCCGACCAGGGTGACGATCTCGTCGAGCAGGACGGTGGTCCGCGCCTCGGCCAGTGTGGTCACCTGTCCCAGAATCGGGTGTCGCTCGGCGCTGTCGAGCACGCGGTCCACCTCTGCGCGCGCCGCGGCGACCCCGGTCAGGGCGGCGACCGGCGCGGCGATGGCCGCCCGTAGCTCGACGCCGAGTTCGGTGCGCAGCGCGCCGATCGTGCCGCGCACCCACGAGGTGACCGACCGGGTGGGCGCGGTCTGCGGCAGCAGCACATAGATGCGCGAGCCGCGCGCGGCGACCTGAGCGTCGCGGCGAAAAGCGCTGGCGCTCAACGCCAGTACGTCGGCCAGCCGCGGATGCCGGGCCCGGGTATCCCAGCCGATGAGCGCGGCGGCCCCGTCGGCGGCGAGGCCGAGTTCGCGGGCGATGGCGGGCACGTCGGCGGGCTCGTCGTCGGTGAGGCCGAGGAGTTGCTGCACCCGTCGCGCATGGGTGGACGGCCGGGCGGCCAGCCGGGCCATGATCCGGGCGGCCAAAACCGCTGCCCCGCACAACATCTCGTCGGCGTCGTCGGCCAGCGGCTGCGAGCCCTGCTGCACCCAGATGGTGCCGGCGAACGTCGGCGGCCGACGCGCGCCGGCCGGTGGCTGATGGATCCCGATGGCCAGCCGCGGGCGCAGGCCCAACTCCGGGCGCTCGGCGACGCGCACCACCTCGCCGCTGGACCGCAGCGCATCGAAGATGCCCCACTGGCCGATCCACTCCAGATGCTCGGGCGGGCCGGCGCGCCCCAGGATGGACAGGCGGCGCAGCTCGTCGGCCTCGTCGCTGGAGGCCGAGTAGGCGAGCACGTGCGACTGGGCGTTTTCAATGGAGACCATGCCGTGGATGCGGTCGGCCAGCGACTGCGCCAAGCCGAACAGGTCGGTGCCCGAATCGTCGACGGGATCGCCGCGATCGCCGTGATGTTCCAGGACGTGGTTGACCAATTGGTAGAGCCGTTCCCAACGCGCCCGCGGTTCGACGGCTACCACCGCGGACCCGGCCGCGACCGCCGTCGCCACCACGGCGGGCGACGGCCCCTTGGCGAAGATGGCGACTGGTGCGCGCGCTTGTTGGTCGAGCCATCGCAGCGCCTCGTCGTCGCGGACCCCGAGCAGGAAGAAGACGTCGGCCGCGCCGGCCGCCGCGGCCAGGCCCAGCCGCACGTCGTCGGAATCGATGAGCGCCGCCGACCCCACCGGGAGGTCGAGGCCGCGGGGGGCGTCCACCAGGCTGACCAGCGTCGCGTCCAGCGCAAGAAGCAGCTGGCCCAGGCCGACCCGCGCCGTTTGCATGTTGTCCAATCTTACTAGCCGATGCGGCAGTTATTGTCCAATCGGCTAACAGGATCCTGGCCCGCGCGGGGGACCCTTAGCGGCATGGACGCGATCACCCAGGTGCCACTGCCCGCCAACGAGCCGGTCCACGACTACGCCCCGAAATCCCCGGAACGCGCGCGCCTGCGCGCCGAGCTCAGCGCGCTCGCCGACAACCCGATCGACCTGCCGCACGTCATCGCCGGCAACCACCGGATGGGCGACGGCGAGCGCATAGACGTGGTCCAGCCGCACCGGCACGCCGCGACGCTGGGCACCCTGACCAACGCCGGGCACGCCGACGCGACGGCCGCCATCGAGGCCGCGATGGGCGCCAAGGACGCCTGGGCGGCAATGCCCTTCGACGAGCGGGCCGCGGTGTTCCTGCGGGCCGCGGACCTGCTGGCCGGGCCCTGGCGGGAAAAGATCGCCGCCGCGACCATGCTCGGCCAGTCCAAGTCCGCCTACCAGGCCGAGATCGACTCGCCGTGCGAGCAGGTCGACTTCTGGCGGTTCAACGTGGCGTTCGCCCGGCACATCCTGGCGCAGCAGCCGATCAGCGGGCCCGGCGAGTGGAACCGCAGCGAGTACCGCCCGCTGGACGGCTTCGTCTACGCGATCACGCCGTTCAACTTCACCTCGATCGCCGGCAACCTGCCGACCGCGCCTGCGCTGATGGGCAACACCGTCGTCTGGAAGCCGTCCATCACCCAGACGCTGTCGGCGTATCTGACCATGCAACTGCTGGAGGCCGCGGGCCTGCCGCCCGGCGTGATCAACCTGGTCACCGGCGACGGGTTCGCGGTTTCCGATGTGGCGCTGGACGATCCGCGGCTGGCCGGCATCCACTTCACCGGGTCGACGGCCACCTTCCAACACCTGTGGCAGCGGGTGGGCGCGAACATCGGCCGCTACCGCAGCTATCCGCGGCTGGTCGGGGAGACCGGCGGCAAGGACTTCGTCGTCGCGCACGCCTCGGCGCGCCCGGATGTGTTGTGCACGGCGCTGATTCGCGGGGCCTTCGACTACCAGGGGCAGAAGTGCTCGGCGGCGTCGCGGGCGTTCGTCGCGCACTCGGTGTGGCAGCGCATGGGCGACGACTTCCTGGGCAAGACGGCCGCGCTGCGCTACGGCGACGTCACCGACCTGACCAATTACGGCGGCGCCCTGATCGACCGGCGCGCCTTCATCAAGAACGTCGACGCCATCGAGCGGGCGAAGGGGGCGCCCGGGATGACCATCGCGGTGGGCGGCGAATACGACGACGCCATAGGCTATTTCGTGCGGCCGACCGTGCTGCTGTCCGACGACCCGACCGACGAGTCCTTCGCGACCGAGTACTTCGGCCCGCTGCTATCGGTGCACGTCTATCCCGACGACCAGTACGAACGAATCCTCGACGTCATCGACACCGGTTCGCGGTACGCGCTCACCGGCGCGGTCATCGCCGACGACCGGGCCGCGGTGCTGACCGCGCAGGAGCGGCTGCGGTTCGCCGCCGGGAACTTCTATGTCAACGACAAGCCGACCGGGGCGGTGGTCGGGCGCCAGCCGTTCGGCGGCTCGCGCGGGTCGGGCACCAACGACAAGGCCGGATCGGTGTTGAACCTGTTGCGCTGGACGTCGGCCCGCACCATCAAGGAGACGTTCGTACCGGCCACCGACCACACCTATCCGCACATGGCGGCCGACTGATGGGCGGGCTGTTCGCCCGCACCGTGCGTCCGGCCATCATGGCGGCCCGGCGGCGCGAGGGGTTGCGCCGGGCCGCCGAGCGGTTGCCGATCACCCGCCGGGTGGTGCGCCGGTTCGTGCCGGGGGAGACGATCGAGTCTGCGCTCAATAGCGTTGCCGTGCTGCGTGATTCGGGCCGCTTGGTCAGTGTCGACTACCTCGGCGAGGACGTCACCGATGTCGACGACGCCGACGCGGCGACGCAGACCTACCTGGATTTGATCGAGGTTCTGGGGCCGTCCGGCGATTTGGGTGACGACGGCGGCCGGCCGCTGGAGGTGTCGCTGAAACTGTCGGCGCTGGGCCAGTCGATGGAGCGCGACGGCGAGAAGATTGCCCGGGAGAACGCCTGGTCCATCTGCTCGGCCGCGCAGCGGTCCGGCGTGTGGGTGACGGTGGACGCCGAGGACCACACCACCACCGATTCGACGCTGTCGATCGTGCGAGACCTGCGCGCGGACTTCCCTTGGCTCGGCACGGTTTTGCAGGCCTACCTGCGGCGCACGCTGGGCGACTGCGAGGAGTTCGCCGCGTCCGGCGCCCGGATCCGGTTGTGCAAGGGCGCCTACGACGAGCCCGCGTCGGTGGCCTATCGGGACGACACCGAGGTAGCCGAGTCATACCTGCGCTGCCTTCGGGTGCTGATGGCGGGGCCGGGCTATCCGATGGTCGCAACGCACGATCCGGCCGTCATTTCCGCGGTGCCCGCGATGGCGGCCGAATCCGGGCGCGGCGCCGGGGATTTCGAATACCAGATGCTGTACGGCATCCGCGACCGCGAGCAGCGACGGTTGGCCGACGCGGGCAACCGCGTGCGGGTGTACGTGCCGTTCGGCACCCAGTGGTACGGATACTTCATGCGGCGGCTCGCCGAGCGGCCGGCCAACCTGACGTTCTTCCTGCGGGCGTTGACGCACCGAGAGTGAACTCAGGGCTGAGATTTCGCCGAAATCCCGCCTAGCTGTACCACTCAACGTCCACGATGCACAGTCGATATCGATGGCGGTCAGTAGTCGAAGACCGTCGCTCCCACACCGCTGGGGTTGTTCGCGACGTAGATCGGCCCGAGCGAGAAGGGAACGTACCCGGTGTTGAAGATGCCGGGGAAGCCGCTGACCGTCGCTGATGAGATGACCTCGGGTGCGTTGGCGCTGCCGGTGACGGTGTACGAGTAGAGCTCCTCACCGCCGCTGGTGAAGACCGCGATGGTCGTTCCCGTCGGCAGGGTTTCGCCGTCCGGCGCGCCCGGCGCCAGCAGATTGTCCGGGATGGTTCCGTTCAAGTCACCGGAATCGATGTAAGCCCCCGAGGTGGTTTGCAGGGGTCCGCCATTGATCGATATCTGTAGGTCGTTCGTCGCCGTCACCGCCGGTGCCCCGGATATCGAATGGATGGCGGACAGCGGGTTGGCGCCGAACTGGAAGTAGCGCGCGGGCTCGTTGATGAGCACGCCGTCGCCGAGGACGCCCGGCAGCGACACGGTTGCTGGCGTGCCGCCGGCGTCGGGACCGATGCCCAGGGTGGGAGTCAGCGTGGAGATGTCCAGCGGGGTCGTCGTCATCGAGCCGTCCGCGTGGACGATTGTCCAGGTGGCGCGGTAGGCGACGTCGACACTGGTCTTGGCCACGATGCCGTTCCCGAGGTTCACCGTCGTGTCATACGAGTCGTAGTAATAGGTCGAGTAGGCGGAATTGCTGCCGTACGAGGCATTGCTGTGCCCGGTGGGCGCACCGAGGCCGGTCATGTTGACGTCCGTGCGTGGGACCAGAAGCGGGGCGGATCCGGTGTCGACGATGGCGCTCACGCTCGGCCCGCCGTTGATGGAGATCGTCATCATCGCGTCGGTGTCACTCATCGTCAGCGGCACGGTCGCCGGACCGCCGGCGGCGCCCGCGGTTCCGTCGGCGCCGAACAGGCCGCCGAGACCGCCCGGGCCGCCGGTGCCCAGGACCCCGCCGGGCCCGCCGGCACCGCCGTTGCCGGCCAACAACCCGGCGAGGCCACCGGCGCCGCCGGTGGCCAGCTCGCCGCCGGGTCCGCCGGGCCCGCCGTTGCCGAACAACAGCGCGTTGCCGCCGGTGCCGCCGACGCTAAGCGGGCCGCCGGTTCCGCCGGTCCCGCTGGACATCTCCACGCTGACTCCCACCCTGGGCATCGGTCCCGACGCCGGCGGCACGCCAGCAAC
>NZ_LZKK01000221.1 GCF_001672815.1 Mycobacterium sp. E796 | reverse complement strand
GGTTCTTCCTGTTCCTGCTGGCCGTGGCGCTGCTCATCGGGATCTACGTCGTGGTGCAGTTCGCGCGCCGGCGCCGGGTGCTGCGGTTCGCCAACATGGAGGTGCTGGAGCGGGTCGCGCCGCTGCGCTCCGGGCGGTGGCGACACGTGCCGACGATCCTGCTCGCCGCGTCGCTGGTGCTGTTGACCACCGCCATGGCCGGGCCGACGTCGGACATCCGGATCCCGCGCAACCGCGCCTGCGTCGTGCTGATCATCGACATGTCGAACTCGATGCGCGCGACCGACGTCGAACCCAACCGGCTCAAGGCGGCCGAGCAGGCGGCCAGCCAGTTCGCCAGCCAGCTGACGCCGGGCATCAACCTGGGACTGGTCGGATTCGCGGGCACGCCCTACCTGCTGGTGCCGCCGACCCCGCAGCACGAGGCGACCCTCGAGGCGCTGAAGAAGCTCGAGTTCGCCGACGGGACGGCGACCGGTGAGGCGATCTTCACCGCGCTGCACGCGGTCGGCGCCGCGGCCATCACCGGCGGGGACACGCCGCCGCCGGCGCGGATCGTGCTGCTGTCCGACGGCGGTGAGAACAAGCCGACGGACCCCAGCGACCCGCACGACGGCGCGTTCACCGCGGCGCGGCTGGCCAAGGACCAGGGCGTGCCCATCTCGACGATCTCGTTCGGCACCAAGGGCGGGGAGATCGAGATGGACGGGCAGCG
>NZ_LZKK01000220.1 GCF_001672815.1 Mycobacterium sp. E796 | reverse complement strand
GGTATCTATGCGCAGGTGTTGGGGTTGGAGCGGGTCGGGGTGGAGGAGTCGTTCTTCGAATTGGGCGGGGACAGCATTTTGTCGATGCAGGTGGTGGCGCGGGCGCGGGCGGCCGGCGTGGTGGTTCGGCCGCGCGACGTCTTCGTCGAGCAGACCGTGGCCAAGCTCGCCCGAGTGGCCGGCGTGGTCGACGCCGATGCCGAGGTGATCGACCAGGGCGTCGGGCCCGTCATCGCGACCCCGATCATCCGCTGGCTGGAGGACCAGGAACGTGCGGGCGCCCCGGTCGAGCAGTTCAACCAGACGGTGGTCGTGCAGGCACCGGTGGGGGCCACGGAGGAAGACGTGGCGGCGGTGTTGCAGGCCCTGCTGGATCGGCATGCGATGCTGCGGCTGCGCGTCGACCGCAACGACACGGACGGCTCGGGTGGATGGTCGCTGACGGTGCCCGAGCCCGGTTCGGTGGACGCGCGCGGGTGCCTGCAAACGGTGGACGTGCTGTCCGAGGAGGCCTTGGTGGCGGCGCGGTCGCGGTTGAACCCGGCGACGGGCATGATGCTCAGCGCGGTCTGGGTGATCTCCACGGGCCGGTTGGTGGCGATCGTTCACCACCTGGCGGTCGATGGGGTGTCGTGGCGGATCCTGCTCGAGGACCTCAACCTGGCCTGGGCCCAGCATGTCGGTGGGCAGCAACTGGCGTTGCCCACACCGGGGACCTCGTTTGCCGGGTGGGCGGCGCTGCTGGCCGAGCACGCCCACCGTCCCGAGGTGGTGGGGCAGGCGCGCGCGTGGCGGCAGATCGCCGCGCTGCCCGCGGCATTGCCGGCCGTGCAACCCGCGGTCGACACCTACGTCAGCGCCGGGATCTTGATGGCGCAGTTGGACGCGGAGACGACCCGGATGCTGCTCGGCGAGGTGCCCGCGGCCTTCCACGCCGGCATCCACGAGATCTTGTTGATCGCGTTCGCCTTGGCGTGTGCCGAATTCTTGGGCACCGGCGCCGCGCCCGTCGTGATCGACGCCGAGGGTCACGGGCGCCAGGAAGAGCTGGACGCGGGCGTCGACCTGTCGCGCACGGTGGGGTGGTTCACCACCAAGTACCCCGTGGCCCTGGCGGTGGG
>NZ_LZKK01000219.1 GCF_001672815.1 Mycobacterium sp. E796 | reverse complement strand
CGATGGCTCCCTCCAACGGACCGCCCGACCCGCAAACCGAGGACGAACCCGCGGTTCCGCCGCCCCCGCCGGGAGCACCCGACGGGGTGGTCGGGGTGGCCCCGCACGCGACCATCATCTCGATACGCCAGTCGTCACGAGCCTTCGAGCCGGTGAATCCCGCTCCGGCGGACCCGAACTCGGATGAGAAGGTCAAGGCCGGCACCCTGAACACCCTGGCGCGTGCCGTCGTCCACGCGGCGAACATGGGCGCCAAGGTGATCAACATCTCGGTGACCTCGTGCCTGCCCGCGGCGTCCTCGACCGACCAGCGGGCGCTTGGCGCCGCCCTCTGGTACGCGGCGACCGTCAAGGACGCGGTGATCGTCGCCGCGGCCGGCAACGACGGGGAAGGCGGCTGCGACAACAACCCGATGTACGACCCGCTGGACCCGGCGGATCCGCGGGACTGGCACCAGGTCAAGGTGATCTCGTCGCCGTCGTGGTTCTCCGACTACGTCCTCTCGGTGGGCGGCGTCGACGCAGGCGGAGCGCCGATCGATAAGAGCATGTCGGGTCCATGGGTCGGTGTGGCCGGCCCGGCGACGCACATCATGGGCCTGTCCCCCCAGGGCGGCGGGCCGGTCAACGCCTACCCGCCGTCCCGGCCGGGCGAGAAGAACATGCCGTTCTGGGGCACCAGCTTCTCGGCGGCGTACGTCAGCGGCGTCGCGGCTCTGGTTCGCGCGAAATACCCTGAGCTGAGCGCACATCAGGTCATCAACCGGATCGTGCAGTCGGCCCATAACC
>NZ_LZKK01000218.1 GCF_001672815.1 Mycobacterium sp. E796 | reverse complement strand
GTTCGTCGCCATGCAGGCGCGCCAAGCCCAGGACATGGAGGCGTTCTTCGCCCGCATCACCGAACAACTGCGCGGCACCGCGGCGGGTGTCGAACCCAACGAGGTCGTCGGTGATGACCCGTCCGCGCAAGAACAGCGGGACGGTGTAGGCGATCACAGGTCCACGCCCTTCATGAAGTTGACCGCCTCGTCGTGCACCTCTTGTGTTGCGGCGCAGGTGATCCGGTCGTCTTCGATCCCTTTCTTTTCGCTGTAGCGCATGATGTCCTTTTCGAACGCGAGGCTCGCCTGCCCGCAGGGGCACCGCCGGTCCCAGTCGATCGTCACCTCGTCGCCGGAGATGACGCCGCCCCAGTGCGCGCGCAGCAGGATGTCGTAAACGGCCGCGCGGCCGGTCTGCACCCCGGTGCGGGGGAGCGGCTCGCTGGTGTCGGGATCGAGGACGAACGGGATGACCCAGGGTGCGACGTGGTAGCGACCCTCGCTGCAACCCCAATGAAAGGTGCTTGACTCGGAGAAGCCGTAACCGATCTGGATCCGGTCGACGCCGAGGAAGTCCTTGATGACGTCCATGAAATCGTCCGGCAGCGCAACGCCTTTCATCCCGCCACCGGTGAGGATCGCCGAGTCGGGCGCGAAGACATTGCGTACTCCGCGCTCCAGGCCGGCCCTGGCGATGTCGTACATCACGTGGAAGGTGCTGGTCATGAACACCCGCTTGCCGCGCAGTTGTTCGGTGATGCGGGCGAAGAACGCCTCCATGTCCTGGGCTTGGCGCGCCTGCATGGCGACGAAC
>NZ_LZKK01000217.1 GCF_001672815.1 Mycobacterium sp. E796 | reverse complement strand
CGCCGGAGGAGTACCACGCTGCGCTGGACTCGGCCAAGCGCCTGATCAGGGGCACGCTGCTGGGCGGCGGTCCACAGGCCCATTGATATGATCAAACGATTGATTATATAGTCGGCCCGGGGTCACGATGAGGAAGCCGATGCCAAATCCTGCGACCGTTGGGGTGACGTTCGACGTCGACGCGCTGCGCCGCAAATACGCCGAAGAGCGGGCCCGGCGACTGCGCCCGGACGGGATCGCGCAGTACGTGGAGACCGCGGGTGCCTTCGCGCGACTCGCCGAAGACCCCTGGGTGGACGGCGCGTTCACCCGCGAGCCGCTCACCGACGAGGTCGACGTCGCGGTCATCGGTGCCGGCTTCGGCGGCCTGCTGACGGGCGCGCGGCTGCGCGAGCTCGGTGTCCACAGTGTGCGGTTGATCGACAGGGCGGCCGACGTGGGCGGCACCTGGTACTGGAACCGGTACCCGGGGATCGCGTGTGACGTCGAAAGCTACGTGTACATGCCGCTATTGGAGGAGCTCGGTTACGTTCCGGCGGACAAGTATGCCCGGGGTTCGGAAATCTTCGCCCATTGCCAACGCATCGCCGAGCACTACGACCTCTACCGCGACGCCTGCCTGCAAACCGACGTACACGAGATCCGTTGGGATTCAAAGGCTTCACGCTGGATCATCCGGACCAACCACGGGGACGAGATGCGGGCCAAGTTCGTCTCCATGGCCAACGGTTACCAGGCCAAACCCAAGCTGCCCGGGATCGCCGGCCTCGGCAGTTTTCGCGGGCCGACCTTCCACACCAGCCGGTGGGACTACCGCTACACCGGCGAAAAGCTGGAGCACCTGGCGACAAAGCGAGTCGGAATCATCGGCACCGGCGCCACCGCCATCCAGTGCGTGCCGCACCTCGCCGCGGCCGCGCGGCATCTCTACGTGTTCCAGCGCACGCCGTCATCCGTCGACGTGCGAGCCAATCGGCCCACGGACCCGCAGTGGGCCAACGCATTACGGCCGGGCTGGCAGGCCGAGCGCATCCGCAACTTCCAGATCCTGACGGCGGGCGGTCAGGCCGAGGAGGATCTGGTCGCCGACGCGTGGACGAGCATCACCCGCAAACTCCCCGTCATGCGCCAGGACGGCGCCGGCCCCGCCCCGAACATCGAACTGGCCGACTTCGCCAAGATGGAGGAGATCCGGGCGCGCGTCGACGAGATCGTGATCGATCCCGCGACCGCCGAGGCGCTCAAACCGTGGTACGGCTACTTCTGTAAGCGGCCGTGTTTCCACGACGAATATCTGCAGACCTTCAACCGAGACAACGTCACGCTCGTCGACACCCGTGGCCGCGGGGTCGAGCGCATCACCGAGGCCGGCGTCGTCGTCCAGGGAACGACGTACGAACTCGACTGCCTGATCTTCGCAACGGGTTTCGAGGTGGGCACCGACTACTGCCGGCGCACCGGGTTCGAGCTGATCGGCCGCGACGGCCTGACGCTGACCGACCGGTGGCGCGAGGGCGTGCGCACGTTCCAGGGCTTGTGTGCCAACGGGTTTCCGAACTGCTTCATCGAAAGCATCGCCCAGGCGGGGCTCACGGTGAACTTTCCCTACCTGCTGGACGTGCAGGCCAGCCACGCCGCGTGGATCATCGCGTGGGCGCTGGAGCGCGGCGTCACCGAAATCGAGGCGTCGCCGGAGGCCGAAGCCGCATGGGTCGACCTGGTGGTGGCCCGCTCGACGGCGACCGCCGAGCGGGCAAGGACCTGCACCCCGGGCTACTACAACCGGGAAGGCAAGGCGGACGCCAAGACTCGGCAGGGCAGCTTCTTCATCGGCGCACCGACCGAGTACGCGGACCTGCTGCAGGCGTGGCGGGCGAAGGGGGACCTCGAAGGCTACGAGGTCCGCGGCGGAAAGGCCGGGCCGTGACGAGCCGAGGCGCCCGTCGGCGCTATGCGTTCGGCCGGCTGCGGGCGGCCACGCGCCGCCGGCGCCCACCCAAGGTGGCGATCATCGGGGCCGGCTTCGGCGGCCTCGGCGCGGCGGTGGCGCTACGCCGCGCCGGCATCGACGACCTGGTGATCATCGAGGCCGGCGACGGGGTCGGCGGCACCTGGCGACGCAACACCTATCCCGGCGCCGCCTGCGACATCCAGAGCCACCTGTACTCCTTTTCCTTCGCGCCCAACAAATCCTGGAGCCGCACCTACGCTCGTCAGCCCGAGATCCTGGCCTACCTCGAGTCCGTGGCCGACGAATTCGACCTGCGCCGCCATCTCCTGCTCGGCACCAAAGTGCGCTCGATCCGGTGGAACTCCGACGCGTGGTGCTGGGACTGCGAAGTGGATCGCGCGGGGCAAGCCGAGACGCTGAGCGCCGACGTCGTCGTCTGCGCCGTCGGATTGTTCGGATCGCCGAAGCGTCCCGACATCGCGGGGCTGACCGACTTCGGCGGCTCGCTGATGCACACCGCGCAGTGGGATCACGGCATCGAGCTGGCCGGCAAGAAGGTGGCGGTGATCGGCACCGGCGCCAGCGGCGTGCAGGTGGTCCCTGAGCTCGCGAAGACAGCGGAACGCGTAACGGTGTTCCAGCGGACCCCGCCGTGGATGGTGCCCAAGGACGACCGGCCGTACAGCCCGGCGGAGTTGGCGCGCTTTCGGCGTGATCCCCTGGCCGTGCGCCGCGCTCGCTGGCAGATCTGGAAATTCCAGCACGACAACACCGCCACCTTCGCTGACGACCCGGTGGTCGCCGCACGCACGCACGTTGCGACGTCGTTCTTGGAGCGCACCGTGGCCGACGGCCGGCTGCGCCGCGCGTTGACGCCGGACTACCCGTTCCGGTGCAAGCGGGTGCTGCTGGGCGACGAGTATTACCGCGCATTGCAGGCGGGCAACGTCGAGTTGGTGACCGATCCCATCGCGCGGGTCACCGAGACATCGGTGCTGACCGCGGGCGGCCGGGCCGTCGACGTCGACGTGATCGTGCTGGCGACCGGCTTCGAGACGTCGCGCTACCTGTCGGGGATCGACGTGGTCGGCGTCGACGGTCAGCGGCTGCACGAGCGCTGGGGCGCCGACCCGAGCGCCTACCTGGGGGTGGCCGTCGCGGGTTTCCCGAACTTCTTCATGCTGTACGGCCCCAACACCAACCAGGGCGGCAACTCGATCGTCTACATCCTGGAGGCGGGCGCTCGGCTGGTGGCCAGCGCCGTCAGCCGGGTGGCGCGCCGGGGCGGCTATGTGGATGTGCGCCCGGAGGCCGAAAGGCGCTACAACGAAGCGCTTTCCGCGGATCTCGAGCGCACGGTGTGGACCCAGTGCGACAGCTATTTCCGTTCGCCCACCGGCCGCATCGTGACCCAATGGCCCTATACCGAACTGGAATACGCGCGGCGCACCTGGCGGCTGCGGTCGGGCGATTGGTGGCACCGCTCAAGGGGTGCTCCGCCGCTTTCGGGGTCGCCACGGCACGCCGATCCGGCCCGCCACGCTGTCTATCGCCCTGCCGAACGCCTGCATGCTGAGACCGATTCCCAGGGACCGTAATTGACGCCGCTCAACGGGCGGGATCGTCGGCCACCTCGATGTCGCCGGCCTTGGCCGCCGCGCGTAGTTGATGGAAGTCGTCGAGCGACTTATCGGCGTAGGCGTAACTCCACTCGGCGACCGCCTGATGCAAGGTGTCGCCGGTGCCCGCGTAGCCGCGCAGTATCGACGCGTTGGCGCTCTGCGAGTGCGCCCGCGCCAGCAGCACCGCGCAGGCACTGACGTAGTCGCTGAACGTCGAAGGCGACATGCCTTCGGTCTCGACGGAGCCCTTCATGTCGTGGAATTGACGCACGTAGTAGTCGCGGCCGTCCTTGCGCGTCGTTCCGAGGAACACGTCCGACATCGCCTGCAGGATCTGCTGGCCATCGATGACGCGCGCACCCTGGCCGCTCGCCTCGACGGCCGCGTTGAGGCTCTCCGGTTGAGCCCACCGGCCGTACTCGTCGAGGACCGATCGAGTGGCCTCTTTGATCTGCAGGATCAGCGGCGTGCCATCGGGCCCCACCAGGATGACCAGATAACACCGGGTGCCGACGCTGCCGACGCCGACCACGCGCAACGCGACATCGGTGATGCGGAAGTGCGACAGCAGGAGCGCAACGTCGGCCGGGACGACGGTCAGGTACTCCTGAACCGCCTCCACCAACGGCTCTTCGGTCTCCTCGTCGACATGTTGGAGCACTGGGGGCGCCTCCCGTAGGCGCGGGGTTCCGTCGGACCCAATCTCCATGATCCGCTTGAACACTCGCGCCGACGTTCGGGTGCGCGCCCGGGATATCGTCTTCTGAATCACCGCCTGCAGGCCCTTGGACACCGTCCCGGTGTAGTGCTCGGGTTCCACCCGCAGGTAGTAGCGGTCCAGAACGTTCATCTCCTCGAGCATCGCCGTCAGGCTGGTTTGGTAACCCACGACCGCCTGTTCGACGCAACCGCGGATCGCCTTGGTCGGGTATCCGGCGTGGCGCCCCCCGACGATCGCGCTGGTGATCAGGCGCTTGACGTCCCACTCGGCCGGCGCCACCGCGGCCTCGTCAAAGTCGTTCAGGTCAAACACTATTGAGCGATCGGGCGCGGCGTATACGCCGAAATTCGAGATGTGAGCGTCACCGCAGCACATGATTTCGATCCCGCTCGTAGGGCTGGCGGCGAGGTCGGCGGCCATGACCGCCGCCGAGCCCCGATAGAACGAGAAGGGGTCGGTGAGCATCCGGGCAAAACGCAGGGGGACGAGTTCGGGCAGCCGGCCGGCGTTTCGCTCGACGAGGATTTCCGTGGCCGTTCGGTGAGACGGAGTCAATTGGGCGAGAGCGCTTCGGGGAGCCGTCTTTCGCAGGGCCCGACCGCGCGCCACGTCCTGCTCGGGTACTTCGAGTTCGATCAGGCGGTCACGCAAAGCCCGCTGCGGCATCTGCTCAGCATAGGTACGGGCGCGCTTTGCAGTTAGCTTCAGGGTGATTCTCAACGCTGTGCCGAAGTGGCCCGATCGTTAACATCCTTGAAAGTATTGGTGCCGGACGAAAATGGTCCGGCGTTTGCTGTGAGAGGACGCCTGGATGTTGAAAGCGCGTCCGGCGTTCGAGCGTTTCCGCCCCCGATTGCGCATGGGCTGGCTCAACGTCGTCGGGGTGGTCGCCCTCGTCCTCGCCGCCACCGCGATCGTCGTGAAGAACGCTCCCGGTGCCGGGACCAACCAAATCCTCAACGTCTCCTACGACCCGACGCGTGAGTTGTACGCGGCGATCGACAAGGCATTCATCCCGCAATATCGCGCGCACACCGGAATCAGCTTGGACATCAAGGAATCTCACGGCGGTTCGGGACGTCAGCTGCGCAGCGTCCTCGACGGCAGCCAGAAGGCCAGCGTGGTGTCGCTGGCGTTGATCAGCGACGTCGAGACGCTGAGCAAGCGGGGGCTGGTCGCCCCCGACTGGCAACGGCGGCTGCCGCACAACTCGGTGCCGTACACGTCGACCATCGTCTTCGTCGTCCGCAAGGGCAATCCCAAGGCCATCCACGACTGGCCCGACCTGACCAAGGGCGATGTGTCCGTGGTGACCCCCAACCCGCGCAGCTCGGGCAACGGCCAGCTCAGCGTCCTCGCGGCCTGGGGCTCGGTCACCACCCGGGGCGGCAGCCACGCCCAAGCGACCGACTACGTGCGGTCGCTGTTGCGCCATGTGGCGGTCTCGGATGCCGGGGCGCGCGGTGCCGGCGACAGCTTCACGCTGGCGAAGATCGGCGACGTCCAGCTGACCTGGGAGAACGAGGCGCTGCGCGAGGTCGCCGCCAACAAAGACGAACTGCAGCTGGTCTATCCACCGGTCAGTATCCTCGCCGAACCCGCCGTGGCCTGGGTCGACGCCAACGTCTCCGATCCGAAGACGGCGACCTACGCCAAGGCCTACCTCGACTACCTGTTCACCGACGCCGCGCAAGAACAGGTGGCGCAGTACGGTTACCGCCCGTTCAAGCCGGAGATCCTGGCCAAACATGCCGACCGGCTGCCCCCGCTCGCGCTGTTCCCGATCACCGCCATCGCCAAGGACTGGAGCGACGCGCGCGAGCAGTTCTTCGGCATCAACGGAATCCTCGACACGATCTCGGCGCCGCCGGGTGCGGCGTCGGCGACCTAGCGAAAGACTATGGGCTTCGCGCTGAATTACGACCTGGTGAAGGGCCGGCACGATCTGATCGCCGGTCTGACCGTCGCCGCTATCTCGTTCCCCCAGGCGATGGCGTACGCGTTGATCGCCGGCGTGGACCCAAGGTTCGGGGTCTACTCGGCGATCGTCGTGACGATCGTCGCGTCGATCTTCGGCTCGTCGTCGCATTTGATCAACGGGCCGACGAGCGCCATCTCGCTGCTGGTCTTCGGCGCCCTGGCATTCATCGATTCGGAGAACAGCACCCAACTCTTCGAGGGGTTGTTCCTGCTGGCCGTGCTGGTCGGCGGATTCCAGATCGTGATCAGCCTGTTCAAGCTCGGCAACCTGACCCGCTACATCTCCGAGTCGGTAATCATCGGCTTCATGGCGGCGGCGGCGTTTCTGCTCGCCGCCGGGCAGCTGGGGAACGCACTCGGGGTGCGCGACAAGGGAAACGGGCACATGCAGGTCTTGCGCCGGGTATGGCTCACCCTCACCCACGGCGACGCGATCAACTACCGCGCCCTGACGCTCAGCGTCGCCGCGGTGGTCCTGGCGGTCGTGCTGCGCCGGCTGGTGCGACGCTACGGGTGGCCGCAGGTCGACATGCTCGCCGTGCTGATCATCACCGCCCTGATCGCCTACCTGGCGGGGTGGTCGGTTCCGGGCGCGAACGGCCATACCGCGGTAGCGGTGGCCGCGAAGATCCCGCGCAGCCTGCCTACCCCGCACATCCCCGAGGTCCACATCGATTGGCTGCCGGAGCTGTCATCGGGCGCATTAGCGATCGCCTTCGTCGGCATCATCGAAGCGCTGTCGATCGCCAAAGCCATTGCCTACGAAACCAAACAGGAGATCGACTACAACCGGCAGATCATGGCCGAAGGCCTGGCCAACCTCACCGGCGGCTTCTTTCAGAGCCTGCCGGGCTCGGGATCGCTGTCGCGATCGGCGATCAACTTCCAGGCCGGTGGGTTGACCCGGTTCTCCGGGATCGTCTCTGCCGCAACGGTTGCCGCGGCCCTGCTGTTGTTCGCGCCCCTATTGCGCTATGTGCCCCAGGCGGCGCTGGCCGGGCTGCTGCTCGTCACCGCCGCCCGCCTCGTCGACTTCAAGCGCCTGATCTACACGCTCAAGGCGTCGCGCTATGACGCCGGCCTGGTGCTCGTCACCGCGTTCACGGGAGTGGCGATCGATCTCGACAAGTCGGTTCTGTTGGGCGTGATCCTGTCGATCCTGCTGTTCGTGCCCCGCGCGGCGAAGCTGAAGGCCAAAGAGCTGATCGTGACCCCCGAACGCGTTGTCCGCGAACGCATCTCGGGCGATCCGGCCGATCCCTCGATCGTCATCTACGACGTGGAAGGCGAGCTGTTCTTCGGCGCCGCACCGGAATTGGACCGCTACCTGTCCGAGATCAGGCAGCGGATCGAAAGCGACGACATCCGGTTCGTGGTGTTGCGGCTCAAGCGGGTGCGCCATCCCGACGTCGTCTGCATCGAGCGCATCGAGCACTTCCTGCGCGGGGAGGCGGCGCGCGGCGTCACCGTCCTGCTCGCCGGGGTGCGCGCCGATACGCTCACGCTGCTGAAAAACGTTGGCTTCCAAGCTTGGTTTCCCGCGGAGCACGTCTTCCCCGAGGAAGACGAGGAATACTCCGCGACGCTCAAAGCGGTGCGCTATGCCCACAACGGGCTGGCGGAACCGGCCCCGCCCGCCGACCTGTACTACCTGGTCTGAGCATCAACCCTTGGCCGCGGCCACCCTGGCTCGTTCGGTCATCGAGGCGATCACCCCGCCGTCGTTGAGGATGTCGGTCCCGGTGAGGTAGCCCGCCTTGTCGCTGGCGCAGAACGCGAGCAGCTCTGCCATCTCCTCGGGCTTGCCCCAACGCGGTACCGCGGCGTCGGCGACCATGGCGCCGGCCCCGGCCTGCTCCTCCAGCCGGCCCATCTCGGTGTCGGTCGACCCCGGCGAAACGGAGACGATGCGCAGCCCGCGCGCATTGAATCGCTCCGCCTGTGCCTGGCTGTACCACTTGACGAAGGTCTTGCTCAGCGCGTAGGCGATGCCGGAACGGGCCTCCTCGGGCGCGATGTCGCAGGCCGCCAGCATGGCGCCCATGAAGGCCTCGGGGTCTTCTGAGGCCAGCGGAAATTGGTGTGCCGGAACGATTTCCGCGGGGAGCATGTAGGCCGACATGGACGCCACGTTGACGATCACCGCGCCCTCACCGGCGATCTGGTAAAACGCCTCGTTGACGTTGACCGTGCCGACCGCGTTGGTCCGCATGACGTAGT